>WFXO01000057.1 GCA_015490555.1 Caldifarciminota bacterium | reverse complement strand
TCAGGCTCCCACAATCCCCCTGGCTCCTCAGCATTGAGTGGCTCAGGATCTCTCAATCGAATGCAGGAACAAACATGACACTTCAACTGGGGGTCGGCTATGCCTTTTAATCGCCGAACCCTGTGGGGTTTCTGGTTGTTGCTTTGGGGGCTCTGGGCGTGTAAATCGATTGAGGGACCTCCGGAGGTTCCCCAGTATTGGGAAGAACGTAAGTCATGGGAGACCCAGGGCGTCGTGTTCAAACTCCACGAAATCTCGCCGGAAGACTCTCTGGTCTACTCCGTCGTCCAATCGAATCAGGCCGTGTTTCACAACGAAATCCTGGGACTCACTGGGTCAGTTCCCATTGATTCCCAGCACTTCCTTTACGATGCCATCTGGCTGGGGGGCAATACCTGGATCGCCCGGATCGGGTCTACCCTCGTCCAAATTGCTTTGACAAATTCGCCGCCCCCGGTGGTAGATACCCTCGAAGACCCTACGGACCTCCAATATCTGGCCCCTCTCCCGGATGATCCTCAGGCCTTTGTGGCGGTCCCGGAAAACTCCTCCCTTTACTATCGGGTTTCCTTCCCCTCGTTAGACCGCCAACTCTGGTTCACAGGTGTTCGTCCCCCACATCAGGGATTCTCAATCCGAAACGGATGGATTTTAGACGCTCGGGGCATTCTTTATGATTCCCAGGGAAATGTACTCTTCCAGGATACCACCTTGGGCAGATTCTATACCTTTGGTCCTGATTCCTGGCTGATCTTTGTCCCGGATGCGTTCGAGGAACACCTCGGCATGGTCTATTGGCCCACAAGAGAGGTTCAATGGCTCTTTCTACCTGAAATTCAACATGCCATCTTCCCCGTCTGGCAGGACGAAACCGAGACCTTGTACTTTGTGAAGGTTACCCTCTATTCGGGCTTCTCCTGGGAATGGTTTTTCTTCCAGATGTTTATGTTTTTCTTCTTCCACGAGTGGATCGGGGACTTAGAGTCCACCCACATCTATCATCTCTATGTCTATACCGGGCCCGAGGTCTGGCAAAGCCCCGATGCAGGTTCGAAGCCCTCAACCGGTTCCGGTTAAGCGGTACTTTCGGACGCCCTCTTCGAAGATATCCCCGCCGTAAATATCATTGGCGACGATCACGGGAAAGTCTTTGACCTCCAGTCTCCGGATCGCCTCCGGTCCCAAGTCTTCGTAAGCCACGATTTCAACGGAGACAATCCGTTTGGCCAGCAGGGCGCCGGCGCCCCCGACGGCTTCAAAGTACACCGCCTTGTACACCTGGCAGGCTTTCCGGATCTCCGGACTCCGATTGCCTTTCCCGATCATGCCTTTCAGGCCGAGTTTTAAGAGGGGGATGGTGTAAGGGTCCATCCGGTAGGAGGTCGTCGGACCTGCAGAACCGATGACCTGGCCGGGCTTGGCCGGCGCCGGGCCGACATAGTAAATGATCTGGCCCTGGAGGTCAATCGGCAACGGCTTGCCCTGTTCGATGAGTTCGACCAGCCGTTTATGCGCGGCATCCCGGGCGGTGTACAGGACCCCGGAAATCAAGACCCGATCCCCGATCCGGAGATCGGCAATCACATCCTCGGTCAAAGGCGTGGTAATCCGCTTGTATTCCTTCATGGCGTTGCCTCCTCAGAGTTCACGTTCCACGTGCCGGTTGGCATGGCACTGGATATTCACCGCAACGGGCAATGAGGCGATATGGCAGGGCATCACCTCGATATGGACATCGAAGGCGGTGACCCGGCCGCCCATTCCCATGGGGCCGATGCCGAGTTTGTTGACTTCTTCCAGGATCTCTTCTTCCATCTGG
The DNA here is from genome assembly GCA_015490555.1 of Caldifarciminota bacterium. Classification (GTDB taxonomy): domain Bacteria; phylum Hydrothermota; class Hydrothermia; order WGAB01; family WGAB01; genus S141-55. Next base: position 12,098 of record WFXO01000057.1, on the reverse strand, counting down.
GCATAGAAGGGGTCAGGATGCCGGGAGCCGATGGGTCGGAACAGGGCCTTTTTGGCGAGGATGGCTGACATTTCGAAGTTTCCGCCGATCCCCACGCCGATCACAATGGGCGGACAGGGATTGCCCCCCGCCTTTTCTACGACCTCCAAGACAAACTTCTTGATCCCCTCCTTGCCTGCGGCCGGGGCAAAAAGCCGTGCCACACTCATGTTTTCACTTCCTCCGCCCTTGGCCGCAAAGAGAAGCCGGAGTTTGTCCCCTGGAACGAGGTCAAAATGGATGATCGGCGGGGTGTTGTCCCCTGTATTCACGCGTCGCAAAGGATCCTGGACCATGGACTTCCGGAGGTAGCCTTCCTGATAGCCTTTCCGGACCCCTTCGTAGATCGCGTCTTTGAGGCTCCCACCGACGATCTTCACATCCTCACCAACCTCCACGAAGAACACCGCCACTCCGGTATCCTGGCAGATGGGGACCCGTTCGGTCTTGGCGATCTCTGCGTTTTCGATGATCTGTTCGAGGACAGCTTTGCCCTGGGGGGATTCCTCCCGCTCCAGGGCGGTCCTGAGGGCCGCGTACATATCCGGCCCCATCTCGTAGTTCGCCTCCATGCACATCTGTTTGACGGTCTCCACGACCGTCTCATAGGGGATTTCCCTCATGAGAGTACCCTCCGTATCCTTTCGATCTGTAATGCTCGACCCGTCTCAGGGTCAATCTCCAGGAACACGGCCTCTAATCCGATCCGGGCGGTGGCCGGCTCGTAGCGATTTGGGAGCCCATAGACCAGGCGTCGGATCACCTGGTCGGGCTTCACCCCGATCACGGATTCCAATCCGCCGGTCATCCCCACGTCCGTGATATAGGCTGTTCCCTGTGGCAAAATGCGTTCATCGGCCGTTTGGACGTGGGTATGAGTCCCGATCACCGCGGAGACCCGGCCGTCCAGGTAATAGCCAGCCACCAGTTTTTCCGAGGTCGTCTCTGCATGGAAATCTACGATCCGGATCGGGGTCTCCACTTGTTCCAAAATTTCGTCTATGACCCGGAACGGTGAGTCATAGAGGCCGGTAAACAGCCGGCCGATCAAGTTGATCACACAGATGGAAACGCCGGTTTCGGTTGAGAAGATCCCCCAGCCCCGACCCGGATTGGAAGGGTTAAAATTGGCCGGTCGGAGGAGGTTCGGATAGCGATCAATGAATTCCAGTGCCTCCCGTTTGTCCCAAATGTGGTTCCCGGAGGTCAGGACCTGGATGCCATAGTTCAGGATTTCTTGCAGGACCTTTTCGGTCACTCCAGCCCCTCCTGCCGCATTTTCGACGTTGGCGATGGTGAGGTCCACGTTGTATTCCTCTTTGAGGGGCTGAAGCAGTTCGCGAAGTGCCTTCCGGCCCGGCTTTCCGACGATATCGCCGATAAACAGGATTCGTGCGGGCATCAGCGTGCATACTCCACGACACGGGTCTCGCGAATGACCGTGATCTTGATTTGGCCAGGATACTCGAGTTCGGACTCGATCCGACGGGCAATGTCGCGGGCCAGTTCCTCCGCCTCAATGTCTGAAACCTTATTGGCTTCCACCATGATCCGAATTTCACGGCCGGCCTGGATCGCGTAGGCCTTCTGGACACCGGTGTAGGAATGAGCGATCTCTTCCAGTTTGGTGATCCGTTTGATGTAGGCTTCCAAGGTCTCGCGGCGTGCGCCCGGTCGTGCACCGGAGATCGCATCGGCGGCGGCGACCAGGATGGCAATCGGCGTTTTGGGCTCTTCCTCCTCGTGGTGGGCAGCGATGGCGTTAACGACAAGGTCGTTCTCGCCATACCGCTTGGCGATCTGCGCGCCGACCAATGCGTGAGGCCCTTCATAGGTCTGATCCACGACCTTGCCGATGTCGTGGAGAATCCCCGCGCGCTTGGCCATCTCGATATTCAGCCCGAGTTCGCCGGCCATCAGTCCGGCCAGGTGGGCGACCTCAATTGAGTGTTGCAGCAAGTTCTGTCCGTAAGAGGTACGGAACTTCATCTTGCCGATCAAGTGGAGGAGTTCCGGGTGCATCCCGGAAAGCCCCAGGTCCAGAATGGTGTTTTCCCCGATGGTCTTGACATAGTCTTCGAACTCTTCTTTGACCTTGTTTACGACCTCTTCGATCCGCGCGGGATGGATCCGGCCGTCCTGGATCAGGCGTTCCAGGGCAAGGCGCCCGATTTCCCGTCGAATGGGATCAAAGGCCGAGAGGGTCACCGCCTCTGGGGTATCGTCAATGATAACTTCAACACCGGTCAGCGCCTCAAAGGCGCGGATGTTTCGCCCCTCCCGACCGATAATCCGTCCCTTCATCTCATCGGAAGGGATCGGAACCACCGTAATGGTGGTTTCGGCGGTGTGGCTGGCCGAGCAGCGCTGGATCGCCGTTGCAATGATCTCTTTGGCCTCCTTCATGGCCTTTTCTTTGACCTGTTCGCGGATCCGGTGGGCCAGTTGTGCAGCCTCCAAACTTGCGATCTTTTCGACCTTCTTGAGGAGTTCCGCCTTTGCCTGCTCGCGGGTCATCTTGGCAATGCTCTCCAGTTTCCTGGATTCCTCGTCAATCAACTCCTGGAGCCGTTTTTCCTGTTTGGCTAACCGGTCTTCGGCCTCCCGCAGGCTCCGTTCCTTCTGGAGGAGTTCTCGTTCCCGGCGTTGGAGACTCTCCATCCGTTTTTCCAGTTGGGTCTCTCTCTCCTGTTGACGCCGGCGTTCCTTTTCCAGTTCCTTTCGCATGCGCTGGGTCTCTTTCTCGAAAGCACGTCGTTCGTTGAGCCAATGTTCTTTGGCTTTGATCTCGGCGTTTTTCTTAATGCGTTGGGCCTCTTTTTTGGCTTCTTCAATAATGGACTCGTACGTCCCCTGCGCCTCCTCCATGCGCTTCAAATAGCCTCGACGAAAATACAAAAATGCGACAATGGCACCAATGACAGCACCACCAAAAGCAGCGAGGAAAATTGGGAGAAAGGTCATTTTTTCACCTCCTTGTTCTCGACATACCGTGCTTCTTCACCGATCGGTTTGGGCTCAAAGATCTTGAGGCCCTGAAGTTCGGGCGGCAGGTAGGCCTGGTCAATCGGACCTTCGTAATCATGGGGATAGAGATACCCTTTGCCCCGTCCTAAGGCCTGGGCGCCAGGATAATGAGCGTCCTTGAGATGGTCGGGGACTTCCGCCCAGGGCCCCTTCTGGACCGCTTCCTTTGCGCGGACCAGCGCGCGGAGCACAGTGTTCGATTTGGGGGCTTTCGCTAAGTAAAGCACCACCTCGGTCAAGATCAGGTCGGCCTCGGGACGCCCGACCCGATCGAAGGCCTCTGCACCCTGGGTGGCAAGGATCAGGGCGCGAGGATCTGCAAGGCCAATATCTTCTGCCGCAAGGATCATTAAGCGGCGCAGGAGGAACCTCGGGTCTTCCCCGGACTCCAGCATGCGAAGGAGCCAATACATGGCTGCATCCGGGTCCGACCCGCGGATCGATTTAATCAACGCAGAAATCAGGTCGTAATGGTCGTCCCCTTTTTGATCGTATCGGAGAATCCGTCGGCCGATCACCGCTTCCGCACATGCCGGGGATACCTGGGGATCCGGACATGCCACCAGGACCGCCTCCATGAGGTTGAGAGCCCGGCGGGCATCCCCGTCAGCGTGTCGCGCAATGGCCACCCGGACCTCTGGGGAGAGGTCTCGGCCGGGGAATTCTTTTTCCAACACCCGGTCAATGAGGACCAAAAGATGACGTTCTTCCAAGGGGCGGAACTCGAAGACCAGGGCCCGGGAGAGGAGGGCCTTGGATAGGTAGAAGTATGGGTTCATCACGGTGCTACCGATGAAGACCACGGCCCCCTGTTCTGTTGCGGAGAGTAGGATTTCCTGATGCAGGCGATTAAACCGGTGGACTTCTTCGACGTAGAGGACGGGCCGAATCCCGCGGGTTTGATGAAGATGAAGGGCCTGTTGAATGAGTTTTTTCAGATCACTCGGCTTGGCCAGGGAGGCGTTCAGGGCCAGGAACGGAACCGAGATCTTTTTCGACAAAATCCGTGCAACGGCCGTTTTCCCCGTCCCTGGGGGCCCATAAAAGACTGCGGAGACGAGTTTGTTTGCCTCGACTAACCTCCGCAGGGGCCGGTTTGGGCCCAACAGGTGGTCCTGTCCCAGGACCTCGTCCCAATCTTCGGGATAAGCACGGGCAGAAAGGGGTAAACGGTCTGGGTCTTGTTTCGATGCCTCAACGTGTTCAAAAATTTCCAATGAAATTCACCTCCCTGGAAAAGAAAATCAACCCCCCGCGGGTACCGCGCCGGGATAGGCCCGAAAGGTCCCTCATTCAACGTGGGGATCTCAGTCGACCCCCCTTTGAATGGTGCTGGCCTCGGGCTTATCCCCGTTAATGCACGAGTACCGCAGGGGGTTGTCCCAATCATGGTTCTTCCACCATTTGCGCCAGACGGTGGTTCAACTCGTCTAAGGTCTGTTCCAGCACCTTCCGTCGGTCGTGTTCCTCTAAGTAAAGCGCGGCCAGATTCAACGCCACCAGAAGATACAGGCGTTCCCGGCTCAGATGCACGTCCCGTTGGCGGTTCCGATAGTGCTCGATCCGTTCATTCAAAAACCGGACAATCCGACGGACCTGTTCGTCCTGTTCGTAGTCTGTCCGCATCCGATAGGCTGCGCCGTCGATCTCTACCTTCACGGGTCGGAATCCTCCGTCACTCATGATCCAGAACCTCAGTCTGCTCTAACAACCTCTCGAGTCTTCGTTCCACTTCTGTCAATCGTTCCCGAATTTTCAAAACCGCGGATTCTAATTCCTCAACGCGGGTTTTGAGCGCCTGATTTTCACGTGCCAAGCGCTCCTTTTGCTCAATTAATTTATCCAGCCTCTCTCGGAGGAGGTCAAGTGCCACGGTCTAACCCCCGAATGACAATGCCTTGAGCGGATAGCATCTCTGCCAGCCGCTCCAGTTCGGCCTGGACCTCCGCCTGCTCTAAGGTCCCTTCTGGATTGAGGAACCGAAAGCGCAGGGTGAGGCTCTTTTTGCCTTTCGGAAGCGGGTCGCCCTCGAAGAGATCAATGAGCCAGAAAGCGTCCAATCGCTTGAGTTGGGCGGATTCGATCAGATCAGCAATCTCCTGATAGGTCCGGTCTGCATCGACCAGCAGAGAGAGATCGCGTTTAACCGGCGGGAACCGCGGGATCTGGAAGGTGGGGGCCCCAGCCTTGAGAGCCGCAGGATCCAGTTCTAACGCGTAGACCGAGGTCTTGATGCCGACGAGACGGAGGAGATCGCGGTGGACCTCCCCCAGCCAGCCGATCGGCTGACCGTTGGCGAGAATGTGGGCGCCTTGCACGAGATAGGGAAACTCCGCAGGCTCCAGCCGAAATTGGACCCCATAGAGGGTTTCCAGAACCGAGAGGACCTTTTTCAAGTCATAGGGGTCAACTGCCCGGCCCGCCTCTGCCCAGTGGTCTTCGAACCGCCCGGCTACCGCTGCCCCCAAACGGAGAGGTTCGTCCGGCAGTGCATCCGGGCCGCGCCAGTGGTAAGTTTTGCCCAACTCGAACACAAAGACCGGGCTCACCCCACGCCGGAGGTTCAGAGAGACGACCTGTAAGAGCCCTGGGAGCAACGAGACCCGCATGAAGGCATATTCGGCACCCAGGGGGTTCTGGATTCGCACGGCCTTTTCTACAGAGGTAAACGGCGTGATCATGGATTCGGAGACAAACTCCAGAGTTTTCACCTCGGTAAATCCCGCACGGGTCAGTGCGACCAACAGGTCCTCAAAGGGCATCTTCGCGGTACCCTGGAAGGCACCGGAGGCCTGGAGCGTCCCCGGGATCTCGTCGTAGCCCAACACCTTCGCGTATTCCTCGGCGACGTCTTCCTCGAGTTGGACATCGGGCCGGAAGGAGGGGACGGTGATGTAGACCTGACCCTCTTTGTCTTCCGCCTGGAATTCAAGGCGACGCAGGGTCGCCACCAGATCGTCGTTTGAAACCGGGATCCCTAAGATGGCGGAGATCCGGTCGCCGGTGGTGATCAAGGTGGTGCGGGGGATGGGGTGTGGATAGGCGTCCACCAAGGTGCCGGCCTGCCCACCAGCCACTTCCAGAATGAGTTGGGTGGCTCGAGCCGAAGAGATCGGCGGCACCTCCGGATCGACCCCCCGTGCGAACCTCCGACTGGATTCCGTTTGGACCTCCAGGATGGAGACCCCGCGTCGAATGGTCTCAGGATCGAAGTAAGCGCTTTCCAGGAGGATCTCCGTGGTTTCTTCGGTGACGCCCGTTTCCTCGCCCCCGATGATGCCGGCGATGGCGACAGGGCGCTCGGCATCGGCAATCACGAGAACGTCCGGGCCAAGCCTTCGTTCCTCACCATCCAGAGTCAGCAGGGTTTCTCCCTCTTTGGCGCGTCGGACCACAATGAGATCTTTGAGTTTCTTCAGATCAAAGGCGTGGAGCGGATGCCCCCATTCCAGGAGTACATAGTTGGTGACATCCACCACATTGTTGATAGACCGGAAGCCACAGAGTATCAGTCGGCGTCGGAGCCAGGCGGGAGACGGCCCGACCTTTACACCCTCGATCACACGCGCGGTATATCGTGGACACCCCTGGGGATCGTCCAACATGACCCGATAGGTGCGTTGGGTGGTTTGGAGTTTCGGCTTCGGGGTACGGATCTTTTTGCCAAGTTTGGCGGCGATCTCCCGGGCCACTCCGATGACCCCCAAGAGGTCCGCACGGTTCGTTGCGGTATAGATCTCAAAACGTGTGTCGTCTAATCCTAAATACCGGAACGGTGGCTCTCCGGGCTTCGCCTCCGGCGGGAGTTCGATCACACTCTTCGATTGTTCCTCTAAGCCTAATTCTTCCTCCGAGAGCAGCATTCCATAGGACTCCACGCCCCGGAACGGCCGTGCCTCCACCGTGCCTTTTTCCAGCCGAGTCCCGGGCAAGGCAACCACGACCTTTTTCCCCACATAGAGATCCGGCGCGCTGGATACTTGCTGAATCGTCTCGCTGCCGATATGGATCTTTAGGACCTGGAGCCGATCGGCCTGAGGATGGGGCTGAAGGTCCACGATTTCTCCCACGACGACCGTATCCCGATACGGGGCCGAGAGGTCCACCATCTCTTCGACTTCGATCCCCATGCTTTCCAGGACCTCTGCGACCTTCTCTGGCGGGAGGTCCAGGTCCAGGTATTCCATGAGCCAGGAGTACAAGAACTTCATCGTCGTGCCCCCTTCAGGAATCGGAGGTCATTTTCGGTGAACCATCGGATATCCGGGACCCCGTATTTGACCATGGCCAGGCGTTCGATGCCGAACCCGAACGCAAACCCTTTCCATTCCTGGGGATCGTATCCCACAGCGCGGAAGACATTGGGATGGACCATCCCACACCCCAGAACTTCCAGCCACTGCTCACGTCCCTGGGCTCCTCGCCAGAGGATCAGCACTTCGGCCGAAGGTTCGGTGAAGGGGAAGTGAGAAGGGACAAATCGCACCTTGGTTTCTTCTCCAAAGAACTGCCGGAGGAAGGCTTCCAGGGTTCCCTTGAGTTCGGCAAACGTGACATGCCGATCCACATACAGCCCTTCCATCTGGAAGAAGGCAGGGGCGTGGGAGGCATCGAAGGGGTCTACCCGGAAGACACGCCCCGGCGCAACAAACCGAAGGGGTGGGGATTTCCGCTCCATGACCCGGACCTGTACCGGAGATGTATGGGTCCGGAGCAACATCTCGTCCGTGATAAAGAACGTGCTCTGGGTCTCCCGTGCCGGGTGATACTTGGGAATATTAAGGGCTTCGAAGTTGTAATGATCCCATTCAATATTTGGGCCTTCCTCGATGGTGAACCCCATTCCTGCGAAGATTTCAAGGATTTCTTTGAGGGTCAGGGTCAGGAGGTGAAGGGTTCCCCAGGTCAGTGGGCGAGCAGGCAGGGTCAGATCGAGCCGTTGGACAGCCTTGGCTTCGAGTTCTTGCCGCTTTTGCTGGAGAGCGCTCAGAAACTCCTCTTTAAGGGTATTCAAAAGTTCCCCTGCCTCGCGTCGAGACTCGGGGGGAAGGTCTTTTAAGGAGCGGAGGAGTTGGGTGAGTTCGCTTTTACGGCCGGTGAATCGGACCCGAATTTGTTCGAGGAGGCCCAAATCCTGGGCTTGTGCCAGGGCCTGTTGGAATTCGGTCCGCAGGGAACGGACCTTCTCTTTGAGGTCTTCTAAAGTTGCCAAAGGGGCCCTCCTCGCGGTGCACCATCATGCCGATGCCAGGGCCGCCTTGGCCCGACTCACCAAGTCTGAAAACCCTTGAGGGTCCCGGACTGCAAGATCCGCCAGGACCTTCCGGCTCATCTGGATGCCGGCCTTCTTGAGCCCGTGCATGAAGGTGCTGTAGTTCAGTCCCTCAGCTCGCGCAGCAGCATTGATGCGAATGATCCAGAGCCGACGGAAATCCCCTTTCTTCTCCCGACGGTGCATGTACGCGAACTGCAAGGACCGCATCACGGCCTCGTGAGCTTTCCGATATGTACGAGACTTCTGTCCGTAATACCCTTTGGCCAGTTTCCTGATCTTCTTATGGCGCCTTCGCCGTGTGTATCCCGTTTTCACTCTCATGGGAAAATTGCCTCCCTTTCGGAAAAATAGACGGGTAGGATTATACCTTCTGCCTTCCTGGAAGTCAACTCACCGCATTGGCTCATCAAAAATCTATACGAAATGTGGATCGTTGGCTCATTTAAAAATCTACACGAAAGGCTGTGAAAAACCTCTCCGGTATGCGTCTCCATGGGAGGTTGTCATGTAAAAAAACGAATCAAGTCGCCGCTGAAGCGGCTCCTACAAGAAAGATTCTACAAGAAAACGGGGAAGGAAGGTCCCTTCCGGGCCGACAAAGATCGAGGTAGAAGCGGCTTTCGCCGCGACCTACATGTCCCCAGTCAGGTACATTCCAAAGGGGGACTCAGGAGGATTTGAAAATCCCAACCACTCACCACGAACCATTTTTATGAAACGACTCTCCCCAATCCCCTCCCTGACCAGGGAGGGGCTATATGTTGCAGTGGTCCCTGACCAGGGAGGGAATATGCTGCGGTGGTTCCTGACCAGGGGGGCTATGTGTTGTGGAGGTTCCTGGCCAGGGAGGGACTGTGTGTTGTGGGGGTGGGTCCTGACCAGGGAGGACTGTGAATCCATAAATTCGCCGCTCAAGTGGCTCCTACAAGATGCCATACCGAAAACGTTGTAGGAGCGGCTTTGGCCGCGATGGAAAAGTTCTCGAAAGGTCAATCCGGACTTATGAATGGATGGCTTCTGACGATGCCCCCTCTTGAAACGTTTGCCAGAGGCCGTGAGGGGCCACCGTCACGCTTCACGGTAAAACACAATCCATCGAAATTCTTGGTCCCAGAGAGGAAGGGGGCACAGATTGAGATTGGCAAAAAGTGGTTCCGGGTTGTCCCCTATGCCCTCCGCGTGGGGGTGGTGACGGCTGATGGGTTCAAGTTCTTCTGGAACCACGTGACGGTCCGCTGGAGCCCTTCCCGTAAAGAGACCCGGGCCTTCCAGCCCCATTCTCTCTCGATTTTGGTTGCGTCTAAGTAAATTTTGTACACCTCACCCGGACGCGGGGGCTCCATCTGCGGGGCCTGTTCATACCCGGTAATCGCCTTGAGTCCTTCGAAGATTTCGTTGACGGAGGTCCCTTTTCCGGTTCCGATATTGTAGACCGGGCCGGTGGGTTCGGTGTTGTGGATGGGGGCATCCAGCGCCAGGACATTGGCTTCCACCACGTCCTCGACATACACAAAATCTCGTTCCTGTGTGCCGTCCCCGAAGATCTGAACCGGTTGGTTTCGGAGCATCCGCTCTGTGAAAATCGCGACCACACCTGCCTCGCCATAGGGGTCCTGCCGAGGGCCGTAAACATTGCCATACCGCAGTACCACGTACGGGAACCCGTAGTTGATGTGGTAGGCATAGAGATACTTTTCCACGGACAACTTCGCGACCCCATACGGAGACAAGGGATGGGCCGGATGCTCTTCTTTGCAGGGGAGGGTTTGAGGGTTGCCGTATAAAGCGCCGCCCGTAGAGATGAAGATAAAGCGCTGGACGTCATATTTGAGGCAGTACTGGATGATTCGGAGGGAGCCCAGGATATTGATCTGAGCATCGTAGATCGGGTCCTGGGTGGACTTGATGACGCTAATCTGGGCGGCATGATGACTGACGACATCGGGCTTGAAGTCTTTGAAAATCCGCTCAATCCGTGGATCCAGGATGTCCATATGAAAGAAGACGGCATCGGGGTGCACGTATTCCCGTTTTCCCGTGGTCAGGTCGTCAATGACCATGACCTCATGGCCGAGTTCGAGGTATCGGTCCACCACATGGGACCCGATGAACCCTGCCCCTCCGGTTACGATGATCCGCATGGACATGCCTCCTTCCTGTATGCCTCTCGTTTGTTGTTTGCCATAAAGAAATCCCCACCCCTTTGCTCGGGCCGGGTCTTCAAGGCCCCGACGCCCTTTTTCGGGTGGGGAGCGTAAAGTTTCTCGGTATGTCGTTGGCTCGCCGTCTCCCGAGAATGGGAGGCGGTCTCTCCGTCACCCTTCATCCACTGGGAACGGTCCCAACAGGCCTCCTCTTTTTGAACAAGTGTTCCAAGCGCAACCGCCAGACCATCCAAAAGGCTTCCCAGATGATGCGTTTACTCATTTTCGACTGGCCTTTTCGCCGTTCCACAAAGACGATCGGAATCTCCACAATTGCAAAGCCACGATACCAGGCCTTCACGGTTACCTCGATTTGGAAAGCATAACCATCCGACCGGATGGTGTCAAGATCAATGGCCTCCAGCACCCGGGTCCGGATGCATTTAAAGCCGCCGGTCAAGTCCCGAATCGGCACCCCTGTGACAAGGGAGGCATACCGGTTGGCCATATACGACAACATCAGCCGGCGCATGGGCCAATTGACCACACTGATCCCATTCGTATACCGGGACCCGAGAACGATGTCGTAGTGTTTGATCATTTCGAGGAATCTGGGGATATCGCGGGGGTCGTGGGAAAAGTCGGCGTCCATCTCCATGACGCAGTCAAAGCCCCGATCCATGGCATACCGGAAGCCGTCCACATAGGCCGAGCCGAGCCCCATCTTGCCAGGCCGTTGTAGCAGGTGGACTTGAGAGTCCTTTTCGGCGATCTCCGCAACAATTTGGCCGGTCCCATCGGGCGAGTTGTCGTCCACCACCAGGATCTCCACCGTAGGGGCAATCTCCCGGACCTGTCGGATTAGTTCCCGGATGTTTTCTCGTTCGTTATAGGTGGGGATGATGACGAGGGTTCTCATCCCAGACTCCCTTCGGTGGCCGGTGTACGGGTCGGCTGCTGCTCGAAGTAGGCTTCTGCGCGTTCATAGATCTTTTGTGTCAGCACGTCCAGGCCTTCGCCGGTTTTTGCCGAAACAAAAACGGCCTCGGGATATCGGTCCCGGAGCCGGTCCAGGATCTCCGGTTCCAACAATAGGTCAATCTTATTGAAAACCTGGATGCGGGGCAAGTGCTCGCAACCAATCTCCTCTAAAACTCGTTCGACCACTTCGATCCGGTCTTCCAGCCGGGGATGGGACACATCGATGACATGGAGTAGGAGGTTCGCCTCCTGGACCACACTCAGGGTTGCCTTGAACGAGGCGACCAAGCCCGGGGGGAGATCTTCGATAAAACCCACGGTATCAGACAGAACAATCCGGATGGCCCGATTGGGGTGGTATAGGATGCGTGTGACCGCATCCAGGGTCGCGAAGAGTTTGTCTTCGACGAGTTGGTGGGCCTTGGTCAGGCGGTTCATCAAGGTGGACTTGCCGGTGTTTGTGTAGCCCACCAGGGTCACCTTGAACAGGCCTTTCCGGCGTTTCCGCTGGAGGGCTTTGGTGCGTTCGATCTCCTTGAGTTTGCGTTTGAGGAAGGCGATGCGGTCCACGATCCGCCGCCGGTCCACCTCGAGTTTCTTTTCGCCCGGCCCGCGGGTCCCGATCCCACCCC
>WFXO01000056.1 GCA_015490555.1 Caldifarciminota bacterium | reverse complement strand
TTTCGACGCTTGCAGATCCAGCATCCACGGGTTCCACGGGCAGAGCCTTGAGTTTCATGGCGAAGACCGCGGGCTTGGCCGTCAGCCGGAAGAAGCCAAAGATTTTGCCGGTATAGGCCGTCTTTTTCAGGAGAAAGCTGGGATCTTCGCGTTGGACCTCCATCACATCCGTCACGGTGGGCACCTCCAGCAACGCCGCGAGTCGCCCGGCGAGTTCCTTCCCATTGGGCGTGCCCGGCAAGAGAACGACATCCGGCGCTTCCTGGTCAACCACCTGCTTGAGGGCTTGGGCATAGGTTTCGCCGATATAGGCTTCAGGAAGCCCCTGGAGGTCAATGACCTTTTGGGCACCGTAGGCTCCCAAGCCCTGGGGATCGTTCAGGTGGGCGGCAACCGCCACAATCTCATCCCCCCACTGCCGTGCCAGCGTAAAGAGTTCCAAAGAGCCCTTTTTGGCTTGATTCTCAAAGGTTTCGACAAAAATCAGCGTCTTGGCCATGATCCACCTCCTTTACAGGACCTTTTTCTCGCGAAGGATCTCCAGGAGCCGCTCCACGTTTTTCGGGAACTCATCCTGGATCACGACCCCTGCTTCCTTCTTCGGCGGCATCTCCATGTGGTCCAGGCTCAGCGCACTGTCGGATAGGGTCACTTCGACCTCATCGATGGGTTTCCGTTTGGCCATCATGATGCCGCGCAGGGTCGGGAGCCGGGGCTCGTTCAATCCCTTTTCCGTGGTGAGGATGCAGGGCATCGGGGCCTCGACTTCGACCGCGCCATCATCGGTTTCGCGATGGACCTTCACTTTGCCGTCTCCGATCTCGAGTTGTACGACATACGTCAGCAGCGGCACGCCGGCCAGAGTTGCCAAATAGGCTGGGACGACGCCAAAATTGTCGTCCACGGCTTCTTTCCCCATCAGGACGAGATCAAAGCCCTCCTGACTCAGGAACTGATGGAACGCCTTGGCGGTGACATCCGGCGGAACAAAGGCGGTTGTCGGGACCTTCAGGTGGACCGCCCGGTCCGCCCCCAAGGCAAGGGCATTCCGTAGGGTCTCTTTGGCCCCATCATCACCAAGAGACACGGCAACGATTTCCGCATCGCCGACCTTCTCCTTGATGCGGAGCGCCTCTTCAATGGCAAACTCGTCGTAAGGGTTCACCACGTAGTTCAGGTTTTCACGGACAATATCGTTCCCCGTTTCATTGACCTGAACGGGGATCCCGGTATCCGGAACTCTTTTGAAGAAAACGACGATTTTCATGGGTGTACCTCCTTTTTCGGTCTTATGAGGGTCGGATTACGGACATGGCCACGGCCATCCCACCGCCGATGCAGAGGGTGGCCAGGCCACGGTAAGCCTGATACCGCTTCATGGCATAGAGAAGGGTCACGAGGATCCGGGTCCCACTGGCCCCGATGGGGTGACCCAACGCGATCGCGCCGCCGTGGACATTCACCTTGCTCCAATCGAAGCCGAGGGCTTTGCCATCGGCCAGGGTTTGCGAAGCGAACGCCTCGTTAATCTCGATCAAGTCAAACGCACCAATATCCTTGAGACCCAAGAGGTTCATGAGTTTTTGGACACCCGTGATCGGTGCAAAGAAGAGTTCTTTCGGCTCCACCGCGCCCGAGGTGTAGCCTTCAATGATCGCCAGAGGCTCTAAGCCGCGTTTCTCAGCCTCATCTTCGCTCATCAAGACTACTGCCGCCGCACCGTCATTTAAGGTGGAGGCGTTCCCGGCCGTGATCATGCCATCTTTTTCAAAAGCGGGCTTGAGTTTGGCAAGTTTCTCCAGGGAGGTATCCTTCCGGGGGCCTTCGTCGACCTTGACGACCTGGACCTCGCCCTTTCGGCCGGGGACTTCCACGGGTACAATTTCCTCGTCGAAGTAGCCATTCTCGATGGCCTTCACGGCCTTTTGATGGCTCTCATATGCGAACTGGTCGAGTTCTTCTCGGGTGAGCCCCGCTTTCTTTGCGGTGTACTCTGCGAGATTGCCCATGTGGAGGCCGGAGAAGGCGTCCAGCAGGCCGTCGTAGATCATCAAATCAATGAGTTCCGCATTGCCGTACTTATGGCCTTTCCGATAGTTCTTGATGGCGAACGGGGCGTTGGACATGGACTCCATGCCGCCAGCGACCACGATTCGGGCCTGGCCCAGCGCGATGGCCTGGGCACCCAACATCACCGCTTTTAAGCCGGACCCACAAACCATGTTGACGGTAAAAGCCGGGGTCTTCGGATCCACCCCTCCTTTGATGGCCGCCTGGCGGGCCGGCCCTTGTCCCGCCCCACCCTGAAGGACATTGCCCATGATCACTTCGTCAATTTCCGTGCCCTCGAGGCCCGCTCTTCGGAGCGCCTCCCGAATCGCAACCGCCCCCAAATCCGTGACCTCTAAGGCCGAGAGGCCGCCCATAAACCGGCCGATCGGCGTACGGACCGCCGAGACAATGGCTACCCGTTGTTGTGCCATAGCAAACCTCCTCGTTTTCGTTGCCCTGCTTCTTCGAGCGCCTTAGGTCACATCGTTCCCTTTTTCGTGGTGCTGTTGCAGGGTCATGCGTTCATACGGCAAATCAATGAGTTTTTTCAAACCAATCACAGCCATCAGGCCGACAAGCCGGAGCCAATTCGCCGTCGAGCCCACCACCCGGAGCCCGGCGAATGGGAAAATGATCATCGCAATCGCCAACGAGAGATCAAAGTTCCGGGTGATTGCAAAGGCCAAGACAACGACGGCAAGGAAAAAGGTGGTCAATCCCGGATAGAGAGCAAAGAAAAATCCGTAAAGGGTGGAGATGCCTTTGCCGCCACGGAACCGGAGGTAAATCGGGAATTGATGCCCAAGGAGGACACACAGACCGGCGAACCAGACCACACCGCTTTGGGGACCATAGAGCCCTTGTGCCACGACCCCCACACTGAACCCCTTGAGACCATCCAGGAATGCCGCCAGGAATCCAAAGGGTAATCCGGCCGCCCGGGCCGCGTTATGGGCTCCCACATTGCCATCATAAAGGTGTCGAATATCGATTCCACTCCGCCACCGGGCGATCAGGTAAGAGAAGGGGATCGCCCCCACCAGATAGGCACCGACAAAAAACAACCAAGGAGAACCGGTCATGATACACGCTCCTGTTCGGGTCCAACTTTTATTTTACACCTTGGAAAGGATCCCGAAGGATGGGCGAAGGGCTACGGAGAAGGTTTCCAGACGACGGATTTCTGGGACCGGGTCCGAGCCCGGGCCAGGGCCAGATCAATCAAACGGTTGATGAGGTCGGGATAGGCCAGGCCTGAGGCTTCCCAGAGTTTGGGATACATGCTGATGGGTGTGAACCCGGGGATGGTATTGATTTCATTGACGAAGACCTCGCCCGTCTCCCGGTCCAGGAGGAAATCGATGCGTGCCATACCTGCCGCATCGATGGCCCGGTAGGCCCGTACCGCCAGATCCTGGAAAATCCGCACCTGACGTTCATCCAGCGGAGCCGGGATCAGGAGTTCCGAACGGTCGTCCAGGTACTTGGCCTCGTAATCGTAGAATTCCCGAGACGGCCGGATCTCACCAGGGATCGTGGCCTCCGGCTGTTCATTGCCCAGAACACTGACCTCGATCTCACGGGCCGGAACCCCTTGCTCCACCAGGACTTTGGTGTCATACTGGAAGGCCAGATCCAGGGCATCCAGAAGGGCCGCCCAGTTTTTTACTTTGGTGATGCCAATGCTCGAGCCGAGATTCGCCGGCTTTACAAAAACCGGCAACGAAAGCCGAGTTTGGACCTTTTGGAGAGACTGCTCAGGAGCCTGGCGATGGTCCACCTCGTATAAAACAACATGGGGGACCACCGGAATGCCATGGGCTTGAAGGATGTTCTTCGTCAGGACCTTGTCCATGGCGACGGCAGAGGCCGCCACCCCCGAGCCGACATACGGGATGCCCTCCAGTTCTAAGAAGCCCTGGACCGTGCCGTCTTCCCCAAACGGGCCATGGAGCAGGGGAAAGACGACATCCTGCTTGCGGAGGACCTCCAGGACCTCTGCTGGCAGCCGACCCTTGTGGGGCTGGACCAGGGGATGGGTGTCTTCGAGGGCCTCCAGACCCTCCAGGAGTTCCTGCTCAAACTCTGGATCTGCGACCCAATAGCCTCCCCGGCTGATGCCAATGACGGTGATCTCGTAGCGGTTTCGAGAGATCACCTGGAGGACCGAACGGGCCGAGATGAGGCTGATCTCGTGCTCGGCAGACCGCCCCCCACACAGGATCGCAAGTCGCAAGGGTTTAGGATTGGAGGAGTTCATGGATGATCGGTTTCAATCGTTTGTAGGTCTCCTCTAAGCCCTCGGGGATGACCTTGGTGTCGCCAATCACGGGCATAAAGTTTGTGTCTCCGGTCCAGCGTGGAACAATGTGCATGTGCAGGTGTTGGTCGAAGCCGGCGCCCGCGGCCCGGCCGAGATTGATCCCCAGATTGAATCCCTCCGGCTGAAAGGCCCGCTTCAAGGCCTGCACCGAGATTGTCGTCAAATGCAAGAGTTCCCGCTGTTCTTCCGGGGTAAGATCCTCCAGGTTCGCAATGTGCCGATAGGGAGCCACCATTAAATGGCCAGTGTTGTAGGGGAAGATGTTCAGCAGAATAAAGGTATAGTCACCGCGATATAAAATATAGGTTTTGTCGTCCTGGTTCTCAGCGGGTTTGGTACAGAAGATGCAGCCTTCAATCTTTTCGATTTCGCGGATATACGTGATGCGCCAGGGTGCCCAAAGCCGTTTCATGACACCGATTTTACGCTACGGTGGAGGGAAATTCAAAAACCGGCTCCAGAGAGAAACCCATGCCTCATAATATCCATACAACGCTGGTTGGCAGAATTTTGGAGGTTAGGTTTTATGGATGCCCCAAAAGCACGGAAAGGGTTCGGGTCAAAGACCCTATGGATTCGGGTTTTGGAAGGGGCAGATGATATCTTTCAGGTTTTGGTGGCCCTCGCGCTCCTGATCACGGCCGCCCTCGTCTTCTGGGATCTCATGGTGAAACTCCTGGGGGGTGTAGCCCGTGGTGAACAGATTCTGCAATTGGCGTATCAACTGATCCATGATGCCCTCCTGGTGCTCATCATCTTGGAATTGGTCTGGACCGCAGTGGGGTATCTGCGGAGCCGGACGTTGCCCCTGGAGCCCTTTTTAATCGTGGCCGTCATTGCGTCGGTCCGACGCTTACTGTTCTTGGGAGTGCAGACCGTGGAGGGTGAAATTCAGGTGATGATGCTCTGGGACATCGCGATTCATACCATGATGGTCTTGATCTTTGCGTTGGCACTGTACGCGGTTCGGAAGAGCCGGAAGTTTCTTAGTTTCCCACCAGGTCCAGAAACCAGTAAGGGAGGTCGGATGTCATGAAGGTGTGGATGTTCCCCGGTCAGGGGTCCCAGCGGGTCGGCATGGGGAAGACCCTGTATGAGCGATACGATTGGGTTCGAGACCTATACCACAAGGCAGAGGAGATCCTTGGATTGCCGTTGCGAGAGGTCTCCTTTGAGGGGCCAGAGGAGCGGTTAACCCAGACCCTGTTTGCCCAGCCGGCCCTTTTCGTGTATGAGGCGGCTCTGGCCCAGCACCTGGAAGAGCAAGGGGAGAGTCCCGACCTGGTCATGGGCCATTCCCTTGGGGAATTCGTCGCGCTTTATGTGGCGGGGATCTGGGATTTCGAGACTGCCATCAAGATTGTGGGCGAACGGGCCCGGTTGATGCAAAAGGCGTCGGAAGAAGCGGCGGGCACGATGGCGGCCGTCATCGGCCTGACACCTGAGGAGATCGAAACGGTCCTGGAAGAAGTCCCCGGGACCGTAGTGGTTGCCAACCTCAACTCCCCGGAGCAGGTGGTCATTTCTGGGGAGATTCCTGCGGTCCGAGAGACGATGGATCGGCTGAAGGCGCAGGGCGCCCGGCGGGTGATCCCGTTGCGGGTCTCCGCAGCCTTTCATTCTCCCTTGATGGAGCCGGCGGCCAAAGCGTTCGAAAAAGTGCTGGAAAATGCGGTGTACCACGAGCCCCGAGTCCCCGTAATTTGCAACGCCACTGCGAAGGCAACCCGAGATTTGAACGAGATCTGTGAGGCTCTCAAACAGCAACTCCGGTCGCCGGTACGTTGGGTGGAATCGCTTCAGGAAGCGTATCGGTGGGGTGGCCGGGTGTTCGTGGAAGTCGGGCCGGGCCGGGTCCTCCAGGGGTTGGCCCGTCGAACTCTGAAGGACATTGACGTCCAGGGGGTTGAAGAGTGAGTCTTCGCGGTGTCCATCGTGTATAATTGTGCAAAACAAAATTTTCTATTTTGTCCTAAGGAGGTGTTATGATGAGAGGCTGGAAGAGTGGCGTAGCGATCGCGCTCGTGGTGGTCTTTGGGCTCGTGGGATGTAAAAAGAAAGAACAGCCTAAAGTAACCGCCATCCATGTGACGATCCGTCCGCAGGCAGGCACCGGTGTCGACGTTAACAACGCTCGCGTGCAGATCTATTCAGATGCACAGTTCCAGAATTTGGTCACCGAAGGAGCAGCCATCGGATCTTCTGTGGAAGCCTCGGTTACCCTGGAAGTTTCCCCTGGAACCTACTATGTGGTCGCCTGGAAAGATGTGAATTCCAATGGGACTCTGGACGCCGGTGATTTCTATGGCTTCTACGCGAACGATCTTGGACAACCCCTGGGT
>WFXO01000055.1 GCA_015490555.1 Caldifarciminota bacterium | reverse complement strand
CTATTGGAGAACCCCCAGGCCTACGCCCAGATCCGAACCCGTCTCCTCTCGATCCGGGACCTTTTGGGGCCCCCGGGCGCGATGGATCGCGCGGCGGACCAAATCCTGGAATTCCTTCGGACTCAGAGGGACCGCCGACCCGAGAGTCGCATGCCCGCCAATCGGGCAAGCCACGGGGCTCGATGACGTGCGAATCCAGAAAGCCTCGCAAATGCGTTGATGACCCTCTGAAGAACTCGATAGCCCGCCGCAAAGGGATGGGTGACGTCTAATTTGGGAGTGATCTGGAGGTCGATCAGGTAAACCCCAATTCTTGGGATCGCAAAAGGGTCATAGGGCTCTCCCCAGGGTCGTGAGGAAAATGCGACCTTGTAGCCGGTCTCCTGGACCGCCTCCCGGACCCGCAGGTTCCATCGACCAAAGGGATAGCAAAAGGCAGAAACCTCCGTGCCCAGGAGATCCTCTAATCGGGCCTTGGACTCTATAAGTTCCTGCCGAAGTTCCTTTGGGGAGAGTTGCGTCAGGTCCGGGTGGGTCAGAGAATGGGAGCCGATCTGCCAGCCTGCACGATGGAGGGCCAGGAGTTCTTCCCTTGAAAGATGGCGGATCGGCCGGCCAAACGACGCATCCCAGTGGTTCCACGTGCCGATGGCTCCAACCACGACGAACACAAAACCACGGATCCCCCAACGCTCTAAAAGAGGAAAGGCATAGCGGTACACCCCCTCAAAGCCGTCATCAAAGGTCCAGAGGACACCGGGATGATGGAGCATGGACTCCCATTGCTGAGGATCGACTGCCGGAAGCCCCAATCTCCGGACCTCCTGAAGATGGCGACGGAACTGACGGGGGGTCACCCAAGTGCCCGCTGGTTCAAAGGTGGGAGTCACGTTGTGGTACTGTAGGATCCGGAGTTGGAATCCCGAGGGGGTCATGGAACCGATGGAGATGCTCCTCTCCGGAATCGGTATAACAGTCCTCCTCCAACCAAAACCATGCCCAGGGCGATGACCTGAGCCCAGGTGAGCCCAGGGATCGGACTGGGCGTGGTCATTCGGATGAATTCGATGAGGAACCGCTCGAGGCCCGCCAGGACCAAGTAGAGGCTGAAGAGCCAGCCAGGTCGATGGGACCGGGTTCGTAGACGCCACAGGAGATAAAAGACCAAGCCCATGGTCAGTGTCTCATAGATTTGGGTGGGGTGGACGCGGACACCGGGAGGAGTCGGGGGTGCGCCCTGAGGGAACGCAACACCCCAAGGCAACGTGGTCGGCACCCCGTAGTCATCGCCGACAAGGAAGCAGCCGATCCGGCCCACTGCATACGCTAAAGCCAGGCCCGGCGCCAAGGCATCGGCCACTTTTCCAAAGGGAAGCCGGCGTACCTGAACAACTGCGAGGACCAAAATTGCGCCCAACAGAAACCCCCCGTAATAGGTCAAGCCCGAACGTTCCAAAAGATACCGAAAAGGATGTGACAGAAACTCAGCCAGGGGAACGTTTTCAAAGATGTACATGAGTTTCGCTCCCAGGATGCCGCCAACGACCGCGGCGATGAGCATATCCTGGAGGGGCCCCAGGGGAAGCCGTAAACGACGGAATTCTAAAGTTGCGGTCCAGTACGCCAAGAAAAAGCCCAAGGCGACCATGACCCCATAGGAAGAAACTGCAAAGTTGCCAATCCGGAAAAGAACCGGGTACATGACAATGAACCTCCTTCGGACCCGTTTCCCCAATTTTACAGCAATGGAGTGGGCACCCCATTGGCAGTGCCCTTTTCCCTTTCACGCCCGCTTTATAATTCGGACACAAGAAGGAGGATTCACGATGAAGCGTATGTTTCCGCGTGTGGGGATTCTGGCCCTCGTGGCCGGTCTTTTCGGCTTCCTCTCCGCTCAGACCCCGAACTCCGATCTCCTGATCACCGAAGTTCTCTATGATGCCAATGGCTCAGATACTGACCGAGAGTGGGTTGAAATTTATAACCGGGGGACGGCGGCCATCGATATGACTGGCTATAAGATCACCGACGAAGAATCGTATCCAGGAGGGACCGAAGGTGTCTTCCAGTTTCCCGATGGCTTTACGATCCAACCGGGCCAGGTGGTGATCATCGCACAGAAGGCCACTGGCTTCGCCGGGGATTGGGGGTTCAATCCCGACCTGGAGATTGAGGACTCTGACCCGAACGTCCCGGACATGATTCCTATCCAAGGCACAAATCTGTACATGGCGAACTCCGGCGATGAAGTCTTGCTCATTGATAACAACGACAACGTCCTGGATGCCGTGGTCTATGGCACGGGTGGATACGGCACCATTGTTCCAGGCCCGGATGTACCCAGTGGTCATTCTTTGGAACGAATCCCACCGGACCAGGACACCGACGATTGCTCCACCGACTTCACCGACATGACCTATCCCGCGCCCGGCAACTGGGCCAACCTGGTGGGCGACATTGAATCTGAACTGACCGGTGGAAATGACTGGGATAACGGCGATGCTGCAACCTACATGAACGACCACGGCTTGAACGGCGATGCAGCCCCCGGGGACGGCATTTACACCCTCCACATCGCTTCTACAACGGGCAGTTTTGGATGGAGTGGTGCCGGCTATCAGGTGGTCCGAAGGACCGGCTTCTGGCCCCCAGCCGTGCCTCAGTACCCTGGCCAGAACATCCCGATTAACTTCAATACCGGCGACGAGATCTATTTCTACTTTGTTCGGGCTCCGCAGGGCGATGGCTTTTTGCCCGACTCCAATTTCGTCTACGACTCCAAGATGGCGGATATCGTCGGCGCACCTTTCTTCGTGGTTGGGGATTGCCAAACGGAATTCGGGGCCACGGGCGATTGGTCCGCAACCGACACGACCATGGTGATGCACGATAACGGCACCAACGGCGATTCCATTGCTGGAGACGGCATTTACACCTATCAAGGCATCATCTCAACCGGCGGCACCTACAACTTCAAGGTCCTGCTCCAGTACAACTCCTGGCAACCTCAATATGCGGCGGAAGGGTTCGTCTGGGACTGGGGCACGCCCTTCACCTTCACGGCCAATGATGGCGACCTGGTTCGGTTTGAGTTAAACCCGGCGCAAGGTCGCGTGCGGGTCACCATCCTGACGCCCCCTGCCCTGGTTTACGTCAAGATCAACGAGTTCATTGTGACCCCGACCTATGCAGAGGCCATCGAGATTTACAACCCCGAAGCCCAAGATGCCAATCTGGACGGCTGGCACATCATCATCACCGGCTCTTCCTTTGAAGACACCTCCACCATTGCTGGGGTGGTGGTCCCGGCGGGTGGTTTTGCACAGATCACGGACAACGAGGCGCCCGGCCTGAGCCTGCCCAATGAAGGCGCAATCATCAAACTCTACAACCCCGACTATGGCGTCCTGGTGGACCAGGTAGGCTACGGGAGCATGGGCGGTGCACCGGCACCGATCTATCAGTGGTCTTCCGCCCGCGTGGTCGACGGCCAGGATACCAACGACGACGCGGCAGACTTCAACATGGACCCGTCCCCGACCATGGGGGCCTCCAATGACGTCCCGGGGAATAACCTCGGTGGAAGCGACGTCGTCATTAACGAGGTCAATCCCGGCAGTGCTTCGCCGTTCATCGAACTCTTTAATAGGGGCACCAGCGCTGTGGACATCTCCAACTGGGCCATCGTTGTGGACGACGACTACTATGTGCCGAACGGAACAGTTTTGAACCCCGGTGAGTTCTTCCTGCTCTCCCACACGGACTTCCCACCGTACTTTAACATGGGGGCTACCGGCGACAACCTCTATCTTTTTGACGCGGCGGGTCAGCGCGTGGACCAGATGGGGTGGTGGACCCGCGATGTCGCCGACAGTTCTTGGGCTGCGGTCCCGGATGGGGATCGTTTTGTCTTTGACGGCTATGACATCGCCACCTCCACCGACTTCCAGACGGCCGGAGCAACACCGGGCATGCCCAACCAGCCGCCGGCCAATACCGCAGTCGTCGTCATCACTGCCCAAGTCGGTGGAGACTCCCACTATCGCTCCTTCTGGGCGAATGGCTCCTGGGACGCCCAGGGCAACTATGACCCGAACTGGTCCGGTCCCATGGTAGAATTGAAAAACGACGGGGTCTATCCAGATACCTCGGCCAACGATGACATCTTTACCGGGACCGTTCTGCTTCATGTGGACTCCACAAACTGGTACAACTATTGGATTGGAAGCGAGAACGATGTGAACTCCTGGCTGGAGGACGGTTCCGGGTTCCAGGTCCTTTCGAGCGACACGGTCTGGCTCCCGGCGGTCTTTGTGGACCCGTCCGACCAGGGCTACAACAACTGGATTATCGTTCTGGCGGGCGACTTCAATGGCTGGGATGTCACCGCAGACAACCTGACCCGGACCGGTACGGTCTGGAGTGGCATGTTCTTCTTCAACGCCGGTGACAGCACGGGATACAAGTATGCGGTCATGCACTCCTGGGCGGCAGCCTACGGCCAGGGCGGAATTGGCGGGGCCGGCCAGAACTACTCGTTCGTCGCGCCTAATACGGGCTATTACATCTTCGCCTTTGATGATGCGGACAACAGCGTGTCCGTGACGCCAGGCCCGGCTTTCCACACCATCATGGAGATCCAGGGCCAGGATTCCACCTCCCCGTATCAAGGCGACACCGTGGCCACGACCGGCATTGTGACGGGCGTCTATAGCAACGGGTTCTTCATGGAAGAGCAACCCGGTGGTGCCTGGCACGGCATCTGGGTCTATACCGGCGGTGCCCCCGGTGTGACTCGGGGCGACAGCATCCTGATCGTGGCCCAAGTGGATGAGTATTATGGCATGACCGAACTGAAAAATGTCGTCTTGCTCCAGGTCCTGGCCTCGGGTCGTCCACTGCCGGGTCCGACGGTGCTTCCCACCGGCGACGTTCCTCAAGAGCAATACGAAGGGGTCTTTGTCCGTGTGGAGAACGCGGTCTGTGTGGACCCCAACCTCGGCTACGGGGAATGGCTGGTGGACGATGGCTCTGGGCCCGTCCGGGTGGACGATAAAGGCTATGCCTTTACACCCGACTCCGGCCAGGCCTATAACGTCCAGGGCCCGCTCTATTACTCTTACGGCAACTTTAAGATCGAGCCGCGCGATTCTGCCGACGTCGAACCGGTCTCCGGCGAAGTCGTCCTCTTCTTCGATGACTTCGAAAGTGGCCTGGGGAACTGGATCGGCGATTGGGGCCTCCAAGAAGGCGATACGGTCCACTCTCCCACCCATGCCTTTACGGAAAGCCCGTATTCCAACTACCCGGATATGTCCACCCTCGTCGGGATGATGGCCAATGGTGTCGACCTCACGGGCTACGCCGGGGCCTACCTCCGCTTCTGGAATGTTCACTGGCTCGAACAGGGCTTTGATTACGGCTATGTCGATGTCTCCATCGATGGCGGCAACACCTGGGTCACCCTGGCCACTTTCAACGATACTTTAGACACCTGGACCCAGGAGGAGATTGACCTCTCCGCCTTTGTCGGTAATCCCGATGTTCGCATCCGGTTCCGGGTGGTCTCCGACCCCGCATACCACGAGACCGGCTGGTTTGTCGACGATGTGGAGATCGTTGGAACCACCGTCGACCAGACCCCGCCGTTGATCCTCCACACCCCACCGGCGGATACCCAGAGCATCCTGGGCGCCTATGTCGTCGATGCCGAGATTCTGGACTACTCTCCGTTGGCCTATGACTCTCTGTTCTACAGTTTTGATGGTGGACCGTTTGTAGGAATTGGGCCGGATAGCACCAGTGGCACCCACTATTACTTCACTATTCCGGCGCCCACCGACCTCGGGACCTACGTCTCCTACTTCCTCACCGCAGCGGACACAGCCAACAACGCCACGGTGACGGATACCTTCTTCTACATTACCGGCTACGTCCTCTATTTTGACGATGGAGATCCTGGTTTCATCACGCAGATGGGGCCGGGCGATAACATCGCGGTCCAGTTTGCACCGGCGCCGGATTCCAGCGCTCGGATCCTGTGGATGATGTACAACTTCTATATGGACCCAAGCCATCCGCTGGACACCGTAGACGTCTATGTCTGGGGCAATGCCGGTGGGCTTCCCGGCATCCCGCTCTTCGGTCCGTATGCCGTGTATCCAGCAAACACCCCTATGACCCCGCATGCCTGGACCTATGTGGATGTGCGGTCTGACAGCATCGCCACCAACGATCCCTTCTATGTCGGGGCGCACTTCCGGAGCACCTATCCGGTCATCCTTATTGATAGCCCGAGCCAGTTCAACCACTCCTACTTCCAGCCCAATGGCGGCTCCTGGAGTCCGGCCACGGTGGACTTCTTCATCCGCTGTATCGTGGACTACGGCGAAGTGGGGGTTGCAGAACAGGATCAAATCCCAGCATATTTTGCCCTCTATCCAGCGTATCCCAACCCGGCCCGAAACATCACCAACATCAAGTTCGCACTCCCCAAGCCGACGAAGGTGCAACTCCAGATCTACGACCTCACCGGGCGTGTAGTCCGGACGCTGGTCGACGGCACCCTGCCCGCGGGCTATCACACCGTCCAGTGGGATGGCCGGAATGACCAGGGCAGAAGGGTTGCACAAGGCGTTTACTTCTACCGGTTCCAGGCAGAGTCTTACCGCTCCGTGAAGAAACTCCTGCTCGTCCGGTAACCATTGGGTTTGGCCGATGCTGGCGGCCCCTCGAGGCCTCGAGGGGCCGCCTTTTTATTTGAGTTCCCACAGGCCATCCTGTAAAACCTATAGGAACGGAGGTGTATTGCCATGCCGAAAATCATGGCCGCTGTGAGCATTTCACCCGTGGGGGCCGGCGTGAGCGTGAGTCGCTTCGTGGCAGAAGCCATCCGCGTTCTCCAAAATCAGGACCGCGTCGAATACGAAGTCGGCCCCATGTTTACCACCCTCTTGGGGGAGGCAGAAGACGTTTTCCAGACCATTCGAGAAATGCAGGAGGCGGTGTTCCGCGCCGGCGCGGTCCGGGTCTCCACCGTCATCAAAATGGACGAACGCCGCGACAAGGAGCCATCCCTCCATAGCAAAGTCCAGCGGGTTCTGGAACAACTCCACAAGGAGGAACCTCATGCGTAGGGTTTTCATCTTTTTGGCCGTTGTCGGAGTGGTGTCTGCCCAGGGCGTCACGATCCGGATTGCGGGCCCTTCCACCGCCGTGGGCGGCATCGGCTATTGGGTCAAACAAAAGGCCGAAGCCTGGGCCCAGATGACCGGGAACCGCATTGAGTACATCGACACACCGGCCCAGACCGACCAGCGACTGGCATTGTTCCAGCAATATTGGGCCGCCCAAAGCCCGGATGTGGACATCTATACCATTGACGTCATCTGGCCAGGGATCGTGGCCCCGCACGCGTTAGACCTCAAGCCGTACTTTTCCGAACAGGATCTGCAGCAGTTCTTCCCGGCCATCATCCAGAACAATACGGTCAACGGGAAACTCGTCGCGATCCCCTTCTACACGGACGCCGGCCTCCTGTATTACCGGACCGACCTCCTGGAAAAATACGGCTATGACCACCCACCCGAGACCTGGGACGAACTGGAGGAGATGGCCCGAAAGATCCAGCAGGCGGAGCGCGCGGCCGGTCATGAGGACTTCTGGGGCTTTGTTTGGCAAGGCAAACGCTATGAAGGCCTGACCTGTGACGCCCTGGAATGGCTGGTCTCCCACGGCGGGGGCACCATTGTGGAACCGGATGGCCGGATCTCCATCAACAACCCGCAGGCCATCGCAGCCCTCGAAAGAGCCCGGTCGTGGATTGGCACGATCAGTCCGCCCGGGGTCACCGCCTACGCGGAAGAGGAAGCCCGAAACGTCTTCCAGAACGGCAACGCTCTGTTCATGCGGAACTGGCCCTATGCCTACGCTTTGTGCAATAGCGAGGAGAGCCCGATCCGGGGCAAGTTTGCGGTGACCGTATTGCCCCGTGCCGATACTCCGGAAGGTCGGCACGCCGCCACCCTCGGCGGGTGGCAACTCATGGTCTCCCGCTATTCCCAGCACCCCGAGGAGGCCGTGGAACTGGTCCGTTACCTCACCTCCTACGAAGTTCAAAAAGAGCGGACCTTGAAGTTGTCTCTCTTGCCGACCCGGCCTGCCCTCTATGAAGATCCCGAGGTGCTGACGGTTCGGCCGTGGTTCCAGTCGGTGTTGCCGGTCCTCCAAAATGCGGTCGCCCGGCCTTCGACGGTGACCGGTGCCCTCTATAACCGGGTCTCGGAGGCCTTCTACTCCTCGGTCCATGAGGTCCTGACCGGCCAGAAGACCGCCGCCCAGGCCGTCCAGGAGATCGAACGGAAACTCCAGCGGATCCTCCGGCGTCGGTAACCGCACATGATCAGCACCGCCCAGAAACGCCTGGCCTGGCTCTTTGTGTTGCCAACGCTGGCGGCCGTAGCCCTGGTGGCCTTCTACCCCCTTAGCCAGGTCTTCCGCTATGCCTTCACCGACGCCTGGCTCTCCGGCACCTCCTCACCGCAGTGGGTCGGGCTCCAGAACTTCCGGGACCTGCTCCAGGATCCGGATTTCCTTGCATCTGTCCGGAACACCCTCTTCTTTACGGTGGTCTCGGTCAGTCTGGAGGCGGTGCTGGGCATGGCGATCGCGCTGGCGCTCCATGCCTCGTTCCCGGGTCGTGGGTTGTTGCGGGCCGCTGTCCTGGTCCCCTGGGCGATCCCGACCGTGGTCTCCGCCCAGATGTGGAAGTGGATGCTCCATGACATTTACGGGGTGGTGAACCTGATCGGTA
This sequence comes from Caldifarciminota bacterium, assembly GCA_015490555.1. GTDB lineage: Bacteria > Hydrothermota > Hydrothermia > WGAB01 > WGAB01 > S141-55. The sequence continues at coordinate 4,105 of WFXO01000055.1, read as the reverse complement.
CAAAGATCGGGCTGCTCAGCCACAAGGTGGCCTGGATCGCACAGCCGGGCACCGCAATGGCCTCCATTATTGTCGTAGATGTCTGGAAGACTACGCCGTTTGTCGTCTTGATGCTCCTTGCCGGCCTCCAGATGATCCCCAGAGAACTCTACGAGGCCGCAAAGGTCGATGGTGCCAGTGCCTGGCAGCAATTCCGGAAGATCACCTTCCCCCTGTTGCGCCCGATCCTCCTCGTGACCCTGGTCTTCCGGACCCTCGACGCCCTCCGAGTCTTCGATGTCATCTATGTGATGACCGGCGGTGGAAACCAGACAGAAAGCATGGCGCTGTACAACCGACGTGTGCTTGTAGACTTTCAGGAACTCGGCTACGGCTCGGCCATCTCCATCGCCATTCTCCTCATCATCTCGGTGTTCGTGGTGATCTATCTCTACCTAATGCGGCGGGGGGTCTATGAGTAAGCGGCTGAAGGTACTCGGGTTTGGCTTGCTCCTATTCGGCATCACCGTCTACAGTCTGTTCCCCTTCTATTGGGCGGTCATCTCTTCGTTCAAGCCGAGTTCGGACCTCTTTTCCACGACCCTCAAGTTGTGGCCCATCCCTTGGACCTGGGAACACTACAAAAACGTCTTTTTGGCCGCCAATTTCGGCCGAAACCTGCTGAATTCGCTGGCAGTTGCGGGTGGGACAACCCTGGTTGCTTTGAGCCTTGGTTCTTTCGCTGCCTATGCCCTGGGGCGTCTCCCGCTCCATGGCAAAAACGTTCTACTCTACCTCGTATTGGCCATGACGATGTTCCCACAGATTGCCGTTCTCTCCGGCCTATTCGTCCTGCTTCGGGGGTTGGGACTGTTCAATACGCACCCGGGGTTGATTCTCTCGTATCTGCTCTTCACGTTGCCCTTTACGGTCTGGGTGATGACCCAATATTTCCGGACGTTACCCCGGGAGTTGGAAGAGGCCGCTTATGTGGACGGTGCCAGCCCGTTGATGGCCTTCTGGCGGATCCTGTTGCCCCTCACCGGCCCGGGACTGGTCACCACCGGTCTCCTGGCCTTCATCGCAGCGTGGAACGAGTTCCTCTTTGCTTTGACCTTTACCGTAGGCGATAAAGTGCGGACCGTGCCTGTTGCCATCGCCTTTTTCGGTGGGGCCAGCCCTTATGAGGTGCCCTGGGGCTCGATCATGGCGGCCTCGGTCGTGGTCACGGTTCCCCTGGTGGTTCTGGTCTTTGTGTTCCAACATCGGATCGTTGCCGGCCTCACCGCCGGCGCCATCAAAGAATAACCGCCCTCTCGTTCCTTGATACCTTATAAGAGAATCCATTGGAAAGGAGAGTGTTTCGGCTGAAGCCGCTCCTACAGTGTTTTGGGTACGTCGTCTTGTAGGAGCCACTTGAGCGGCGAATTCATGGATGCACAGCCCTCCCCGGTTAGGATCCACCTCCACGACACAAAGCCCTCCCTGGTCAGGAACCACCGCAACACAAAGCCCCTCCCTGGTCAGGGAGGGGTTTGGGGAGAGTCATTTCATAAAAAATGGCCTGTGGTTTGTGGTGTGTGACCGGATTTTTCAAATCCCCCTGAGTCCCCAATGGGATGTACCAGACTGGAGACATGTAGGTTGCGGCTAAAGACGCTCCTACATCACTCTTTGTTGGCCTGATGGTGGTTTTCCTTCTCTGTGTTCTTGCAGGATCCGTTTTTGTAGGAGCCGCTGCAGCGGCGATTCAATGGCTCCCTCCCTTTCACGGGTTACCACCATGGAGACGCAGAAGGTGTTTTTATGTGAGTCGTATAGACTTGTCAATGATCTAACGCGAGGGGTTGACATTGAGCCGGGGGGGGGGTGTATCATTAGATCACAGGTTAGAAAGGGTCCATAAAGGCAGGAGTGAAGGTGATGAAAAAAGACCTGCAGGAAACCCATCGGTGGAGGGGGCGGAATTGGAACTCGCTTCTCCCGAGTCCCTTCCTCCAGATGCTGTTCCTTCTCGGTGTCTTTTGGGGGTCCGGTCTGGCCAAACTCTACATCGTCCCCGGCCATTTCCAAAGGCTCATCGAGGCAATCGTGTCTGTAAGAGACGGGGATACCGTGGCAATTCGCCCCACGGTCCCCGGCCATGTTCCCTATGAACCTGGAATCTATCACTGGGGGAGAAAGCAGGTGGTGGTGGGCATCTGGGAGGTGGGGACACCGACTCCAAGGGAGGGGTTGATCACATCGAATGTTCATATCTATCCAGAGAACACCTATGCGCCCCTGGATGATGAGGATACGACGGGCTACTGGATGCCCCAGGAGAGATTGACAGAAGTTGATACCTTTGCGGATGCTATGGCTCACCCCTTCTACGACCCTGTGAGAAACTGGTATTGGGTGCCATGGCATACAGGTTCTCCAGGTTGGTGGGAATATTTTGACGATGTTGTAAAGTGGTATGATTTCAATACGGGTGAGTGGTCAAGGATTTATGATGTTACCGGCTCCTATGAGGAGGGGGATAGTTTTCCTGACTTCAGGATATATGGCATGGTGGATACACAGGGGAGGGTGTGGCTTTCCTGGGATAGGGAAACGGACAATGCAACCTTTGACCATGATGAGATGTACCGAACTTATGATGAGAACGGCTGGGGACCCATTGGCTATGTGGATTCTTCCCACTATTACATGAGCAGCATTTACATCGCCGATGCGGGTGGGGAAATCTGGGCCATTCAGAATAAGTTGATCGAAGATCCGCCGGGGTCGAACTGGTGGAGTCACGAGACTTTTGCACGGAGATACGAGAACGGGCATTTTGGGGATTCGCTCTGGATTTCCCATCAGGGCTGGGGAACGGACGAGGGCGTCGGTCGTGCAATCCATGATCGATTCGGAAGGATTCATGTGATCTGGCAGGAGTACTGGACTGCGGGGGTTTTTTACAGGCAGTATTCCAATGGAACCTGGCACCCCATCCGGCTCGTCAACGATACGACCTGGCTGGGTGGCTCAGGATGGGGGGAATGGGTTGCCGTGGATTCATTAACAGGGAGGATTTATGTTGTATTCTCCGGATTCTTAAAGAACCAGCCCTACAATCAGAACACATACATCACATGGTCTGACGATGATGGTGTTTCCTGGTCAGAGCCCATTCGGGTGAATGAGGTCACGAGTGGTAACGAGTATTATCCGACCATAGCGATCAGGGACACTGCCGATTTCTGGGTATTCTGGTATAGGGAGTATTCATGGGTGAATGCCCATGTATGGACGAGGCATTACTTAAGTGGGACCTGGTATCCTGAGGTGCAACTGGATGACAGCACAAGTCCGAGTCTCAGTCCCTGGGGCAACAATGTTCCTGGAGGAATCTGGATAACCTTTACTGGCGGGTATGGGAATCTTATTGACCCTTTCGACCTCTGGCTGGTGAGATTTGTATATGTAGGTGTGGGTGAGGAAGTTATGGAGATAAACTCCCCTTTGACTATGAGTTATAGGGGAGAGGATTTATGGCTTATAGGTGAAGTGGGTTTAAGGGGAAAAGTGAGTGTATACGATGTTGCCGGGAGATTCAAAGGTATTTTATGGAGTGGACATTTAAGCCAGGGGAAGGTAAGAATTCGTTGGAGCCCCCGATGGCGTTCAGGGGTGTACTTTGTGGTCCTTGAGAGTGAACGCCACCGGAGGCTCCTCAAGGTGTTCAGGGTGTCCAGGTGACACCCCAAACCGGGACCAAAAGGTCCCAAAGGAGGTTACAAAATGCAGCACCTAAAAAGATACTGCATAGCGGTGGGGATCACAATCGCCCTGTATGGGCTGGCAGACGCAAGGGTATTGACCGTAGGACCGGATGGAACTTATGCCGAAATCCAGACGGCCATTAATTATGCCCGTGACGGGGATACGGTCTCGGTGGCCAGTGGTACCGTGGACAGTCCCGCGGTCTACTACGAACAAATTGACTTCCTCGGGAAAGACATTATCGTCGCGGCTCGAGAAGTTGGGACCAATGATTGGCGGGCGATTGACAATCCCGATCCCAAGGCCACGGTGATTAACGCCTATCCCGGCACATATGTCGTACGATTTGTCCGTGGTGAAAGCCGAAAAG
>WFXO01000054.1 GCA_015490555.1 Caldifarciminota bacterium | reverse complement strand
GGGACTTCATAGGAGATCATCTGGGACATGTACCGCATTCCGGAAAGCATCGCGTACTTATTGTTGGAACCCCAGGCGGCGAGGATGACCCCAAAGATGACCAGGGATGAGATGCCGAAGAAGTAGAGGACCCCTACATTTAAGTCAGCCAGAATCCATTTCGGGGCAAAGGGTAAGACGGCAAAGAGGAGCATCGCGGGGACCATAAAGAGGAAGGGAGCCACATTGAAGAGTACACGGTCTGCTGCATCGGGGACGATGTCTTCCTTGCGGAGGAGTTTAATCGCGTCGGCGATGGATTGGAGCCAGCCGTGGGGGTAGCCCACCCAATAGGGACCGACCCGTCGCTGCATCCGGCTGGCAAACTTGCGTTCGTACCATACCAGGTACGCCGCCACGAAGAGCATTAAACCCAAAAGGATCAAACTCCAAATCACGTACCCAATCATCGGTCTACATCTCCGAATACAGGATCCAAAGACCCCAAGATCGCCACGACATCTGCGACCTTGTGTCCGACCACAAGGAATTGGATCGCCTGAAGGTTGGAGAAGGAGGGGGAGCGGAGTTTCAAACGGTAGGGTTTGGGAGAACCGTCTGAGACGAGGTAGACACCGAGTTCACCCCGTGGGGATTCGATGCGTTCGTAGATCTCGCCCTTGGGCGGTCGGATGGCCATGGGGACCTTGACCGGCGGCCGCGAGCCCAGGGGCCCACTGGGCAACTCCTGAAAGGCCTGCCGAATGATCTTGATTGACTCGAAAATCTCACGAACCCGGACCGAGTATCGGTCATACACATCGCCGACCGTCCCCGTCGGAACCTCAAACTCCATCCGATCGTACACTTCGTAGGGGTAGGCTTTCCGGATGTCAAAAGCGATTCCAGACCCTCGGAGGACCGGGCCCGAGCATCCAAGGGATAATGCCAATTCCTGAGAAAGGATCCCGACTCCACGGGTTCGCTCCATGAAGACCGGGTTCCCTTCCAGCATTTCCATGATCTCATGCATTCTGGATTCAATCTCGTCGAGGGCCTGGAGGATCTGCTGGTCTAAGCCGTCAGGCATCTCATATCGGACCCCGCCGATCATGACCAGATTGGGGTGGAACCGTGCACCGGTCCAGGCTTCGAAGACATCCAGGATCTTCTCTCGAAGTTCAAAGGTGTAGAGGAAAATGGTAGAGCCGCCGCCAAGTGCACCTCCCAGATCCAGGCTAAACGTCCCAAGCCACACCAGGTGGGATGAGATTCGGTGGAGTTCTGCCGCAATCACTCGGAGATATTGTGCTCGTTCGGGCACCGGAATATTGGCAAGTCGCTCGACCACACGGGACATTACCAGTTCGTTGGCCACCGGACCCAGGTAGTCATTCCGGGCCATAATCGGGACGTTTTGGACGTACGTGAGGGACTCTGCAAGTTTTTCGACACCCCGGTGGAGGTAGCCGATGTGGGGGGTGAGTTGTTTGATTTCCTCCCCTTCTAAGAGCAGTTGGGCCCGGAAAACCCCGTGGCTGGCGGGGTGCTGTGGCCCCATATTGACCCGCATTTCGTCAAATGTGAGATCTAAGGTTTTCTCTTCCATGGCTCTTTAGCGGTATGGTGGGAAGGGGGCATCCATCGGGAAGTCCTTCCGAAGCGGATGGCCTTCGTATTCGTCCGGCAAAAGGATCCGCCGGAGGTCTGGATGCCCGTCAAAACGGACCCCAAAAAGATCGTAAACTTCGCGTTCATGCCATTCCGCGCCTTGGTATGTCTCCGTAAGACTGGGGACGACGGCGTCGTCCGGGGTCACCCGGACTTTGAAGAGCAGTTCTTCTGCACTTTCTGGATTCCGCACCAGGTAGACCAGATCCAGGTGTTCTTTGTAATCGACGCAAGTGATGAAAGAGAGATAGGAAAATCCCAAGGTTTCTTTCAGGAACCGCGCAAATTCCACAACCTGGTCTTTGGGGACAAAAAGGAAACCCGACTCATCGGGTTCCCAACCAAACTGATCTTTGATCCGTTCGAGGGTCGTAGCCATCATGCCTTCTCCTTTTTCGCGCCCGCCTCTTCCATGATCTTTTTCTGTAAGGCGATGATGCCGTGCATGAGGCCTTCTGGAGACGGGGGGCAACCTGGGACATAGACATCGACGGGGATGATCTGATCCACACCGGGAACCACCGAATAGACATTCCGGTAGTGGTCACCGGAGATGGCACAGGATCCCATGGCGATCACATATTTGGGCTCTGGCATCTGATCATAGAGTCTTCGGATTCGTGGCGCCATTTTGATCGACACCGTCCCGGCGATGATCATCACATCGGCCTGTCTTGGAGTCGGTCGCATGATCATCCCAAATCGGTCCAGGTCAAACCGGGAGGCAAAAGTGGCCATCATTTCGATGGCGCAGCAGGCAAGGCCGAAGGTCAGGGGCCAGAGGGAGGATTTTTGTCCCCAGGCCAAGAGTTTTTCCAGGGGGGTGATGATCAGCCCGCCTCCCGGCCATCGTTCCACGTAGTCGAAAAACTCCTCCAAAACGGCCTTGGCTTCTTCGGACTTTACATCCATTCCAATGCTCCTTTTTTATAGGCGTAGATCCAACCCAGGAAGAGAATGAGGACGAAAAGGGTCATTTCAATGAAGGCAAACCATCCAAGCGCACGGAGAGAGATGGCCCAGGGGAAGAGGAACAACGCTTCGACATCAAATAAAATGAAGACCAGCGCTACCAGGTAGTAGCCTGCGTGGAAACGGATTCGGGCAGTTCCTTCAGGAAGTTCCCCGCATTCGTAGTTGGTGTATTTGTCGGGGCGTGTTGGCCCTCTCTTTCTCAGGATGATGGCGACACCCATCAAGAGGAGGGCCAAAAGGACCGTGACCACCGTGTAAATACCAAGGGGAACGTATTCACCCATGTAAGCCTCCTTGATTCAATACACGAAGTTCCCTCTTTTGTTGTCTGACCCAATCCATACACGAACTTTCTGGGAGACAAAAACATATGGGCCCGGCAGGACTCGAACCTGCAACCAACGGATTATGAGTCCGCTGCTCTGCCCATTGAGCTACGGGCCCGTCCACCAAAGGACGTAATTTTACAATGGCCCCAAAATTGTGTCAACATCAACATTTTCAAGGACTTGGAGTATCAGCCTTGTGGTTGAGACGGGTCACGAGTGTACCGTAGGTTGGGATGTCGAGCTGCCCAGGCTTCGTCCAGTCGACGGACGGGGGTGGTGTGGGGTGCCGTCCGCAGGAGTTCCGGGTTCTCTTCGGCCTCTTTCAAGATCCGTTGGAGTGCAGCAACGAAGGCGTCTAAGGTTTCCTTGGTCTCGGTTTCTGTGGGTTCGATCATGAGGGCCTCCGGGACGATCAAAGGGAAGTAAATCGTGGGAGCATGGAAGCCATAATCGAGCAGCCGTTTGGCGATATCCAGGGTTCGGACCCCGAGTTTTTTCAGCAGTTTCCCCGTCAAGACAAACTCGTGCATGCACCGGCGGGGATAGGCAACGGGCAAAAGGGATTTCAAGCGTTCCATCAAATAGTTGGCATTGAGCACTGCGTCTTCGGCGACACGCTCTAACCCCTCGGGTCCCATCATCCGGATGTAGGCATACGCACGGACCATGACCAGGAAGTTGCCGTAGAAGCCGTGGATTTTCCCGATGGATTTCGGGTGGTCATATGTGAGCCGCCAGGAACCCTCCACTTCTTCAATGCGGGGGACCGGCAGATAAGGTTCCAACGCGGCCGTGACGCCAATCGCACCAGCCCCAGGACCTCCCCCACCATGGGGTGTAGAAAAGGTCTTGTGTAAGTTGAAATGCACGATGTCAAACCCCATATCCCCCGGCCGAGCCTTCCCCAGGAGGGCATTTAAGTTTGCTCCATCCATGTACATCAAGGCCCCGACCTCGTGGATGCGCCTTGCGACCACTACGATCTCTTCTTCAAAGAGCCCTAACGTATTGGGGTTCGTGACCATAAACACCGCCACATCTTCGCTGAGGTTCCGTTCCAAGTCTGTGAGGTCAATCGTTCCTCGATCTGTGGAGCGGACAACCCGGACCTCGTATCCGGCCAGGGTGACAGAAGCCGGATTGGTCCCATGGGCAGAATCCGGGACCAGGACGACGCTTCGGGGCCTTCCTTGGTCCTCGTGATATTTTCGCGCAAGGAGAATCCCGGTTAACTCTGCATGGGCACCGGCTACAGGCTGAAGTGTAACCGCGTCGACACCCGCAATTTCCGCAAGGAACTGTTGTAACGCATGCATCAAAGCAAGGGCCCCCTGTACTGTTTCCTCAGGTTGAAGTGGGTGAAGGTGGGTAAATCCGGGCAGTTTCGCGAGGTCTTCGTTGATCTTTGGGTTGTATTTCATCGTGCAGGAGCCGAGAGGGTAAAAGCCGCGATCCACATGGTAGTTAAGACTGGAAAGACGGACGAAATGACGGACGACTTCATTTTCACTGACTTCTGGAAGTGCTGGGGGCTTCGAACGGAGTAGAGGAGCAGGAATGACCTGCTGGACTTCCAATTCCGGGACATCCAATCGGGGCAGGGTGTATCCCCGTCGCCCTGGCTTTGACAATTCATAAATCAAAGGTTCGGTCATAGTACCTCCTTGGGAACAATCCCATACGACCGAAGCAGTGTGTCCACAGTTTTGACAATGAGGTCAAATTCGACATTCAAGAGATCCCCGACTTTCCGGTCCGAGAAATTTGTCACTTCAAGAGTGTGAGGGATCAGGAAGACTTCAAAGCCTTTGGGCCCAACCCGGTTCAGGGTTAAAGAGACTCCATCGAGGGCGATCGAGCCTTTTGGAACCAGGTAGGGGGATCCTTGAGGGTCCAGGAGTGTAAGTTCCCACCGTTGCCCTTCCGGTAGGCGTTGGATGCGCTGAATTTTGGCCACGGTGTCTACATGTCCAGTGACCAAGTGCCCGCCCACCCACTTTTGCAAGGTCAACGGAGCCTCTAAATTGGCCCGATATCCATCTTTGAGACCCCGCCCGAATTTGGTTTTTTGGAGTGTCTCTTGCGACAAGAAGGCCTCAAACCCTTGAGACGTGGTCCGCTCGACGGTAAGACAAACACCGTCGACCGAAACAGAATCCCCCGCCCGCAGGGAAGGGAATCTCCCCTCCGGAATGATGCGGACTCGCATCCCCGTAGAACTTCGTTGAAGGATGCGGATTTTCCCCGTTGTCTCAACGATTCCCGTAAACACCGGGTCTGTCCTTCTGGTGTTGGGACCTCAAGATTTATCCTTCACGCCCTTCAGCGGAGAAGGCACTCGGTAAAGAAAGAAAAACTCATCGGGCGCGATTCCCAGGGCCTCGTTTCGATTGATGCCGGGCCTCGGGGTATCCGAACGGAGCCGTTGACTCCCTTCATGAGGGTAGGCCATGGGCTCCACATCGGAAACGTCCACTTCGGTGAGGATCTCGACATACTCCAGCATTCGGTCAAGGTGCTTCTGGAGTTCCTTTTCCTCCTCCGGTGTCAAGTGGAGCCGGGCCAACTGTGCAATATGTTGAACATCTACCTTGCCCTTCTTCATTCGATCAGTTCCTGAACTTTTTTGATGAAATTCCGTTTGGGTTGGGCTCCGATCATCCGATCTTTTTCTTCGCCGTCCTTGAAAAAGATGACCGTCGGGATACCCATCACCCCATATTTTGCAGGAACTTGCGGGTAGTGGTCCACATTCAGTCGAACGACCCGGACTTGGTCAGGATACTGTTGAGCGATTTCGTGGAGGTAAGGTTCAATCCGTTTACAGGGGTGACACCATTCTGCCCAGAGGTCCAAGATGATCAGTTCTTTTGCGTTTTGGAGCAACTGTTCCAGTTCGTCTGCATTCACATCTTTCACGTCCATCTTATGCCTCCTTTTGGTTCAGTCCTACAATCGAGTGGGGAGGAATAACAGCGTCAATCAGCGTTTGGTTGGGGCCGATAATGGCTCCCTCCCCGATTTTCGTTTTCCCTAACAGGGCTACAAAAGGATAAAGGACGACGTCTTGTGCCAACTCCACGTCCCACTCGATGTACACGCTCCCAGGGTCTACCAGGGTAACCCCTTGGTTCATCCAGTACTCATTGATTCGATCTTGGAGGATTGCGCGTGCTTGTGCCAACTGCTGCCGTGTGTTGACTCCCAGGATTTCTTTCCAATCTTCGACTTTGAATGCATGGACACGCCCGTATTTTTGTTGGACGATCTCCAGCACATCTGTCAAGTAATATTCTCGTTGTGCGTTGAGGGGTTTTAGATGATGGAGAGCCTCAAACAAAACGGAACTCCGGAAGAAGTAAATGCCAGAGTTGACTTCTCGAATCTGTCGCTCGGTATCTGACGCATCCCGTTCCTCGACAATTTTGGCCACGAGGCTCCCTTCCGCACGGATGATCCGTCCATAACCGGTGGGATCCGGGAGTTCGGCGGTGAGAACCGTGATGTACGCGTCACTCTTCCGGTGAAACTGGTAGAGTTCCACGACCGTGTTGGCTCGAACCAGAGGGGCATCCCCTGGGATGACCAGCACATCTGCGTCTTTCCCCTCGAAATAGGATTCAACCTGCATCACCGCATGTCCGGTCCCCAAGGCCTGTTCCTGGACCACATAGGTGATGTCATCACTGTTGACCTGAGCCTCGATTTCTGGGCCCTGGTCTGGATTGACCACGATATAAATCTGTTGCGGATCCAAAGCGCGGACAACGCGGAGAGGGAAGAAAATCAAAGGTTTCCCCATCAGGGTGTGTAAAATCTTGGTATATTGGGAACGCATCCGAGTAGAGCGTCCAGCGGCGAGGATGATAGCGTAAATTTCCATCGCGTTACTCCTCAAAATAATAGCCTTCTTCGGGTTCAAGGTTCAATCGTTCGCGGACTACTTCCACCACTTGATCCACCCGATCTTCGCGAATCACCGTACACAGGGCATCCAGGGAGGTACTGATGAGTTCGATATTTGCCCCAGCTTCTGCCAATACCGAGAAGACCCGAGCCGCAACTCCAGGGGTGCGAGACATGGCGCGGGTACCAAGAAACACGACCAGTGCGACCTTTTTGTCTACCTGGAGATCGCGGGCGTCCACGGCGTCAACGATCTCGTCATAATGAGCGGTCACTTTGGGCAATTCGGATTCCATGACCAAAAAGGCCACGTCGACCCGCCCTTTACTGGCAGGTCCAGAGAGGATCATCTCGGCATTGATCCCCAAGTCCGATAAAAGTTGAAAGAGGTCGGCTGCTACCCCTGGCTTATCCCGCGCCGCTCGAACGGTGACTTTCGCAACACTCCGCGAAATCCACACATTTTCAATGGGCCACGCCGGGGTGGAGGGGTTCATCCCACCAACTCCTGAAGTGCCTCGACCACGGTGTCCATCTCTTCACGGGTTCGCTTTTCTGTAACGGCGATGAGGAAGTCGTGAGCAGGACCTTGAAAACGTGCAAGTGGAACGCCAAATAGGATCTTCCGCTCTTGTAACCGGGAGTAGACCTGGTCCGGTTCGGGATGGGACAGGGAAATTACGAATTCGCGGAAGAACGGGCCAGTGAACTGGAGTCGCACAGCGGGGATCTGGGAGAGACGTTCCGAGAAGTAATGGGCCTTGGCCAAAGATTGATACGCCACTTCACGGATCCCCTCTTTCCCCATGAGGGAGAGATAGGCGGTGGCCATCAACGCACAGAGCATCTGGTTCGTGCAAATGTTGGAGGTGGCTTTCTCCCGTCGGATATGCTGTTCACGCGTTTGTAGAGCCATGACAAATCCCCGGCGTCCTTCGAGGTCTCGTGTCATGCCTGCCAAGCGACCTGGCATCTGTCGGACATAGGCCTGTCGTGTGGCAAGGAGCCCTAAATAGGGCCCCCCAAACCCTAAGGGGATACCTAAAGGCTGGCCTTCTGCGACCGCGATATCCACCCCCAACGCGCCCGGGGGTTCCAAAATCCCTAACGAGATGGGATCAAAAACCTGGATCAACAGTGCACCCACCTTTTCTGTCAATTGACGCAGGATCCTTGGATCCTCCAAAATGCCGAAGAAGTTCGGGTGCTGGAAGACCAACGCCGCAGTGTGATCTCCAAGGAGGGATTCCACATGGTTTAAGTCAAGTTGACCTGTTTTGGGGTCCATCCGAAGGGTTTGGAGTTGGAGATCTTGTCGATGGACATAGGTTTCCACCACCTGTCGGTAAAAAGGATGGAGCGATTCGGGAAGCAGAACCACGTTCCGCTTTTTTTGGATCCGTAGCGCCATGAGTACGGCTTCGGCCAGGGCCGAGGCACCGTCGTACATCGAAGAGTTCGCTACCTCCATCTCGGTGAGATCACACACAAGGCTCTGGAACTCGTACATGACTTGGAGGGTGCCTTGGCTGACTTCGGCCTGATAAGGGGTATAAGCGGTATAGAACTCCGATCGGCTGGCAATATGTTGGATCACGGCTGGGATGTAATGGTCATACGCCCCCGCCCCCATGAAAAGAATCCAGTCGATCTGGTTTTGACCGGCCAGGGCTTCGACCTTCTTTTGCACCTCCCACTCCGAGAGCCTCGGTGGAAGTTGCAGTGGACGGTTCAGCCGCACTTCCGGAGGCAAGAGTTCTTCAAAGAGTTCCGATACAGACCGGAGCCCTAAGGCCTGTAACATCTCTTCCCGGTCTTGATCGGTTAAAGGGAGATACGGGTGATTCACCCTAACTCTCCTCCTCAATCAGTTTCTTATACTCCTCCGCGGACATCAAACGTTCGACCTCACTCGGATCTTGGAGTTTGACTTTGATCATCCATCCTTCCCCGTACGGATCCTGGTTGACCAACTCAGGTTGATCTGCGAGTTTTTGGTTGACCTCGATGACTTCTCCGGTTACGGGAGAATAGAGATCCGAAACCGCCTTCACCGCCTCCACCGTTCCAAAGGGTTCCCCCTGTCGGACTTTGGCCCCGACTTCGGGGAGTTCGACGTAGACGATATCGGATAACTGGTCTTGGGCAAAGTCGGTAATCCCGACAATCGCCACATCTCCTTCGACTTTTGCCCATTCATGTTCCTTGGTGTACTTCAGGTTTTCTGGAACCTTCATCGAAAGCCCTCCTTTTTTGGATGTTGAACCCTGGAGGTGTCTCGGGCAACAAAGCCTTTCCACAGGGACACAAACTATGGAGTCCCATTCCCCAGAATTGTAAAGAGAAGTTGGGGAATATTGCCGTTGCCGTTCATTTGGTCCAGGGGAAACGTAAACACAAAGAGCCGTGCCTGGTCGCCTGCAGGATAACGAAGTGCGAGCGCTGCAGGACCCGCCGGGGCTGTTTCAGTGAATCGATACAGGGCCTCTGCGAGGCTGTCGGGTTCGAATCCGTCGACACGGTCCAGAATAGGGGCTGAAAGCGTCAAGGTATCTGGAATCCCGGGGACCTGCGCAATCAATGGGGTGATGGGCAGAATAATCGTATTCCACGCCGTCACCGTATCCACATGTAAGACATTGTGTGTGAAGTATTCCTGACTGACCAGAAGGACGGATTTCCCGGTCAAGATCAATTTGTGGCTGGAATCCTGGATGAAATCGGTCAAAGGAACCGTTGCCCCTTCCAATTGGGTCTCTGTGCCGGTGTACCACAAAATCGTGGTGAAGCCCAGTTCGTTGATGACGGCATTGATGTCAATGGGGGAAGGCGGGAGGCCGTCCCAGACTTTCCACACTGAATAAGGGATTCCTTGGGAATCAAAAAAGTCTCGGTAGAATTGGTCTGACGCCGTCTCCGGATCGTCATCGACCAGAAGGACTTGTCCCACGACAGGTTGGACAAACCAGGTGTGACGGAGGGTATCTGAGAGGGCACCGGCCTCGTCAAAGGCCTGGATGTACACGGTTCGCTCGCCGGGTGGGATGTCGTAAAGGGTAATGGACGTTTGGGCGGGATCGAGGATCTGCGGCTGGGAATCGGTGTCCAACCACAGGAGATACCCCTCAATCGTATGATCTCCATCCTCGTCGTGCCCTTCAAAACTAAACGTGGCGACCGGGAAAGTGGTGTCCTTGGGTAATGTCCCCGCGACAAAGTTGACAGTTGGCGGGGTGTTGATCACAGGGAGGGTCAGAGAGGCCGGGGTGGGGTCCAACGCGCCTTCGTTGTCCTCGGCCCACACATAAAACGTGTGGATGATCACCGTGCTATCCGAGGAGAAAACAAACGTGGAGTCATTGCGACGGGTAAAGATTTGTGGGGTCGAATCATCGATCGCCAACCAGAACCCCACAAATCTTTACCCGTCGCAATGACTCCACGTTTGTTTTCTCCTCGGATAGCACGGTGATCATCCACACGTTTTATGTGTGGGCCG
>WFXO01000053.1 GCA_015490555.1 Caldifarciminota bacterium | reverse complement strand
GGAAGTCCGGGGGTGGGGTGTAGGTGACGGTCTGATCGGGATTGACCTGTACGTCCCCCTGGGTGTTATTGGTGTTCACGCCCACGAGGGTAATAGGGTCGCCGTCCACATCGTAGTCATTGGCCAGGATGGGGATGGTCACCGGGGTGTCTTCATCGGTGGTTGCCTGGTCATCCACCGCAACCGGCGGGTCCGGAACGGGCTCAATAAAGACTGTAATCCCGTCGGAATCCGAGGCGCCCTCGGGATCGGTGGCCGTAAAGGTCACAAAAATCCCACTCGTGTCAAAGTAATCCGGATCTGCCGAGAACGTCGCAACATGGGTTGTGGGATCAATCGTGATATAAAGCGGGGGGTTGGGGAGACGGGTGCCCTGATGCACAGGATCAGATCTGAAGGATCGTGAAGGTGCTTTCGGGGAACTTGCAGGAGTGCTCCACCGTGTCCCTTTGTGTACCGGGTTCGCTCGTGAGAATTTCTGGGTGTTCTTTCCAGTTTTGCGTCCCTCTGCGTCGTCAAGCCTATGACGCTTCCGGATCCTGCGCTTTTGGAGGGCCAGCCGCCCGAAGTCCCAGGTCCATGTCAATTCATCGGGACTGTTGTCTGGATCTGTCACATAATCGTCCAGATCAATTTGTGTAGATTGATCCTCCTGGAACTGAACGGTCCAGCCGATGGGTGCAAAAGAAACAAAGGGCGTGTCATTCACTGGCTGGATGGTAATCCTCACCAGCCCGGTATCTTGCAAACCCGTCGTATCCGACAAAATGTACCGGAAGGTGTCCAAACCGAAGGAATCTGGGGCAGGGGTATAAGTAATCGTTCCATTGGGATTGAGGACTGGGGTCCCCTCCGTTCCATCGGTGATGAGTCCGGAGATGAACACGCTATCGCTGTCCGGGTCGTAGTCATTGAGCAATGGGAACAACGTGAAAGACTGATCTTCATCGATGGTGAAGGTATCCAACACCGCAACGGGAGGGGAAACCACCTTCAAAATATATGCCGTGTCTCTGATTTCCGTCCGAAACTGCTTGCCATTGGGCAACGAAGGGAAGTTCTTCTGGACGAAATCGCCGTTGACCTGAGCCCCAGACATGTATTTCAGGATCGAAAACCGCTCACCGCCCGATGGCGTGTAGCCTCCGGTGAGGGTTACCTCCAGAACACCTCCTAAGGTATTGTTTCCGTTGAGATTTAACTGATCATAGAGGTTTTCGCCCCCAATCTCGATCTCCAGGCGTCCCAGATTCGTTTGCCACTCCAGGTTTTCTAAGGAGAGATTATCGATGGAAAGGCCTGGGGAGATGGTCCCGGCATTCACCAAGATCCTGCCATTCGCGGGGGTCTGGATGGTGCCGTTTCCTTTAAGGAAGCCCCCGTTCAGGCGGAAGGTATCCACCTCGATACGGGTGTTGTGCCCTTGGATCACGGTCGTACCACCTTCCTGTGCAATTGTGGTGAAGTCCACACCTCCCGCGCCGGTGGAATCCTGGACCTTCAGGAGGCCTCTCTGGGTCAGAGAAGGAGCAAAAGTGATGAAACCTGTGGGAGAGGTTCGGGTTGACAAGACCTGGAGGGTGCCTGCGTTGACCACTTGTGCGTCGCCTGCGGCCAGCAAACCACCGCCAAGGTGGCGGTCGTGAATCAGCCAGAATCCTCCGGAATCATTGGTGATGGTGGCCTGCTGGAGCACTACGGTCAGGGAAGAGTCCCAAATCATGGTTCCCTTGTTGAGCAGGTTCGAGCCCAAAGTGTCAGGCGTGGTTGTGCTGCGGGAGGCCTCCAGACGGCCGCCAGGCAGAACCCGGATGTGGTCTCCTGAGCCCTTCAGTGACTTCTCTGCCCAGATGAACCGACCGGAGATCCGCAGTTCCCCTGCAAGAAAGAACCAGTTGGTCCCCAGAGTGCGGAAGGAAATCCCTGTGTCCACGATCACATTTTCGCCGAGCAAGATGAACCGGGGATTGGTTCCGAAGCCGTGGAGTTCCACATCCGCCGTATCCTCCGAGGCTTGCGCCCGGGTTCCCGAAGCCCGTCGAAACACAAGATCTTGGAACCCGTGGGTAACAAGCTTGCCTCCCCAGCCGAAAACGAGCTTTCCCTGGTGGAAGAGGAATTGCCCTCCAAGGGCATGAGGCAGGGAATCCGGGAGGTTCTGAAGAAGGGCGAGCGACCAGCGCCCCTGTTGGAGATGGGTCACCCCTTCGTGGATCAGGCGCACATCAAAGACCCCAAAGTTCTGAGGCGCGTTGACATAGAGGGTGCCGCGGTTTTCCAAAGTTGGAGGGGGCACTGTGTCCATCCCTGTGATCTGCGTGGGGCCGCTGTCCGTTTCCACCACCCACACCCCGCCGCTGTCGTTCACGATCCGGGTGCCCACGGCCATCTGGAAGTTGTCCCCCTTGAAGTAAAGGCTATCGGAATTCCGGATCTCTGACCCGTTCCCCAGGGAGGCTTGGAGATCGGGCAGAAGAACAACGGTCCCGCCGGTATTCTTGATCCGGACGGAATCCGTGACGGTCCCGTTGATCCACCGGAACTCTCCCCCGTTCTTCACCTCGATGTAAGGGGGAATCCCGGTTCCTCCGCCGATACCGTGAATGCCATAGCTATAGTGGGAGGCATCCAGCACGAGCTGCGCCCTATTCCCTTCCACCGAAGCGAACCAGACGAGGTACAGGTCCCGCTCGATGCGCACCCGAGCGCTGTCATACATCGTCAGGGTGTAGAGGGTGTCTTTCAGGGTATCGGAAGAAGAGGAAGGTCCTCCAAACACCACCCAGCCCGAGCCGCCGGACACCACCCAGGAGTGGTCATGGCCGTAACCTGAAGGGAAAATGAGGTCGGCGCCGTCCACCTGAATATCGCCGGAGTGGGCTTTCACCCTCGTGCGGATCCAAACATCAGGGAGGTCCGTCCCTGCGTTCAGGGCGGTGGGAACAGAGACCTGGATTCGTCCTCCGGTGTGTACCCTCAGAAGTTCGATGGAGAGGAGGCGGTTCAGAACCGTTCCGGTGTCCTGGATAGAGAAGGTTCCGGAGGTGTCGATGACAAGGCGAACGGTATCGGTATCTGAGGGGGCCCATACATCGATTTCTGGGGGGCCGGCCCAGAGAAGGGTCCCCTGAACGATCATGTCCGCTTCCATTGTCCGGGAACCGCTGCTTCTCCGGTGGGCTTCGATGCGGCCCATAGGGCGGACCACAACAGGCCCAGAGAATGTCCCATCTTTCCAATCCACAAGCCCGTCTCGGACCACCAGGGTGTCTCCCTCAAACGATCCGCCGGCCATCACGAGGAGGCCGCTGTCTGCCACTACGGCGCTGTCCTGGATTGCCCAGGGCCCTTGCAGGGCTACCCCATCGGTCGAATCCGAGGGTGGGCCGGTGATCGTTGCCCCCGCCAAGGTGTCATTGGAGGAGAAGCCGGACAGGATAAGCACACCGGAGGTGGCCTTGAGTTCGCCGGACAGGTGCATTCTATCGCCCACTAAGTTCAGCGTACCGTCCTGAGCCCAGATTGTTCCGTCCGGCTCGTTTTTTACCCGAATGCTAAGGACGGACAACCGGCCTCCGCCTTCCAGAATCCACTCGCCACGGTTCTGGATGGATCCCGAGGAGCTCCCATCGATCCTGAGCACAGCCTGCACGGCGGTTGCGGGAACATGGACGCGGAACACCCCTTCGTTCTGGATGCCCCCGCCGGAACCGAGATACAGCTCCCCTTCCTCGTAGCGGATCTCCCCCTTGTTCCAGATCTTCGCGCCGTAAATGTTCTTGCGATCCGGACTGGTGAAGACCAGGAGGGCGCCGCTGTCCACCACCACGCCCCCGGTGTCCCCGCTGTAATGCCACAGGTCAATGTCCCGGAACTCCAGAGTTGCTCCGGTCCGTGCGGCCAGAATTCCGCCATCTATGGGGCGAAGGGACTGGCCGTCGTAAATCAGAGGCGCATTCCCCAGGACCGTGGCCGCCGTATCCCCGGGAGGATTTTTCAGGAAGGCGCTGCCGGCGAAGAGGAAGCTCCCGGTGGAATCGCCCTCAAAGATCGCCCCGTAAAGGGTGTCTGAAAGGGCGTAAAAACCGATTTGACCGCCGCTTTGGACCTCGTAGCGTCCTTCATGCCGCCCGCGTGCGGTCAGTCGAAGGTCTCCAAAACTCCGCACATTCCCGGTGTTCCAGAGGTGTACGGCAAGCACGGCCGTTCCGGAGTCATTCTCCCGGATGATTTCGCCGTGGTTTTCCACAAAGGGGGTGCTCGCATAGGTCCGTTCGTTTACTACGGCGTTCCCGCTGAGTTTGATCGTTCCGTTCACGCGGTTGATGATCGTGGACGCGTTTCCGGGCATTCTGGAGAGTCCCCAGGAGGCATCCACCACGCGGATCTCCCCTTCATTTGCGAGAGGCACATAAAGCTTCCGTCGGAAGGTGTCCTCCAGCACCACCTGGCCGCCGGGGAAGACCTGGAAGAAGAGGGAGTCGTTGTTCCCTCCGACATCTCCTCGATCCCACTGAAGGAGACCCTGGATGTCGAAATGCCCGTAGAGGTAGGTGGTCCAAGAGCTGGCCTTTTGGTACAGAGCGCCGGAGTCCACAACCAGGCGGCTCCGGATGTACACCGCGCTGGACTCCTGGAACAGGATGCCGGCCCGGATATGAGTCGTGAGGGAGTCAAAAACAAAGCCGTACTGGTAGGTGCGGACGGTGCCCTGCCCCTGGAACTCTCCCCAGAAGCGGTCATCGGGACGGTTGCCTCGGAACCGGAGAACGGCCCCACTGTCCACACGCCAGATCCCACCGTAAGAACCTGCCGATGCAGCCAGATTCAGTGTTCCGCCCTTCACATGGACCACACCGGGAGCGCGGTTGATCACCGGGATTTCCAGGGTCACTGCCGTGGCCAGGTTTGGCTTCTCCACCGTGGTGCTGCTCTCGTTGATGATCACGCCGTAGGTGGAACCCCCACCCTCCCATCTGGAGGCGAGAGCGGTGGCTCCAAGGAGCAGGCTTCCTCCGGAACGGACCCAGATGGTGTCCCCGCCATCGGTGTCGGTTAAGATCCCGCTCTCCCAGATCATCTGCCCGGAGGACTTGACCTCGATGTCGGAGCTCAGCGTAATTTGCGTTGAGTCATCCCCCGTGGCCAGAAGCAAGGTTCCATTAACGACCAGATTCCCTCCTCCATGAAATCTTCCCTTTTCAACCACCAGTGTCCCGTTTATCTGGAGGTCCGTGGAGAGACCGGTAAGACCGGTAATAGCCCGCCAGTGAACCTGTGTTCCCGCATCAATGGTGCTTGGGGTCGAGGTAAAGTCGGAGATTACACTTTCTTCTACCCGGATTTCGCCATCTCCCCGGAATGTCGCGCCTTGAAAGTTCACATACGAGTAGGAGCCGGATCCCCTGAAAAGCACAGTACCATTCGATTGGGCCTCGATGGTGCCGGAAAAAACGCCTCCATGCGTTCGCAAAACTCCCGAAGTGGCCCGGAGGGTGGCGCCGGGCTCATTGCGGAAGTTGTCCCGGTAGAGGAGCGTGGTGTCCGACCCTCCGTCTTTGACCACGGTCCCGTAGTTCGTGAAGTCGTCCTGAAATGCGATGAAGATCGTATCCCCCCGCGCATAAACCGTCCCGTAATTTGAGAATCCACCGCCAAGGTTGGTGTTGGTATGCCAATATGGGGTGTTCCAGGTTAGTGTCCCGTAGTTGAGAACATCGTATGTGCCGAACCGTCCGCTGTTCACCTGCGTGGTGCCATGAAGTTCAACTCTGCGGAGTGTGGCGTTTCCCTGGATGGTAACATCCCCCTGGATGATCAGACGATGGCCGTACCCTCCCTGGAGGACCACCGACCCCGAAGTGGAACCTGTGAGTTGGACCTGTGCGTTGTTTCCGATGGTCCCACCATTGGTGCTCCACAGAGAATAGGGGTAAGAGATCTGGAGAACCACGCTACCGCTGACCTGGATGTAACTCACCGTAACTCCTTCATTCACAACGACGACGGCGCCGTTGACCCCGATGACTGCGGTGTCATTGCCTGTCGGAACGCCCGTTGGATTCCAGTTGGTAGAATCGGTCCAGTTCCCCATCCCGTTGTTCACCCATGTAAATGTCCGAGCCTGCAGAGATGAAGGAAGAAAGAGAAGGGAACATCCCCACAAAAGAAAGATCCACAGATATGTCCTTTGGACCCGGTGCGGTCCTTGCACTGAGAAACCCGTCCACATACCATCAACCTCCTTGGCTCCTGGTGGGGACTGAAAGGAGGGCAACGACGGCACACTCCAATCTGTCCCCCAAGGTCTCTGAGTGCTTTATTGAAGTATATTAAATTAAGAGAAAGGGCCAATTTTGTCAAGTGGGGTCATTCTCTAAATTTCAGGGACTTCTGATTTTGTAGAAACTCTGATCCGATCTGTTTTCCGTACACCTCAGGGTGGGTTTTCATCGCAACGAATGCCGCTCCTCTATGGTCTATTAATAGGTACCGCTTCGGTTGATGGAATTTGTTTCTCCTGTTTCTCGCCCGCTTTCTTGTGTAGATTGGAAAGACGGACACACCGACTTCAGAGTCTATTTTTCCTTGCATCCACTGGCTTCCGGGCTTTATCCTTCGGAAAGGAAAAGGTGTCCCATGATCCTTCCGATCGTTCTGATCCACGGGTATGGGGGTGAAGGACGGCCCTCCGAGGTTCGCCAGATCTACGGCGACCTGCCCGAAGTCCTGTACCACAGGTACGGCACCCCGCGCCCTGTGGTGATCAACCTCAGCCGGTTTATCACCCTGGAAGACGGCGTAACCCTGTACGACCTGGCCCCGCTGGTCCGGTCCCATGAAACCACACTGGTGGAAATCCAGTTGTACCGATACGGCCGTGGCAGCCTGTTCCGCCTGTATCCTTATCAACCGTGAAACCAGTGGTCTGGGTTCCGATCCGCGATGAACGGCTGAGCCCCGAAGCCTGGCGCCGGCTGTGCCGTATCCTGGAGCCGGTGGCCGAGGTGGTGGGGCCCGACCTGCCCGAAGCCCTGGAACCCCGGGTGGTGGCACTCCTGGTGTTCAAGTTCCGGGAAGAGGTATCTCCGGAGAAACTCCGGCGACTACGGTCCTTGCGCTGGATCCAGGCCATCACCGCGGGTGTGGACCATATCTTGAAGGACCCCTTGCCGCAGGGCGTCCAGGTGCTGCACACCCCCAGCCCCAACGCCGACGCCATTGCCGAACATGTGCTGGCCCTATTCCTGGCCGCGGCCAAACGGATCGTGTTCCATACCGAGGCGATGCGCCGGGGCGCATTTCCCCAGGGCACGGAGAGCCGCCGCTTGAAGGGGGCC
The DNA here is from genome assembly GCA_015490555.1 of Caldifarciminota bacterium. GTDB lineage: Bacteria > Hydrothermota > Hydrothermia > WGAB01 > WGAB01 > S141-55. The sequence goes on along the minus strand of WFXO01000053.1, from coordinate 8,709 downwards.
ACCCTGCTTGTGGTGGGGCTTGGAAACATCGGCTGCGCAGTGGCAGAGCGCGCCCGGTGCCTGGGCATGCGGATCATCGGGATCCGTCGCCGCCCCCGGCCCAAATGCGGGGTCCGCACCGTGTTTCCCCTGGACAAGTTGCTTCAGGTCCTACCCCGGGCCGATGCGGTGGTGCTTGCCCTACCGCTGACCTCGGAAACCGAAGGCCTCATCGGCGAAGAGGCCCTGGCCCGCATGAAACCCGACACCATCCTGATCAATGTGGCCCGGGGACGCATCATAGACGCCGAGGCTTTGTACCGCCATCTACAAAGCCATCCGAACTTCGTAGCCGCGCTGGATGTGTGGTGGCGCTATCCTGTGCCCGGTGAGCCCTTTCGGCAGCCCGTGCCTCTGGAAACGCTACCCAATGTCATCATGACGCCCCATGTGGCGCCGGTGGTGCCGGGATTTCTGGACCGGATGGTCCTGGCGGCCGCCCGCCGACTGCGGCGGAAACTGGCGCAATCCCTCTATTCGGCGACACCGAAGAGTCTGGAAAGTTGACCAGGGGCCGGTGCAATGAAGCCCAGGGTCTCCCTGGGCCAACTTCCCTACGCGGTGAAAACTGCTCCTCCATGGATTCTTCCAGGCAGGAGTTAGAACTACTTGAGCGGTGACTCAATGCCTCATCCTTTTCTCAGAGTGTATCTCCATGCAGGCTTCCAAGGGGAAGTTTTCGCCTATCGAGCAGATTTTTAAATAAGACAACGATCCCGATTTCGCATAGATTTTTGATGAGCCAATGCGACACCTTGAAGCATCGGGACGAGGACCGTAGGATTTAGAACTGAAACGAAAGGAGGTTACCATGGGCTTTCAAGACCGAAAGGATTTCCCGGGGGTTCCTCTCAAATCTTCAGATTTGAAAGAAGGGAAAGTCCTTTTTGAGGAATGGCATCCAAAAGCGAAATATGCCTGGGACACCGGAGTCGCCATTGGAAAATTTCTCCAGGGACTTAAGGAAGGAAAACTCCTCGGAAGAAAATGCCGGGAATGCGGTCGGGTGATGATCCCACCCCGGATGTTCTGTGAGTGGTGTTTCCGTGAGACGGATGAATGGGTCGAACTCCAAGATACCGGCCGGGTGAATACCTTTTCCATCTCCTTTGTGGACCGTGATGTCAATCGGATTGAAAAGCCCTTGGTGCCAGCCGTAATCGAAATTGATGGGGCCTCCCCGGGCATGGGGATCCTCCACCTGCTGGGTGAAGTCGGTGAAACCAAAGAAGAAATCCTCCAAAAGGTTCACGTGGGACTTCGAGTCCAGGCAGTATGGAAACCCGCAGAAGAGCGGGAAGGGGCGATTACGGATATCCTCTACTTCAAACCCCTGGAGGGCAAAGCATGAAGGAAAAAATTCAACGGTTCGACGACTTGAAGGTTTGGAAAGGAGAAATCCCCACCTGGTTTCGATACACCGCTGGCGTTGCTGGGGAACAGTTCCTCCGAGCCTTAAAGGAACATCAGAAAATCATGGGGGTCCAATGTCCGAAATGTGAACGGGTCTTTGTGCCTCCACGACTTTACTGTGAGGAGTGCATGGAATACACCCGGGAATGGGTGGAGATTTCAGGACCTGGCTATGTGGAGACCTATACAGTGCTCCATCGGGACTTAGAAGACCAACCCTTAGATCCTCCCAAAATCGTCGCTTTGATTACCTGGCCAGGGGTCGAAGGTGGCTTGATTCACGAAATCCGTGAAATCGATCCCGACGAAATGGTCTTTGGGCTACCTGTTGAGCCTGTGTTCAAAAAAGACCCCCGAGGGAGCATCACGGATATTGAATACTTCCGACCCGTGGAATAGAGATCTCAGCCTTTTGCCTCTTTCACGATCTCAAGGAAGTATTCGTGGACCTTTGTTGACCCGGAGAGTTCCGGGTGGAAGGTCGATCCCAAGGCGTGCCCCTGCCGGACCATGACGGGTTCCCCTTGGTGGGTCGCCAAAATCTGGACATCGGTCCCGACCTTGACGATTCTTGGGGCTCGAATGAAAATTCCACGAAAGGTCTCTGATTCACCGTTGAACTGAATTTCCAGATCACTTTCGAAACTCTCTCTTTGGCGGCCATAAGCGTTCCTTCGTACGGTAATGTCCAGGAAGCCAAGAGGTTTTACCAGATCCGCGCCATCCTCCACTTCCTTGGACATCAAAATCAGTCCTGCACAGGTGCCAAAGATGGGAACCTGACGTTGTTTCAAAGTCTGGAGGGCGCCGTAGAGTTCCATATCCTCGAGGAGGCGGGTCATCGTCGTGGATTCACCGCCCGGCAGGATCAGGCCATCGACAGAAAGGAGTTCTTTTTCGGTTTTCACCCGGAGGGTCTCCACCCCCAGGGCTTCGAGCATGGCTTCATGTTCCTCAAAATCCCCTTGTAAAGCAAGGATCCCGATTTTCATGGCTCAAGAATTCTCAGGGTTTTACCAGCCCCGGACCTGCAGGAGTTCCTTTTCGTCCAATTTAGTGATATCAATCCCGGACATGGGTTTGCCCAGTCCACGGGAGATCTCTGCAAGGACTTCAGGGTCGTTGTAGTAGGTGACAGCCTTGACGATGGCCTGGGCTCTACGAGCGGGATCTTCGGACTTAAAGATACCGGAGCCTACGAAGACGGCTTCCGCCCCCAACTGCATCATCAAAGCCGCATCGGCAGGCGTTGCGATGCCTCCCGCTGCAAAGTTCGGCACGGGCAACCGGCCATGTTCCGCGACATATTCAACCAGTTCGAGTGGAGCCTGGAGTCGCTTAGCCTCCATATAAAGTTCTTCGCGGGGCTTGGATTGGAGTTCGCGAATCTCCCGCTGAATCAATCGCATATGTCGCACAGCCTCGACGACGTTTCCGGTTCCTGCCTCCCCTTTAGTCCGGATCATGGCCGCACCCTCTGCGATCCGACGGAGTGCTTCGCCGAGGTTCCGAGCCCCGCAGACAAAAGGAACCTTAAACGGATGCTTGTCAATGTGATTTTCTTCATCTGCAGGGGTCAACACCTCACTTTCATCGATAAAATCGACGCCCAGGGCTTCCAGAATCTGGGCTTCCACAAAGTGTCCAATCCGGACCTTGGCCATGACCGGGATGGTCACCGCATCCATGATCTTCAGGATGATCTCAGGGTCCGCCATACGTGCGACGCCCCCTTCCCGCCGAATATCGGCGGGGACACGTTCCAAAGCCATCACGGCAACTGCACCGGCGTCTTCTGCAATCTTTGCCTGTTCGGGGGTCGTTACATCCATGATGACCCCGCCCTTCAGCATTTTTGCCAAGCCGACCTTTAACTGGAAAGTTCCCGTGAGAATAGCCATCGACTTCACCTCCAGCGTCTTTGTGTGTAAAATCTTACGCTGACGGGGTCCAAGAGTCAACGGAATCCGTCTTTTTGAGTTGCTGAAAATCCCTTTGCGTCGTATAATTCCCGCTAAAAAAGAAAGGAGGAACGCACCGTGAAAAAGTGGACCGTGCTTCTGGCTTTTGGGTTTATTCTCAGTTGTGCCACCTCGCCTCATCGAACCAGCATCAAGATTTATCTGCAACAAAACAACAAGGCCAAGGTCCTCTCCGAGGCTAAGGCCTGGGTCCAAGAGGAACCCAACAATGCTGAGGCGTACATGTGGCTGGGCTTTGCGTACGCCATCAACCAGGATTACATCACTGCAACGCAGACGTTCCAGAAGGCCTATGAAATGAACCCGAATCTCTTCACCCCGGAAGAAATGTCTAAGGTTTATAAAACTGCGGCGGGGACTGCCTTTACCCTGGACGCCCTAATCACCACGATCCGGAATGCAGCCGTCCAACTGGCGAAAGAAAACAAAGACGCAGAGGCGATCGCTTACATGGATTTGGCCCTGAAAATCTCCCCGAAAGACCCGAACCTCTATCTCCTCAAAGCTTCACTTGAAAAACGTGCCAACAAGCCGGAGTACGTGGAAACCTTAAAGGCAGGGCTTCAGGTAGACCCCGAAAATCCTGACTTGAACTACCACCTGGGCCTGGCGTACAAGGATCAAGGGGATTATGACACCGCTCTCCAATATTTGGAAAAAGCCGCGGAGATGAAAACGGACAATCCGGATATTGCCTTCAATCTGGGCGTCGTATACTTTGAACTCGAAAAGTACAACGATGCCATCACTCAGTTCCAAAAGACTTTGTCATTGGATTCGACCCGAGCGGATGCCTGGCTGAATCTGGGGATCACCGCATTTAAAGTCGAAGACTATGCGACCGCTCAAAAGGCCTTCGAAAAGTACACGCAACTCAAGGATACCGATCCGCAGGGCTATCACTTCTTAGCCATTTCCATCCTCGATGCGAAAGGGAACCTCGAAGATGCGTTAAAGGCCGTTGATGCCGCCATCGCACTGGACCCGAACAACCCCGACTATTACAACCTCAAAGGGGTGATCTTGAAGCAACTGGGCCGCACTCAGGAATCCTTAGAGATGTTCAAACGAGCCCAAGAACTTGAAAAACAGAAATGAACAAACGAGACTATCTCTCCGTTTTAGACCTCGCACCGGAGGAGACCAAAGCCGTCATAGAGGAAGCACTTCGATATAAGCGGGGGGCGGAATACCCCAAGGTTCTGCAGGGAAAACATCTGGCCCTGATCTTCGAGAAACCCTCTTTACGGACACGGGTCACCTTCGAGGTGGCTGTCCGTAAACTCGGTGGATCGCTGACGTACCTGGCCCCCCAAGACATCCAACTGGGCAAACGGGAACCCGTCAAGGACGTGGCTCGGAACCTCGCTCGTTGGATCGATGGCGTCATTGCCCGTGTCTTTGAACAGGAGTCCTTGGAGGTCCTGGCCCAATATCTCCCGGGCCCGGTCATCAACGCTCTATCGGATCAAGAGCACCCTTGCCAGGCGTTAGCCGATTACATGACGATCTGGGAAACCGTCCATCGTTGGCGTGTCCGCCTGGCATTCATTGGCGACGGGAACAACGTGGCGACATCCCTAATGCTCATGACCGCGATGTTCGGGGGAACGTTTGTCCTTGCCTGTCCGCCGGGTTATGAGCCGCCCCGGACAGTGGTTGAGAAGGCCCAAGAATTGGCAAAAAAGACGGGAGGGAACATTCAGATCCTTCACGATCCCAAGCAGGCGGTCAAGGGAGCCGATTTCATTTATACCGATGTGTGGACGTCCATGGGCCAAGAGGCAGAGGCGGAAGAACGACGAAAGGTCTTTCAGCCCTTCCAAGTCAATCCAGAACTTCTCCAAGAGGCTCCTGAAGATGTGAAGATCATGCATTGCCTCCCGGCACATCGAGGCGAAGAGATCACAGACGACGTTTTAGAATCAGAGCATTCGCTCGTTTTTGAGCAAGCGGAAAACCGGCTCCACACGGCGATGGCGATCCTGGTCAGAGTTTACGGAGGCCGGTAACTCGCTTATAATAAATCGGCAACCTGAGACCGAGCCCGAGGGCAACGGCAGGTGCAAACGATGAGAAAAGTGGAGGAAGAGAGCCGTGGTGAAAATTAGACTGACAAGATTAGGGAAACGGAACCGACCCCTGTATCGGCTGGTCGTCATGGATTCTCGGTCTAAACGAGACGGGAAAGTGCTGGACATTTTGGGGCACTACGATCCTTTAAGGGACGGGGTCTTCCATGTGGATTTAGAGAAAGTAGAGCGCTGGCTTCAGAGGGGAGCCCAAATGACGGATCGGGCGGTTTCTCTCATCAAATTGGCACGAAAAACCCAAAAGGTGTCCGCCACCCAAAACTGATGGGTACGACCCCTAAATGAAGGAGGTGTAGCCATGGCAGCAGATCTGAAGGAACTCATCGAGTTCATCGCTAAGTCCCTCGTGGATCATCCCGAACTCGTGTCGGTCACAGAGATTCCGGGAGAAAAGACCGTCATCTACGAACTGAAAGTCGGAGAAGGCGACCTCGGGAAAGTCATCGGAAGAGAAGGGAAGACGGCGAAGGCGATCCGAACCATCATCTCGGCGGCCGCCATGAAACGCGGAAAGCGGGCGGTCCTCGAGATCCTTGAGTGATCGCGACCTGGTCGCCGTCGCCCGGGTCCTGAAGTCCTTCGGGCTTCGGGGTGAAGTCAAAGTTCAACCCCTGACCGAAGACGGTGAAGAATTACGTACGTTTTCTCGCTTCTTTGTACCTTACAAAAATCAACTGATCACCCTCCATACGAAATCCATCAGGAGGGGTGGCGGACACCATTATTTGATCCTGTTCCAAGAGTTCCGGTCCCGTGAAGAGGTGGAATTCCTCCGGGGCCGGGCCCTTTGGGTCCCACGCAGTGAACTCCAGGCCATAGAAGAACCCGACACCTTTTACTACCACGATCTGATGGATCTTGCCGTCGTGGAAGACGAGGTGGTGATCGGTCATGTCGAAGATATCCACCGGATGGGAGGGGTTGACATCCTCGAGATCCGCGCGACCGAAGGTGAAGACTTCATGCTCCCCTTTGTCAAAGAATTCATTTTGAAAGTGGATCTGGCCGCTCAACGGATTGTCATTCGCTTGCCAAAAGGACTTCGATGATGCGCATCGACATCCTTACCTTGTTCCCCGAGTTCTTTGAATTCCCCCTCCAGATCGGCCCGATGGCCAAAGCTCGAGAATTGGGCGTCTTAAAGGTCTATCTCCATGACCTAAGAAAATTTGCGGATTCCCCGAAGGAAGTCGATGATTACCCGTTTGGTGGGGGCGCCGGGATGGTGCTAAAGCCAGAACCCATTAAACGAGCACTGGATGCCGTGCGGACTCCGGAGAGTCATGTGATCCTTTTGTCCGCGCAAGGGGACACCCTCAATCATCGTCTGGTCAAAGAACTCGCCCAACGTCCCCATTTGATCTTGATCTGCGGACGCTATAAAGGGGTGGATGAACGGGTCCTCCACTGGGTCGATCAAGAGATCTCGATCGGAGACTATGTCTTGTCCGGAGGGGAACCTGCGGCTCTGGTTTTGATCGATGCCGTGGCCCGGTGGCTCCCCGGTGCCCTTGGGGACCAAGATTCTGCGTTGACGGATTCCTTTGAAACGGGCATCCTCGATGCTCCCCTCTATACACGCCCCCGGGTTTTTGAAGGACTGGAAGTCCCGGAGGTCCTCCTCAGCGGGGATCACGAAAAAATTCGTCGGTGGCGTCGAAAGGAGGCGCTCCGCAAGACCTGGAAAAAACGGCCCGATCTTTTGAAAACGGCCCGACTCTCCCCGGAGGACTATAAACTGCTAAAAGAGATTGAGCAGGAAGAGTCGGGCCGTTAAAGGCACGCAGGGCCTCCCTTCCCCCTTGATCAATGGGATCGTTTGTTCTGAAGGTGCTGCTCGTAGGCTGCTAAATCAAAATGTCCATGGCCGGAGAGGTTAAAGACGATGACCTTTTCGACACCTTCTTCACGAGCGCGGAGTGCTTCATCCCGAGCCACTTTTACCGCGTGGGCGGATTCAGGAGCCGGTACGATCCCTTGCGCCTGGACGAACTCCAAGGCGGCATCGAAGACCTCCGAGGTATCCACCGCGACTGCCTCGATGTATCCTTCGTTGTAGAGTGCAGAAACAACGGGAGCCATCCCATGATAGCGAAGGCCCCCTGCATGGATCGGGGGAGGAACAAAGTCATGTCCCAGCGTATACATCCGCAAGAGGGGGGTCATCCTGGCAGTATCCCCGAAATCGTACCGATACTCCCCTTTCGTCAGGGACGGAGCTGCGGTGGGCTCAACCGCAATGACCCGGTATTTTTTGTCCTTCTCGCGGAACATCTCTCCGATAAAGGGGAAGGTCAGTCCAGCAAAGTTCGAACCGCCTCCCACCGCTCCAATCAGGATATCCGGCTGGAGTCCTAAGATCTCAAATTGCTTCTGTGCCTCCAGCCCGATTACGGTCTGGTGAAGCAGGACGTGATTCAGGACGCTTCCCAAACTGTAATGTGTGTCATCGTGTTTGACCGCATCTTCCACTGCCTCGCTAATGGCAATGCCTAAACTTCCGGGACTCTCAGGGTCCTGTGACAAAATCTGTTGACCTGCCTGGGTTCGAGGACTGGGACTGGGGATGACTTCTGCTCCAAAGGAGGCCATCAGAATTTTCCGGTAAGGCTTTTGTTCATAACTGATCCGGACCATGTAAACGGTGCATTCGAGTCCAAACAAGGACGACGCAAAGGCCAGGGCACTCCCCCACTGCCCTGCTCCGGTCTCTGTGGTCAACCGTTTGACCCCTTCGTTCCGATTGTAAAAGGCTTGTGGAACCGCTGTATTGGGCTTGTGACTCCCGACAGGACTAACGCCCTCATACTTGAAGAAGATCTTCGCAGGAGTTTGTAACTGTTGTTCCCACCGCACCGCGCGGATCAACGGGGTCGGACGCCAGAGTTTGTAAACCTCCAGGACCGGCTCCGGGATCTCAATCTCGCGCTCCGTCGCCACTTCTTGCTCAACCAGGGCTTTTGGGAACAAGGGCAGGAGTGCATCGGGTGAGAGGGGTTCTTGGGTCGCGGGATTGAGGGGCGGATCCAAGGGGAAGGGAAGATCCGCCAAGAGATTATACCATCTTTGTGGGAGATCTACCTCGCTGAGATTGACTTTTACGGCTGCCATCTGTACCTCCTTTGGTTTTGGATTCAGAGCCCAAAAAGAAAGGCCCCCGGTTCTGAGACCGGGGGCCGGAT
>WFXO01000052.1 GCA_015490555.1 Caldifarciminota bacterium | reverse complement strand
GGTACCGGCACGCCGGTCTCGGTCGCATTGAACGAAGGTCGGTCCCTGGCGATCTACTCCGGGCATGGCTACGAGGGGGGCTGGGCAGGCCCCTCTTTTGACCAAGGGGATATCAACGCCCTCACCAACCTCGACCGGTACCCCATGGTGCAGAGTTATGCGTGTTTGACCGGCGACTTCACCTATCCCGAGTGTTTCATGGAGACCTGGCTCCGTGCACCCAACAAGGGCGCAGCGGCGGCCCTGGGCTCCTCCGTCACTTCCTATTGGGACGAAGACGACATCCTGCAGCGGCGCATGTTCGACGCACAGTTTGACTCGACCCTGTACTGGACCATGGGCTTCATCAACATGGCAAAGTATCTGCTTTACCTGCATTATGGGAACACGGGCACGGTCCGCCGATACTTCGAGATGTACAACCTCCAGGGAGACCCGGCGATGGACGTCTTCACCGCGGTTCCGGAAACGCTCTTTGTCTCCCACCCGGGCGCGATCCCCATTGGGCCCGCCAATGTGACCGTCACGGTCTCCGACCCTTCAGGCCCAGTAGCCGAGGCCCTGGTCGCGATCCGTAACACCGACTCCCTCCTGGCGACGGGGTGGACGGACGCTTCCGGCTCCGTCACACTCACCGTCACCACCACACAGGTGGAACCCCTCACGGTCACGGTGACCGCCCACAACCACAAGCCCTCTCAGACCCAGATCATGACCGTCAGTGACCTTCCGTATGTCTCGCTGGTCGGCTACTTCCTGAATGACGACAATGGGGACGGCTACATGAGCCCGAACGAGAGTGCGATGCTCGATGTCGCCGTGAAAAACTGGGGCAACCAGACAGCAAACAACGTGACGGGGGTCCTTCGCTACGTCGGAACCGGAGTACAAGAGAATACGGTGACGATCATAGACTCCACAGAAGACTTCGGGTCCTTGGGGCCCGGAGATTCACTGTTTGTCAGTAGCGCCTTTGCGTTCTCCGTCGGCACCGTGGTCAACGGGCAGTCCCTTCCCTTCGAACTCTGGTTCTTCTCCTCGGACGGGGATACCTGGACCTCGCCTCTTACGGTTACCGCCGGGACCCCGGTGTTAGTCTTAGAAGAAATTACGGTCCAGGATCCGTCTGGGAACGGGGTGGTCGATCCGGGCGAGACCGCCGACCTCATTGCAACCTTAGGCAATGTGGGGCTTTGTGCGTCCGAGGCGGCACAGGCCGTGCTGCGGACCTCCGACCCCTACATCACGCTTGTGGACTCCGAAGCCACCTTCCCGCCGATCCTCCCCGACTCCACGGCGGCCGGGGACGCCTTCACGATTGAGGCCGATCTCAATACCCCGCTCCACCACTCTGTCCACTTCGTCTTACAGATCACCAGCGGTTCCTATACGTTCACCGACTCCTTTGATCTGATGATCGGCGTAGGGGGCCACTATCTTGTCTGGGACCCGGACCCGAATCACTCGTCAGGTCCTGTCATTGCGAGCCTTTTGGACTCTCTGGGGTTAACCGGCGATTATACCACAGACTTGACGCCCTACCTTGACGAACTGCCTTATTACCAATCGGTCTTTGTTTGCGTCGGGATCTTCAGCGACAACTACACGATCCAGAACGGCTCCCCCGAGGCGCAGGCGCTCGAGGCCTACCTAAACGAGTACGGCGGCCGGTTGTACCTCGAAGGTGGCGATGTCTGGTACTGGGATCCGCAATATTCCAATGGCTACGATTTCGGCCCTCTCTTCGGCATCCAGGCCCTGGATGACGGCACCAGTGACCTGGGCGTCGTAGTCGGCGAGAGCGGGACCTTTACCGAAGGTATGACCTTTTACTACAGTGGTGAGAATGCCTGGATCGACCATTTGGCCCCCACCGGGAACGCCTATGCAATCTTCCACAACCAAAGCCCTTATTACATCTGTGGCGTCGCCAATGTGGGGACCGGGAATGGCGGAGAATATCGGACCGTGGGGCTCTCCTTTGAGATGGCGGGGTTGACCGGGCAAACCGGGTCCTCCCTCCACGATCTGGTCCAGGAAATCGCGATCTTCTTCGGTCTACCAATGGATGTGGAAGAGTCGCCTACGGTAACCGGCCCCCGGGTGGTAAGCCTGCGGGGGCCGACCCCGAACCCTTTCCGTACGCAAACCTCTATCCAGTTTGGTCTCCCCACTCGCCAGAGAGTTCAACTCCAGGTCTATGACATCACCGGCCGACAGATTACTACACTCGTCAACGGGATTTTGCCTGCTGGCTACCATACCGTTTCCTGGGCCGGGACGGACCGACAGGGCCGTCCCATCGCGCAAGGGCTCTATTTCATCCGCCTGAAAACCGACGAAAAGACCCTCACCCGAAAGGTCTTGAAACTCCAGTGAGCATGAAACTTCCGATCCCGTGCCGGGCCCTCCTCGTGGACATGGACGGGGTCCTGTGGCGAGGGCATACCCCGATCCCAGAGAATATCGAGGTATTAAAGGAATGGTCCCTCCCGAAAGTGTTCCTGACCAATAACTCCACCAAGGGGAGGGCCCGGTATCGGGACCGGATCCGCGCGTTGGGGATTGAGGTCGACCTGGATCACATCCTCACGAGCAGTTATGCGGCGGCACGCTGGCTTCAAAAACGGGGATATCGTCAGGCCTTTGTGGTGGGGGAAGAAGGGCTGGTCGAAGAACTGGAGGCACAGGGGATCGAGGTCCACACAGATCCCCGCTGGATCTTGGAGGAGGGGCACCGGCCAGAGGCCGTGGTCGTCGGGACAGACCACGGATTGACCTACGAGAAGATCTGGGCTGCCCAGCGTGCGATTACCGAAGGGGCCATCTTCGTGGCCACGAACTCCGATGCAACCTATCCGGTAGAATCCGGGTTGGCTCCGGGGGCGGGGACCATCCTTGCAGCCGTCCAGACGGCCGCCGGCCGAGCCCCCCACGTGATCATGGGGAAACCCTCGCCGATCCTCTTCACCCAGGCCCTGGAGATCCTGGGCGTCAGGCCCGAAGAGGCCCTCATGATCGGCGATCGCTGGGATACAGACATCGTCGGGGCCCGTAAGTTGGGAATCCCGGCCCTCTGGGTCCTCACGGGGATCACACAAAAGGTCGAGCAGCCGCCTGACGATCCCCACATTTACATCGCACGGACCCTCCGGGACTGGATAACCCAGCCATCTCTCTAAAGGCTCCCCAACCGATAGCGCTCAGTGGCTCAGGAGTAGATCTACCTGAGGGTCTATGTCCTCCCTTAGGTGATCGGCCATAGAGACCTGCAAAGCCTCGACGATCCACCTATACAAGGAGAGGTTCAATCGCTTTGCCGCCGAAGGAATTCCTATAAACTCTTGAAGCCTCCCGGGCCCTCTGATTTTTCTACGGGGAGGCGGCCTCCAGCGATCATAAGCGCCATCTCTTCTATGTGCATCAACCCGACTTATGGAGAAGATCAAGTTTCTCTGTTTCTCTTACCCCTCATGCTATATGATTTACATCGCCTTGGGTTGCAACGTGTAAAAATTCACTGGGCGGAGTTGTCAAGGGAGGTGGAAATATGGGTGCTACCGCAGCGCTGTGTATGGTGGCGTGGGGGGTGATGGGGATCACAAGGTTCCCGATAAACTTTGCTGTAATCGACAAACCTACCCTGCCTCCGGTTCAAGTGAACTCCGAAAGGGGTCACATGGATCTCCCATCCCCGCTGAATATCACCGTGATGTTTGTGGATTCCTCTCGCAATCAATACACATTCTGGCCGCAGATTCCAGACCCCATCCATTACAGTGAAAATGGGGACACCGTCGTATTCGTCTGGAGGGGTTATGAGATTGACGGCACCGGGCTGATCGCCATCGCGATGACGATTGATGAGGGAAATACATGGTATGTCCTCAGAAGAATCAATGAATACGAAATCTCCTCCGAAGGAAGTGCAAGATATCCCTCTGCGAGCCTCCAGGGAGGCCATGCTGTGGCAGGATTTCCAGAAATAACATCCGGTATCTGGTTTTATGGAGCCAATGTTTCGGGCCCTTTCACGACGGATACATCCCAATGGTGTGGAGATACCACGCCCGGTATCAATGTCCATAAGTTCATCCCCATGAGGCTCTCTGACAACATCCACGTACTGAACCTGGGCAGCAGTGTAAGCCAAGGGTTTGTGTGCTCCAAATACCATGTGATGGACTGCGTGATGGAGAGTACCTATGTGGTGGATCCGGGTTTTGCCTTACTGGGAGGCGACTATCTGGGCGACACCGTGATGGCCTTCGGGTTTAACTCCCAGGGCCACCTTGCAGCCTATGTTTACGACGCTGAGATCGATCAGTGGCTTGGGCAGATTCCTTTGCAGGAGCCCGGCATTGATACCCTGTCCGATGGTGAAGTTCTCAGTTTCCTCGGATGGGCCGATGGTATCATCCTGAACGACGGCACGCCATTGATGATCACGGGCATGTGGGACGGGAGCGGCATAGATACCGTCTTGGCAGGGAGAAGTCTCTGGGCCTTGACGCCCGACACCGCCGTCAGGATCTGGATCGCGCCGAACCCTGATCCGATCCACCATGTCATTTACTCACAACTCTCTGTAGACCGTCTGACCGGGACCGTTTACGCATTTTGGGAAAAACTGGACGACTGGCGCGGTGACACCACAGGCTATGGCTCATGGGATATATGGTGCTCCTTCTCCACAGACAATGGGCACTCCTGGTCCGAACCGGTAAACCTTACGAACACTCAAGGCGTTGACGAAG
>WFXO01000051.1 GCA_015490555.1 Caldifarciminota bacterium | reverse complement strand
GGTGGGACCACCTGGAAACGGCGGATGCCTAAGGGATTGACGATTACCGCTTCCCCGGGCTGGATCTCTCCGATCACCTCGGCCTTGATCAAGTCAAAGGCAGAGGTCTCCGACGCAAAGACGACGGTATCTTCGCGTTGCCCCATCACCAGCGGTCGAAACCCCCAGGGGTCTCGAAAGGCAATGAGCGTCTCTCCATCTAAAATGAGCACAGAATAGGCCCCACGGGCCAGGTGATAGACCTTCTGGATTCGCTCCTCGATGCTGTTTCCCCCGCGCAGGTAGAGGTGGAGTAAGGCCTCAGAATCCGAATCCGAAACAAAGGTGACCCCTTGTTCCTGAAGATACCGCCGAAGATGCCGATGGTTGGTCAAGTTGCCGTTGTGGACCAGACCAATGGGGACAGAATCTCGATAGAACACGAAGGGCTGGGCACTTTCTCGGTTCCCTTTGCGGCCACGGGTCGAGTACCGGACATGGCTGATCCCCACCACGCCATCGTGCTTGAAAATCTCGCCTTGTGTAAAGACATGCTCGACGAGCCCGAGGTCCTTGTAGGTGGCCAGGGATTTCCCATCAAAAATCGCAAAGCCAGCAGCCTCTTGACCCCGATGCTGGAGCGAAAAAGTGCCCAGGAAGAGGGCTTCCCCGAGATGGAAAGATTGAGAACCCCGATAAATTCCAAAGATTCCACACTCGTGTTTGAGTTTGATGGTCATGCAACCTCCGTGGGGTAGGCCCAAATTTTACCGCATGCCCCAAAAAGTTCCAAAACGCGTTTTGATCACGGCTGAAGCCGCTCCCACAGCGGGCTTTTGACCCTTGCGATCCTGAAACTCAAAGTCCCATGGCCACGCCTGAACCACGGAGATTTTCTCTGTAACTCTGCTCCTTTCTGGCCAGCGTGAACTTCCGCGACCCACAGCCCTTCCCTGGTCAGCGTGGACCTCTGCAACCCACAGCCCTCCTTGTTAGGATCAACCTACGCAACATATAGTCCGTCCCTGATCAGGATCCACTACAACATAGTCCCTCCCTGGTCAGGATCCGCCGCAACATACAGCCCCTCCCTGGCCAGGGAGGGGTTTGGGGAGAGTCGTTCCGAAAAAATGGTTTGTGGTCAGTGGTGTGTGGTGAGTAGTGAGTTTGTGGAATCCCCCTGAATCCCCCTTTAGAAAAGGGGGAGACAAGAATCCCCCTCGGTCCTCATTTGGAAAAGGAGGGAAAGCATTGGCCCAGCCGATTTTCTTGACACCCTCACGGGGGCGGGCGTATTTTTAGGGGCACAAAGGAGGTGAGATCCATGGCAGTCGAGATTCCTGTGGTTCGAGCCCCGAGGGGGAGTCAAAGGACTTGTAAAGACTGGCACGCCGAAGCCGCCATGCGGATGCTGATGAACAACTTGGATCCCGATGTCGCGGAGAAACCCGAAGAACTGATCGTTTACGGAGGAGCCGGCAAGGCCGCACGAAACTGGGAAGCCTTTCATGCCATCGTCCGGACCCTCCAGGAGATTGAACCGGACGAGACCCTGCTGGTGCAGTCTGGGAAACCGGTGGGGGTCTTTAAGACCCATCCGTGGGCCCCTCGTGTCATCATTGCCAATTCCAATTTGGTGCCCGCCTGGGCCAATTGGGATTACTTCCGAAAACTGGAGGCTATGGGACTCATTATGTATGGCCAAATGACCGCGGGGAGTTGGATCTATATCGGGACACAGGGGATTATTCAGGGCACCTATGAGACCTTTGCAGCGTGCGCACAGAAACACTTTGGGGGCTCCCTCAAGGGCAAATGGGTTCTGACCGCGGGGATGGGCGGGATGTCCGGCGCGCAGCCCCTGGCCGTCACCATGAATGAAGGGGTCATCCTGGATGTCGAGGTCGATCCCAAACGCATCGAGCGTCGGGTCAAACAGGGGTTCTGTGATTACATGGTCTGGGACCTGGATGAAGCCTTAGATCTAGTCTTTGATGCTGTCAAAAAGGGCATCCCTCGGTCCGTAGGACTGGTGGGCAACGCCTCGGAAGTCCACCCTGAACTCGTACGACGGGGCATCATCCCGGATGTCTTAACAGATCAAACCTCAGCCCATGATGAACTCAATGGGTATGTCCCGGGCGGCATGACCCTGGAGGAGGCCTTAGAACTTCGGCAAAAGGATCCGGAGACGTATATCAAAAAGTCCTATGAGAGCATGGCCCGGCAGATGGAAGCGATGTTAGAGATGCAGAAACAGGGGGCCATTGCGTTCGACTACGGCAATAATATCCGGGGTCAGGCCTATAAAGCCGGGGTCAAAGATGCTTTCAAGATTCCAGGCTTTGTGCTGGAGTACATCCGCCCTCTGTTTTGCGAAGGCAAGGGGCCGTTCCGCTGGGCGGCCCTCTCCGGTGATCCAGAAGACATCTACAAAACAGACCAGAAGATTTTGGAACTCTTCCCGGAGAACGAATCGCTCCACCGCTGGATCCGACTGGCTCAGGAAAAGGTGCCGTTCCAGGGATTGCCTGCCCGGATCTGCTGGCTCGGCTATGGCGAACGGGACAAGGCCGGGCTGGCCTTCAACGAAATGGTTCGCAAAGGCATCCTGAAGGCGCCGATTGTGATCGGCCGAGACCATCTGGATACCGGCTCCGTGGCCTCCCCGAACCGCGAGACCGAGGGCATGAAAGATGGGTCCGACGCCATTGCCGACTGGCCCCTGCTGAACTTTGCCTTGAACGCCGTGAGTGGGGCTTCGTGGGTCTCGTTCCATCATGGCGGAGGCGTCGGGATCGGATACGCACTCCACGCAGGACAGGTTGTGGTGGCCGATGGCTCCAGAGAGATGGATGTCCGCCTCGAGCGGGTCTTGACCAATGATCCGGGCATCGGGATTGTACGCCACGCGGATGCCGGCTATGAAAAAGCGATTGAAGTCGCGAAACGCCACGGCATCAAAATCCCCATGTTGAAAGAGTAGGGGAGGTTCCCTTCGCAGAACCTGCGCAGTCGCAACAACCCTGGAAAGAAAAAGGGGGAGCGAGAAGGCTCCCCCTTTGTTGTTTGCCAGACCTGCGTGAGACTACAGGGTCGGCAGGTAGGCCCGAATCTCGTAGTCCGTCACCTGAATCCGGTAGTTCTCCCACTCGGTCCTTTTGTTTTTGATGTACTTCTCGAAGACAACCTCGCCGAGCGCTTCCTTCACCAATTCGCTCTGAGACATCACCTCGATGGCGGCATAGAGGGAGTCGGGTAATGCGTCGATCCCATATTTGGCTTTGACCTCGTCGGGCATGGCATAGATGTCTTCTTCAATGGGCTCCGGCAGGGGATATTTTTCTTCAATGCCTTTCAATCCTGCGGCCAGCATCACCGTGAAGGCCAAATAGGGGTTGCATGCGGGGTCCGGGGCACGGTACTCGATCCGGCAAGAACTCTTCTTGTGGGGCTTGAAGGCCGGCACTCGGACCAATGCGGATCGATTTCTCCGACCCCAGGAGATATAGACCGGGGCTTCATAGCCAACCACCAGCCGCTTGTAAGAGTTGACCCACTGGTTCGTCACGGCAGTAATTTCCCGTGAGTGTTTGAGCAGACCCGCAATGTAATGCGCCGCGGTCTCTGACAGGTGAAACTTCGGATCCTCGTCGGAATAGAAGGCGTTTTCGTTCCCGCGAAACAGAGACTGGTGGACGTGGAGGCCGGACCCATTGATGCCAAAGACCGGCTTGGGCATGAACGAGGCATAGAGTCCGTATTTCTTGGCCTTCTCCTTGATGACGATCTTGGCAATCTGCAGGTAGTCGGCCATGCGCAGGGCCTCTTGGTACCGGAAGTCTAATTCATGCTGGCTGTAAGCAACCTCGTGGTGGGAAGCCTCGACCTCGATCCCCATGTCGTTGAGGGTCAGGAGGGTTTCCTTCCGGGCATGTGCCGCTTTGTCCATGGGCAACACATCGAAGTAGCCCCCGGCATCCAACAGTTTGGGCTCCTGGTCCGATTCGAAGTAAAAGTACTCGAGTTCTGGGCCCGTGTAATACGTGAACCCCATGTCTTTGGCCTTTTTGAGTATGCTCCGGAGGACATAGCGGGGGTCGGATTCATACGGTCGTCCATCGGGATACAAGATATCGCAGATGAACACGACAGACGGCGCCCCCCCGAGGTCTTCGGGCATAAAGATCATGGTGTCCGGATCGGGCATGGCGATGAGGTCGGACTCTTCGATCCGGACAAACCCTTCGACGGAGGATCCGTCGAACCCGATCCCTTCTTCCAGGGCCCGTTCCAGTTCGTTGATGTTGAGGTTGAACCCTTTGATGCGGCCCAGGATATCGGTGAACCAGAGCCGCACCACTTTCGGGTTCCATTCCTTGACTTTGGCGATCACTTCCGCCTTCTCCATAACGGCCTCCCCTTACGTGGTTTTTTGAAGAATTTGTAAGGCTTGTCTCACAAAGCCATCGGCCTTCTCCAAGGCCTGTTGGGCGACCTCGCGTGGGACCTTTGCGAGGGCCATCACAATCGCCACTTTGACACTCCCCCCTGCCTCTTCTAAAAGCCGTTCGGCCTCTTTGTATTCCAGCCCAGTCACCGTCATCACCACGCGGACAGACCGGGCCAGAAGTTTGTAAGACGTGGCCCACAGATCCACCATGAGGTTTTCGTACACTTTCCCCATGCGGATCATCGCGGCAGTGGAGATCATGTTCAGGATGAGTTTTTGGGCGGTGCCGGCCTTCATCCGGGTCGAGCCGGTCACCACCTCGGGTCCCACGACCGGACAAATTAAGACGTCGACTTGAACATCCACCTGGTCTTTGGGGATGGCGGTAATCAGGGCGGTTTTGGCCCCGATGGAGCGGGCATATTTCAGCGCCCCGACCACGTAAGGGGTCCGTTTGGAGGCCGCCAAGCCGATCACGAAGTCTCGTGCAGTGACTCCACGCTCTTTGAGATCTTCAACGCCATACTCTTCCAGGTCTTCCGCACCTTCTACTGCCCGGACGAGGGCCCCGTAGCCCCCTGCAATCAGGCCCTGGACTTGCCAGGGACGGGTCCCGAAGGTCGGGGGCAGTTCCGCGGCATCCAAGACCCCTAACCGGCCCGAGGTCCCGGCCCCCACATAGAAAATGCGATCCCCTCTTTTGAACGTTTCCACATAGATTTCCACCGCCTTTTCCACATCCGGTAAGACCGCTTGAACCGCGTCCAGCACGCGCCGATCTTCCGCATGGATCCGTTCCAGAATCTCCCGGATGCTTAAGGTGTCCAGATCCATGGTCCGGGGATTCCTTTGCTCCGTCAGCAACCCGGAGGTTTCCTGGAAAACTTCGTAGATCTTGCGTTTATCCTTTTCCATGGTCTTGAAATTTCCTTTCTAAATAGGGGATGACCTTCTGGTCCAGGGCTTCCAAAATGAGGTCACGGGTGTGTTGATAATGGGACAGGGTCCCCATGAAGATCGGGTCGTCAATTGTTTCCGGCTCCAGCCCTGCCCACCCTCTCAGGAGGTAAGTCTTGGAAGCTCCACCCAGGGCTTCTACATCGTGCCTGTGGCCTTCTTCCATAACCAAGATCAAGTCGGCCTCTTCGACCAATTCGGGGGTCAAGGAGGTCGCCCGATGCCGGATATGGTAGATTCCCACCTCTTCCAGGGCTTGCCTGGCCAAACCATGGATATCGCTTCCCTCTGGGGCCATGGTGCCCGCGGATCTGACCACGACCCGGTGTTTGATGGGGGCGGGGATGCGCTTCTTGAGGAGCCACTCTGCCATCGCACTCCGACAGGTGTTACCGGTACAAACGAAGAGGACATAGAAGAAAAGGCCCGGTCCGAGCACGGCCTCCCGTCCGGTCAGTCGCTCGATCTCCAGGATCGGGATGGGGCCTTTACGGAGGATTCGGGGACGGTCGCCCACGACCGAAACGACCGTAGAAGGACGGTGATCCAGGGATTCCCCCGGCACAATCCAATCAATCTCTGAACGGGGTAAGACGTTCTGGACCTCCTGAGAGGTCCGGAGATCGGGGTGTCCCGAGAGGTTCGCAGAGGTGGACGCCAGGCCCTCCGGAAAATGCTTCAAAAGGGCCTGGAGATCGGGGTGGTCGGGGACCCGGATCCCCAGGGTGCCGTTCCGGACCAGCAGGGGAGGGGCCTCGGGTGTCGCCTTCGCAATCAGGGTCAACGGACCGGGGAGACACGTATGGACCAGAGGGCGAGCCCAGTCAGGTAGGTCCAAAAATCGAGAGACTGCGTCCGGCGTCGCGAGCATCAGGGTGAGGGGCTTCTCAAATGTGCGGCCTTTGATCCGATAGATCCGTTGGACGGCTTCTTCCAGATCGGGCCGAGAGAAGAGGCCGTACACGGTTTCCGTGGGCAACGCCACAACCCCGCCTTCTTTGAGGATGTCCACCGCCCGTGCCCAACTCATCGCTTCAACTGGACGCCAAAGAAAAGGGCTGGGTAACGGACCAGGGGCAGGGTGAACTCCATCGAAATGCCGAAAGGGAGCCGCTGGTACCGGGGATCGACGTCGGAACGGCGGGCCACGTCGACCCCCAAAAAGAGCGCATGGAAGAACTTGAATGTTCCTAAGTCCCGAAGATGGCTCCACAGGGTGCCGTCATAAGGCAATTGGAGTTTCCGGTAATCCGGGAGATTGACCCCCATCCATCCGAAATAGAGAGTCGAGAACTCCGAAAGACGGGCACCGCCAATGACCGCGACTTTTCCTGTGATGCCATCCACGACCGGGTGGTATCCGAATCCTGCCCAAAGGGCGCCATCGATAGGGGAGGGCAGAGGAGAGGCCCCGCCCAGAAATTGAAGTTTTGCAAACGGGCCAACCCCTTCGCCAAGCGAGCCCCACAGCCCCACATCCAGAATCGGAGACGCCCCGTAGGCCATGAATCCCCCGACATTGGGACGGCTGTCAAAAGATCCCAGGCCTTCGGCCTCAGATTTCTCGCGAACGTTGCGGTTGAAATAGAGGGGATAGGTGAGGAACCATCCTGCGTCGACTTCCCCGGGTGCGAGGGTACGGGCGGTTTGGAAGGTGCCGAAGAAGCATCCCTCCTGCGGCAAGAGGAGGACGATCCAAAGGAGTGCAACAAAAAAAGATCTCATCGAAACCAAAAAGAGCCCACGACCGGACTCGAACCGGTGACCTCGTCCTTACCAAGGACGTGCTCTGCCGCCTGAGCTACGTGGGCGTGTATTTCAATGGAGCGGTGGACGGGACTCGAACCCGCAACCTACGGCTTGGAAGGCCGTAGCGCTACCGATTGCGCCACCACCGCGTAAATCCTGTGATTTTCGATTTTGGAAAAGTGGTGGGGGGAGGATTCGAACCCCCGAAGGCTGTGCCAGCAGATTTACAGTCTGCCCCCGTTGGCCGCTTGGGTACCCCACCACTTTTTGTGTTTCCATCCCAACACCCCAGACTCAAGGAACGTCCCTCGAACTTCTGGAGCTGGCGGAGGGATTCGAACCCCCGACCTGGTGATTACAAATCACCTGCTCTACCACTGAGCTACGCCAGCCCGCCTGGCCTTCTGCAGGCGTATTAAATTTAAGGCGTGCCTTGGAAAAGGTCAAGATCAAAACCACCCCCAATCCCCGAAAATTCCTAATGTTTAAGCCGGTCATTGTAAATCTCACACATATCGGTCAGAGGCAAAAGGACAACATTTCAATCCCAGGTGCACACGAACCTGTTTTTGACCCCCTCTGTAAGAGGTCATAAAATTACCCTACACCCAGAAAGGAGGCATCATGGAACGGCTTGATTTTGTCAAAACGTTAAAAACCGCACAGGGCGACGTTCAAATCTTCTCTTTATTACGCCTTGAAGAGCAGGGGATCACCCAGATCGAGCGGCTTCCCTTTTCGATCCGGGTCCTGCTGGAGAACCTCCTGAGGCACTTAGACCACCATGTGGTCCATGAGGAGCACCTCCTCCGGATCGCCCAATGGCAACCGAAGCCGGATCATCCCCACGAGATCCCGTTTTTCCCCGCACGGGTTGTACTTCAGGATTTCACGGGGGTCCCCGCCGTGGTGGACCTCGCCGCCATGCGCTCCGCCATGAAACGACTCAACGGAGATCCCGCGAAAATTAACCCCGTGGTCCCGGCAGACCTGGTGATTGATCACTCCGTTCAGGTGGACTACTTTGGGACCATTTACGCCTTCCCTTGGAACGTCAAGCGAGAATTTGAACGGAATCGCGAGCGGTACGCCCTTTTGCGATGGGCCCAGGACGCCTTCCAAAACTTCCGGGTCGTCCCTCCTGGCAAGGGGATCATCCACCAGGTCAATCTGGAATACCTTGCTCGCGTGGTCCAGACCCGGGAGATCGAGGGGAAACCCACTGCATTTCCCGATACCCTGGTCGGCACCGATTCCCACACGACCATGATCAATGGGCTTGGTGTCCTGGGGTGGGGCGTCGGTGGCATCGAAGCGGAAGCCGTGTTGCTGGGCCAACCGTACTACATGCTGGTTCCCCAGGTCGTCGGGGTTCGGCTGACCGGGGAACTGCCGGAGGGCGCTACGACCACCGATCTGGTCCTCCGGGTGACCCAGATGCTTCGAGAGAAGGGCGTGGTCGGGAAATTTGTTGAGTTCTTTGGACCCGGGGTGTCGAAACTGAGTTTACCCGATCGAGCGACGCTGGCCAATATGGCGCCGGAATATGGCGCCACCATGGGCTTCTTCCCGGTCGACCAGGAGACTCTGGAATATCTCCGACGCACCGGTCGGGATGACTCCCTGATTGACTTGGTCGAGCGGTACACCAAGGAGCAGGGCCTTTTCCGTACAGACGAAGCGCCGGATCCCGAGTTTTCGGACGTTCTGGAACTGGACATGAGTACGGTGGAGCCGAGCCTTGCGGGTCCCAAGCGCCCCCAGGACCGCATCCCTCTCCGATCCATCAAAACCTCCTTCCAAAAGACCCTGAAAGAGGTGTTCCACGTCCGGCCGGAAGACAGTGAGCACTGTGATCGGTGGGAAAGCGAGGGAGGAGCTGCAACAAGCGCGTCCTCGATCAGTCCCGCCATTATTCGGCGCCTCCATGGCGTTCCTATCATCATCAAAGGCGAGGAAACCTTCCTGAACCACGGATCGGTGGTGATTGCAGCGATTACGAGTTGTACCAATACCTCGAACCCCTCGGTCATGATCGGGGCGGGACTCTTGGCCAAAAAGGCGGTCGAGCGAGGACTGGAGGTCAGACCCCACGTCAAAACCAGTCTTGCGCCGGGCTCTACGGTGGTCCGAGACTACCTGCAAAGGGCGGGGCTGATGCCCTATCTCGAGGCTTTAGGGTTCCATCTTGTCGGATTTGGCTGCACGACATGCATCGGGAACAGTGGGCCTCTTCCTGAACCGGTAGAACGCGCCATTGTGGAAAATGATCTGGTGGTGGCGGCCGTCCTGAGCGGGAACCGGAACTTTGAGGCCCGGATCCATCCGCTGGTCAAGACCAATTATTTGGCGTCTCCCATGCTCGTGGTGGCCTATGCGCTGGTCGGCCGGATTGATGTGGACTTCGACGAGGAACCCGTGGGCATCGACCCCAATGGGCAGCCGGTGTTCCTGAAAGACATCTGGCCCAGCCAGGACGAGATTCGAGAAGCCATTGCTCAGTCCTTAGATGCGGATCTGTTCCGTGAGCGGTATGCCGATGTCTTCCACGGAGATGAACGATGGCAAGCCCTGGAGGTCCCGTCGGGTGACCTGTATCACTGGGATCCGAAGTCAACCTACATTCAGGAGCCCCCGTTCTTCCAGAACATGGGCATCGAGGTCCCGGACATCCAAGACATCCGGGGTGCCCGTGTGCTGGCCTTGTTAGGAGATACCGTCACGACCGACCACATTTCACCTGCCGGAGCGATCCCGAAAGACAGTCCCGCCGGCCAATACCTCATTTCGCAAGGGGTTTCCCCCTCGGAATTTAACACCTACGGATCCCGACGGGGAAATCACGAGGTGATGATGCGGGGAACCTTTGCCAATGTCCGGCTCCGGAACCTTTTGGTGCCTGGGACCGAAGGAGGGTGGACCATCTACTTCCCGACGGGCGAAAAGATGCCGATTTACGATGCGGCCATAAAATATCAGCAGGATGGCACGCCGCTCCTTGTCATTGCGGGCAAGGAATACGGGACTGGGAGTTCTCGCGACTGGGCAGCGAAAGGGACGGCCTTGCTCGGCGTAAAAGCCGTTCTGGCAGAGAGTTTCGAACGGATCCACCGCAGTAACCTCGTCGGAATGGGCGTTTTGCCCCTGCAGTTTGTGCCTGGAGAAAATGCCCAGACCCTTGGGCTCGATGGCACCGAGATCTACGACATTGTGGGACTCCAAAAGGGCATCCAACCGGGGATGAAGGTCACCATCCGGGCCCATAAGTCGGGCGGTGATGTCGTGGAGTTTGAAGCCATCGTGCGTCTGGATTCTGTGGTCGAGATTGAGTACTACAGGAACGGCGGCATCCTCCAGTATGTGCTCCGGAAGATGCTCCGCGGCGAGTTGTAAAAAGGAGTCGGTTGCCCCTTCCGTTACGGCAGGAACTCTTTGGTGACGACGAAGTAGTTCGGCGCCTCCCGGGTGACGATGATGTCGTGGGGGTGGCTCTCTCGTGCACCGGCAGGGGTGATCCGGACAAACCGGGCTCGTCGTCTCAAGTCTTCTAAGTTCTTGGCACCAAGGTAGCCCATCCCGGATCGGAGACCGCCCACAAGTTGGAAGATGATATCGGAGACCGGGCCGCGATAGGGAACAACCCCTTCCACGCCTTCCGGGACATACTTGCCGGATTCTGAAGACTGCTGATATCGATCCGCGCTCCCGCTCATCATGGCGCCCAAGGAGCCCATCCCGCGATAGACTTTAAAGCGTCGCCCACGGATCAAGACAGATTCCCCAGGAGCCTCTTCTGTGCCTGCGAAAAGGCTTCCCAGCATCACCGAAGACGCTCCAGCGGCCAGCGCTTTGACAATATCCCCGGAATACCGGATCCCTCCATCTGCGATCAGAGGCACATCCGAGGACCGCGCCGCCTCATAGGCATCCATGATGGCCGTAATTTGGGGAACCCCGACCCCGGCGACGACCCGGGTGGTGCAGATGGAGCCGGGCCCGACCCCGATCTTCACGCCATCAACCCCCAGTTCGATGAGATCCTTTGCCCCTTCATAGGTGGCGACGTTCCCCACCACCAGATCAAACCGATGTTTTGACCGCCAATTCTGGAGGATCTCCCGGGCCACTTCCATGACCCGTTTGGTATGGCCATGGGCGGTGTCAATGACCAACGCATCGGCCTCTGCCTGGAGCAACAGTTCGACCCGCTCTTCAAAGTCCTTGCCGACCCCAATCGCGGCCGCAACCCGGAGCCGACCCAATTCGTCCAGCGAGGCATTCGGATGTTCTTCCTTCTTTTGGATATCTCGGAGGGTAATCAGCCCGACCAGTCGATTTTCTTCGTCCACGACGGGCAATTTTTCGATGCCGTGTTTGAGGAGGATCTCTTTTGCTTCGTCCAGGGTGATCCCAGACTTGGCGGTGATCACCTCCGTCCGCATCACCTTCGAGATGGGCAAACTCAGGTTGTCCCGCAGTAAAAGATCCCGGCGGGTGATGATTCCCACAATCCGGCCGGTCTCATCGACGATAGGGATCCCGGAGATACCGTGTTCCTCCATGGTGGTCTTGGCACGGATCAAGGAGGCCTCTGGGGGCAGCGTGATCGGGTCCCGGATGATCCAACTCTCCGATCGTTTGACTTTCCGGACTTTTTCGGCCTGGACCTGGGGAGGGAGATTCCGGTGGATGACGCCGATCCCGCCTTCCCGGGCCAGGGCAATGGCCATTTCTTCCTCTGTCACAGTATCCATGGCCGCAGAGACCAGGGGGATTTTGAGTTCGATATTTCGCGAGAACCGGGTGGAAACATCCACCTCGGCGGGCAGAACTTCGCTATACCGAGGCACCAACAAAACATCGTCAAAAGTCAAGGCCCAATCCATGAAAGAACCTCCTTTTATTCCCATTCAATGGTGCCCGGGGGTTTCGATGTGATGTCGTAAACCACCCGGTTGATTTCCCGGATTTCTCCCGTGATCCGGCTGGAGATCTTTTTCAAAACAAAATCCGGGAATGCGAACCAATCGGCGGTCATTCCATCCACGGAGGTGACGGCACGGATCACCACGACCCGGCCATAGGAACGTTCGTCTCCGGTGACCCCCACAGATCGGATCGGGAGCAAAACCGGGAAGGCTTGCCAGATCCGTGTATAAAGTCCGGCTCGTTTGATCTCTTCTTCCAGGATCCGGTCCACCTTTTGCAAAAGGGCTACGTCCGCTGGGGTCACCTCGCCGATCACGCGAACAGCGAAGCCGGGGCCAGGGAACGGATGGCGCTGGATCAGATCTTCAGGGAGTCCCATGTGTCGACCTAATTGACGCACTTCGTCTTTAAAAAGGTATCGGAAGGGTTCATAGAGTTCGAGACTCAAATCTTCGGGCAGCCCCCCCACGTTGTGGTGGGTTTTGATGGTCGCGGCCGGCCCCAAGCCCTGGCCACTTTCGATCACATCCGGGTACAGGGTGCCCTGGGCGAGGTAGCGGATTTGTCCTTGCCACTTTCGGGCCTCTTCCTCAAAGATCTCTGCGAAGAGGGCGCCGATAACCTTGCGTTTCTCCTCGGGGTCCGTGACCCCTTGCAGCGCCTGGAAGAACCGGTCCTTTGCGTCCACCATGATGAGGTGGGGGAGATGGCCGAAATAGCGGCGGATCCGATCGGGTTCATCCCATTTCAGGAGCCCGGTATCCACAAAAACCGCCACAAGTCGATCCGGGGCCGCCTTGGCCAAGAGTTGGGTCAGGACGGAGGAATCTACGCCCCCGGAGAGGGCTACCAGGAACATGCCCTTTTGGGCCAGGGATTGGATTTCCTGGATCCGTTCGGTGAGGAAGTCGCTCATGCGCCAGGTCGGCTGGAGGTTGGCGATCCGGAACAGGAAGTTGGCGAGGATGGTCTTGCCAAATTGGGTATGGACCACCTCTGGGTGAAACTGGACCCCAACGATGGGACGGTCTTGGGCCCTCATCGCTGCGACGGGCGTGCTTGGCGTGCGGGCAAGGATGGTAAAACCCGGAGGTGGGGTCTGGACCTCGTCTCCATGACTCATCCAGACCCGAAAGTGGGTAGGCAAGCCAAAAAACAGGTCGTCCGGTTCGATGACCTCCAAAGGCGTCCAACCGTACTCGGCGCGTTGTGCCTTAGTCACCTGGCCACCGAGAAGATGGGCCAACATTTGATGCCCGTAACAGATCCCCAGGATTGGAATGTCGAACTCGAAGACCTTTGGAGAAACCCGGGGGGCAGAGGGGGCCAGCACACTCATGGGACCCCCGGAGAGCACGATCGCACCGACCTCTTCGACCCGATCGGCGTTGGGGGTATCTTCTGGCCAGGTCGGTCCTACAATCTCAGAAAAGACCCCCAATTCTCGGATCCGACGCGCGATGAGCATGGTATATTGGGATCCGAAATCGATGATCACGACCTTTTTCATCTTGCGCGAACCTCCAAAAGTGGATGCCAAAGTATACGCTGTGTGTGACAGGCTTGCAGTGGGAGGATGGGAGAAAGAGGGCTACGACTCTTCCGTCGAGGGGCCTAACATGGTACGGGGATCGAGGATGCGATCGGCCTCCTCCGGCGTCAAAAGCCCCTGTTCAAGCACGACTTCTCGAATGGTTTTACCCTCTTTGTATGCCTGATAGGCGATTTCCGCCGCACGGTCATAGCCGATTTTGAGGGCCAACGGGGTGACCAGGGCCATGCTCCATTCGACCCACTCCCGGCACCGCTCTTCGTCGGCTTCGATCCCCCGGACACATTTTTCCCGGAACACCTGGACGGCCCGGGTCAGGATCTCGATCGACGTCAGCACATGATGCGCGATCAACGGCATCATCATGTTGAGTTCCAACGGACCCTGTTGCCCGCCAATGGTGACGGCGAGATGGGACCCCATCACATGGGCAGCCACCTGGATCATCATCTCGGGAATGACCGGATTAACCTTCCCCGGCATGATCGAACTGCCGGGTTGAAGAGCAGGGAGCCGGATTTCTCCGAGGCCGGCCCGGGGCCCGCTGGCCAACAGGCGGAGATCGTTGGCGATTTTCATGAGACTAACCGCGACCGTGTTCAAGGCCCCCATGAGTTCGACCATCGCATCCCGAGCCCCTAAGGCTTCAAAACGATTTTCCGCCTCTCGGAAAGGGAACCCGGTCCGTTCCCGGATTTTTTCAATGACCTTTGGAGCAAAATCAGGGTGTGTGTTCAATCCGGTTCCCACTGCTGTCCCCCCGAGTGCCAATTCCTCGATAGCATCCAAGGTCCTGGAAATCCTTCGGATCCCTTGCTCCATTTGTCGAGCATAGCCGGAAAACTCCTGTCCTAAGGTGATGGGGACCGCGTCCTGGAGGTGGGTCCGGCCCAGTTTCACGATGTCGCGGAATTCGTGGGCCTTTTCTTCCAGTGCGCGCTGGAGACCTTGAAGCGCCTGGATGAGAGGGTCCAACTGCTGCCGGACAGCGATGTGGATCGCCGATGGAATCACGTCGTTAGAAGACTGGCCGCGGTTGACATGGTCGTTGGGGTGTACCGGATGGCGGCGCCCTAAAGGGAACCCCAGGATCTCATTGGCACGGTTCGCGATTACTTCGTTGGCGTTCATGTTTGTTGAGGTTCCCGAGCCAGTCTGGAAGATATCGACCGGGAAATGGTCATCCCACTGGCCCTGAGCCACCTCCTCCGCGGCTTGAACGATGGCATCGGCAATCTGTAGGTCCAAGAGCCCCAAATCTCGATTCACTTCGGCGGCATACCGTTTGATCAAGCCTAAGGCGTGGATGAGAGGGGCCGGCATCCGGATGCCGGAGATCGGGAAGTTCTCGATCGCACGCTGGGTCTGGGCCCCCCAGTAGGCCCAGGCCGGGACCCGGACTTCACCCATGGAGTCCTTTTCAATCCTGTATTCCGCCATGACCCTCGGTGGATTTTGAGGGATCGCCTTCCCGTTTCAGGTCTTCCCAAAATTGCCATGCCCTTCGGAGATGAGGGATGACAATGGAGCCTCCGACGATCAGGCCGATGGCCATCGCCTCCTCGAGTTCTGGATCGGACACCTGGCTTCGATAACACTGGACGAGGTGGTACCGAATGCAGTCATCACAGCGGAGGACCAAAGAAGCCACCAATCCCATCAATTCCTTGGTCTTACGGGGGAGGGCACCCTCTTCATAGACTTGAGAGTCTAACCGGAAGAAACGCTTGGTGGCCTGGCCGGCATAACGAAACACCAACGCATTCAGCCGTGCACGTTCTTCCCAAAATTCCTTTGGATGTTGATGTGCCATGCTTTCCCCCTTTCCGGCCACCCCCTCCCAGAAGAGTGGATTATTCCTTCCGCTCGCCCAGTTCTTGGTCCAGAAGATAAAATCCTGTGGGTGAGTCCTGGACCAGTTTGATCTTGTCCAGGACGTCCTGGACGCTCTTTTCCTCTTCGACCTGTTCCTCAACGAACCACTCAAGGAATTCGTGGGTGGCGTGGTCCTTCTCTTTATGTGCCAGGTCCATCAGGTCATAAATCCGTTGGGAGATGTGTTGCTCGTGCTTCAAGGCCTGTTCGAAGACGTCTTTCACGCCTTTCCACTCCGCCGGCGGATTCTTGACCGCCTGGAGGATGACCCGGCCGTTCCGTTCGTTGATGTAATCAAAGAATTTCATGGCATGGCCAACTTCTTCTTTGGCCTGGGCCCGCATCCATTGCGCCATTCCCGGAAGCCCCTCCGCCTCAAAATAGGCCGACATGGCCAGATAGAGATACGCGGAGTAGAGTTCCTCATTGAGTTGATCATTGAGCGCCTTTTCGAGTTTCTTGCTCAGTTCCATCGTCAAACCTCCTTTTTGTGTTGCTGGAACTTCAACTTCTCGCCGTTTGGCTTGCAAACGGCACGTTCCACAATCTTACGCCCTATTCGGATTGGAGTAAATAGAACCCCCTTCCGGGAACGTTTCCCCGCAGAGTGAAAAAGAGAGAAGAGGTCCTTATGGACGGACGAACTTGAGTGTTGTGGCCGCAGTCTTCGTGTGGATCGTGACGAAGTACAAGCCTGATTTGAGGGATTGGATGGGGAGCGGAATCTCGTGTGTGCCCTTGGATAACGAGTATGTCGTGTGGGAAAGACGACGGCCGGTAACATCGTAAAGGGTGACCCAGACGGGTTCTGTTGTTGGGAGTGTGAGACGCACCGTTTGTCCGACAATTTGGGCTTGAAGTGAAGGCGTCGGGGAGGGGGTGGCCTCAGTGAATCCGACGACGTCCACATAGCCCAGGTAGATATAGGCGGGGTGGGATCCACCGAAGGGGAGACCGGTCAGGATGTCTGAGTAAAGATCACCGTCCACAGAGCCCATCGCCCGCATGTATGCGATCCAGGCTCGGCCATTCACAACACGCTTGGCAACCTGGAATAGGCCTTCATTCACACCTGGCGTGGCGGTGAGATTTTGCGGGTCTGTCCAGGTGTGGCCGCCATCAGCCGAAGCAGAGACCCAGATATCCCAGGTCCCGTACCCGTGAAGGGTATCCCCGTACCATGTGTCGAGTTGGTTCCAAAAGGCAAACACGATGCCCGAGGAGCGGTCAATGGCAAGTTGTGCGTAAACGTTGTGCCAGATGGGATCTGTGCTTTGCGCACTGAGAATCTGGACCGCTGTATCGGGTGTCACAGCCCATACCGTACGGTCAGCAATAATGGTGTCGATCCCGGACATGTCGGCCATCCCAACAACCATCATCGGGGTCCCGTCATTGAGGATGATGCCGTCCGCCCAGCCGTAAACCCCCAAGACTTCACCGTTGGGGAGGTTCTCGGGAGGAACCTGTTGCAGAGAGATCGGGCCGGACCAGGAACCATTACTGACATCGTAAAGGTAGTAAGAAAGTTCTGCGTTCCCATTCCATCCAAAGGCCATCACAGTGTTTCCCAAGATGTCTGCCCCAACAAGGTCAAACGTTGGATCTACAATGACGGGAGGAAGTTCATAGTAGCCGTTCACTGCATCATAAATGCCGTACATAAAGCCGGAAGTGACTGAATAGATTGCCACAAGGATCCGTTGGTTGTCATCAAGGGGGATGGGAATCGCTCTGATAGCATCCACATCGGCCGTTCCTTCTCCGTACCCCTGCCCCTGCCAGTCAAATGTCAGACACACGACCGAACCCCAAGGATCCAATCGAACGTAGGAAATCACCGGGAATCCATTCTGGATCGCAGCGGAGGGATATCTCCCCTGGTCAATCCCGTGTAAGACAAGAAAATTTGCCCCCCCATCTTGGCTGGCAATCAAACTAATCATGTTAGGATCGGATCCGGATTCAGGGTAAGTTCTGACAGTCAGTACCACGTATTGGCCATTTTCCCCAAAAAATACGGGATCCCGAAACTGCGTCCAGAAGGTGTATTGATTCAGGCTTGAGTCGATGTATACGACTTGAATGCTGAGAGGATGCACGGGGCTTGGGGATCCAGACGCCTGTGGTTGTACCGAGAGTTCTACTTGTTCTGCATAACCGACCCTCCAAAGTCCCCCGACATTGAGGACGCCCAACCACGCGAACACAGCCCACACCGTTACTTTCCCCCTCATTCCATCACCTCCTTCAGGTTATTCTTGTGGACCCATGTTAACATATGATCTTGAGCCAGTCAACCCATTTGTGTTGATTTTAAGTGGCCAATGATCCCTATTTCGCATAGATTTGGATGTGCAATTCGTTTTCTTGACAAAATCAGATCTTCGGATTATATATGGGGACGAGGAGGACATTGTGGGCTTCTGGTTTTGCTGGAGCCAGTGTTGGGACAACGGCGGGAGGCTGACCAAAGCAAGAGGGACGTCTCCAGCCTACCGAGAGGAAAGACCCAACGCCAGGCATTGGGGAGAGGGGGATAGATGTCTTTTTGCCGAGACAGGAGGGGTGTCATGGTGATCCCGTATGTCCTGGCATCTATGGTGTCCTTGTCTTTTATCCAAGCGCAGGCGACATTGGACCAAAACGGCCATGTGATGTTCATCACCTATGACATCCAGCAGCCGACCAAAGCCCAGGCCATCTCCAGCGTAGACATCTGGTTCCATGTCAAAGGGCAGTCCTACAGGGTTGCCACTCGTCAGTATCCTGTGCCGGTGGTATCCATCCGGGACACGTTTCCCTGGTTCTCGAAGAGCGCGTGGCAGGGAGGGGATTTAGAGGTTGTTTTTCACGGTGTGGATGGGTCGAGGGTCTCCCGGTATATTCCGGAGAGTCAAATTCAGAGGAAGTCCTTGGGGATTCCATATGATGGTGGGCCGATGCGGGTTTACGGATCTGCAGTGCAGGAGGGCACGGGGCCGGACGAATATGCCTGGAGGCATGCCGGGTATGACGATGAGAGCACGTTTTATTATCCCTTTCCCCTTTATCCTCCACTGGAGTTCAGGTGGGAACGGAGATGGGGCTATGGAGGGACATATGCGGCACAGAACTCAGGAGCGATAGCGAATGGGGTGTTTTATGTAGCGAAGGAGGTGGCGTGGAACCGAATTGCGGCCCATGACATCCAGACAGGGGAGGTATTATGGGATCGGGTGGCGACTTCCAATGTGTGGACAGCGAGTTTAGCGGAGGGGGACACGATTCTCTTTTTTGGGTGTTCGATCGGGTTTACGCCGTGGCAGGACACGACCTTTTATGCGATGGACCTCCGGACTCATGAGATTTTATGGGCGTTGGTAGGCTATGGGACGGTGGGTTATCCACCGCTTACAGTGGATTCATTGGTTTATGTAGCTACGTTGCAGGATACCACCAGTGCGTACACGGTATCCGGGCGGCTGCTCTGGAAGGACCCGTTAACTCAATTTCATCCTGTTTACGCAGAGGGTAGGGTTGTGGGGTTCAGTAGGACTACAATGTTTCCTGGGGATACCTTAAATCGGCTGAACTGTCGGGATGCCTACGGGGGGGATTCGCTGTGGGCATATTCGCAGGAGGATCTGATGGGGTTTCCCACGCTCTACGAGGGGCGGGTGTACATCAGTTTTTTTATGGACAAACTTTTCTGTTTTGATCTGCTGACCGGGGATACCGTCTGGTGGAGAACCTGGAGTAGTCCTAGTGGTCCTGGGATGCCTATGAACCCTTTTAGCCATTATAACGAATTAAGTTTGTTTTCTTACGGGGATTGGGTTGGGGAGGGGGGGACTGTGACCGATACCATTTACACCCATGTCGAGGTTTACCAGAGTGAGACAGGAGAACTGTTAAATCACTGGATCTTTACGCCTTCTGGTAAAATGGGAGGGGTTACATCATACACACCTATTACCAAAGGCGGTTATTTGTGGGTGAACAGCTATGATTACATATACGTTCTCTTTCAGGACAGTGTCATTTCCACCGTACAACTCCCTCCACGGTACTATACAGG
>WFXO01000050.1 GCA_015490555.1 Caldifarciminota bacterium | reverse complement strand
TGGCTGACTTAAATGTAGGGGTCCTCTACTTCTTCGGCATCTCATCCCTGGTCATCTTTGGGGTCATCCTCGCCGCCTGGGGTTCCAACAATAAGTACGCGATGCTTTCCGGAATGCGGTACATGTCCCAGATGATCTCCTATGAAGTCCCCCTGGTCCTCTCCGGGCTTGTGCCGGTGGTGCTTGCGGGATCCATGAAACTCTCCGACATCGTCACCATGCAAAAAGTCCCGTTCGTACTCTACCCGGTGATCGGCCAGGTCTCTTTTCTCATCTTTCTGCTGGCTGCCTTGGCGGAAGGGAACCGAGCACCGTTTGACATTCCCGAAGCGGAGTCTGAGTTGGTGGCAGGGTTCAACATCGAGTACTCAGGATGGAAATTCGCGATGTTCTATGTCGGCGAGTATGTTCATCTCATGGCCGTTTCCATCCTGGCTGCCGTGCTGTTCTTGGGCGGATGGCGAGGGCCCTGGCTGCACCCCTTCCTCTGGCTGGCGATCAAGTCCCTCTTCATGTTCTCCGTCATCCTGTGGCTTCGATGGAGTTACCTTCGACTCCGCGTGGACCAACTCCTGCGATGGAACTGGCGCGTCCTGGTTCCGACATCCCTCTTTACCCTGCTTTTAGCGGGGTTGTGGGTGGCCGCCCGACTCTAAAAGGAGGCAAACCATGCCGGTTAAAGACACCCTTGATGCTTTGGTCGTCACTTTAAAGAACCTTTTCCGTAAGCCGGTCACCGTTCAATACCCCAAAGTTCACCGGCCGGTGCCGGAACGGTTTCGGGGGATCTTTGCGCTGACGACAAATCCAGAGACGGGGGAAGAGAACTGTATTGGATGTAAACTCTGTGAGAACATCTGTCCGTCCCATGTCATCACGGTGATCCCGGAAAAGCGAGAAGGACGGAACTGGGCCAAGGAGTTTTACCTCGATCTGGGGCCTTGTATCTTTTGTGAACTTTGCGTTCAGGTGTGTCCCACGGATGCCATCGTTATGGTCAAAACCAACGAAGTCGCCTTCTTCACCCGGGATTCGCTCGTCTTAGACAAAGCGACCCTCATGGAAAACGAGAAGAAGTATCCACTGAACTGGACGACCGGAAGCAAACTCCGGGAGATGCAAGCGCCGCCCAAACCCCAAAGAAAGCCTGCTCCCCCCAAGACGGAAGGTCCATCTCAACAAAAACCGCCGGAGAAAACCAAGGAGTCTTAACATGTGGATCTTTTGGCTGATTGCGATTCCGTTAGTCCTGTTTGCGCTCGGGGTGGTCCTCTCAAAGAACCTGTTCCGAAGCACCATTTACTTAGGGGCCACCTTGGTACTCACCGCCCTCATCTACCTCCTGCTACACGCGGAACTGCTGGGATTCATCCAGATTCTTCTATACACCGGTGGAGTCGCAACGCTCCTGGTCTTTGCGATCATGCTTACCCAGCGGATCGTCGGGGAAGACATTACCCAGCAGTCCCGAGGTTTAGTCGGGGGCGCCATTGCAAGTCTGGCGGTCCTCCTGATCCTCTTCTTCTTCCTCGGGAGCAGTCAACTCGACTTCAGCGTTCGGCCTTATCCAGAGAATCTGAACCTCGCACTCGGGAAAAATCTCTTCGTTACCTACGTGCTCCCCTTCGAAGTGCTTTCAGTGCTGCTGCTGGCAGCCATTATCGGGGCCATCGTGATGGCAAGGAGGGATCGGTAACATGACGGTAACTCCATATATCGGATTAGGGTTTGTGCTTTTCTCGATCGGGCTCTTCGGTGTCTTGACCCGACGGAATACCGTCGGGATCTTGATGGCGATTGAACTCATGCTGAATGCGTCCAACATCGTGCTCGTTGCCTTCTCCCGAATGCATGGGAATCTGGGGGGTCAACTCTTTGCGTTCTTTACGATTACGGTGACGGTTGCGGAAGTGGCGGTTGGGCTGGCCATTGTCATCCAGGTCTTCCGTCTGAAAAAGACCATCCATGCGGATGAAATCACATTGTTAAAGGGGTAAGCGATGAACCAGGTTCAAGTTTTGACTTTACTGGTGTTGTTGCCGCCGTTGATTTCATTTGCGTGGAACGGCGTGGTCATTCCCTGGCGGCGCGCGGGGAAACCAGCAGCCTGGCTTTCGATTTTGGCCATTCTTACATCGTTTGTGGCGTCTTTGGTCTTGGCCAAAACGGTGCTGGCCTCCCCGGGGCCCTATTCCTGGGAATGGACCTGGCTGCCGTTCCAGAACTTCAAGCCCATCATCGTCGGGTTCTACATCGATCCGTTGGCCGCACTCATGCTCGTCGTGGTTACGCTCGTGGCTTCCATGGTCCAGATCTACTCTCTCGGGTATATGAGTGAAGAACCCGCGGGTTCCCTCGGCCGGTACTACACGTACCACTCCCTCTTCTCCTTCGCGATGCTGGGTCTCACGGCCTCAGCCTCTCTACTTCAGATTTACATCTTCTGGGAACTCGTAGGACTGTGTTCCTACCTCTTGATCGGGTTCTGGTATCAAAAACCTTCGGCAGCCAACGCCGCGGTGAAAGCCTTCTGGACCACACGGCTGGGCGACGTAGGGTTTGCACTGGGAATCGTGGTACTCTGGGCGCACACCGGGACCTTTGCGTTGCCTGAATTGTTCCACAAGGTGGAAGCAGGCCAGATTGCCACCTCCATCCTCGCCCTCACCATGCTCCTCGTCTTCTTCGGCGCCATGGGGAAATCCGCCCAGTTCCCCCTGCACATCTGGTTACCGGACGCGATGGAAGGTCCTACGCCGGTTTCCGCCTTAATTCACGCCGCGACCATGGTGGCCGCCGGTGTTTACCTTGTGGCAAGGATCTTCCCACTCTACAGCCATGCGGAATCGGTGATGACCTTCATCGCTTACATTGGGTCTTTCACCGCGTTCTTCGCAGCCACCATCGCACTGGTCCAAGAGGACATTAAACGGGTCCTTGCATATTCCACGATCTCTCAATTGGGGTACATGATGGCGGCCTTGGGAGTGGGATCGGTCATGGCAGGCTTTTTCCATTTGTTCACGCACGCTTTCTTCAAGGCCCTCCTCTTCTTGGCGGCCGGGAGCGTGATCCATGCGATGCACACCAATGACATCTGGAAGATGGGACGTCTGGCAAAACCGATGAAACAGACAGCCATTGTCTTCATCATCGGAACCTTGGCGCTCGCCGGAGTTCCTCCCTTCGCCGGCTACTTCTCGAAAGACGAGATCATCATCAAAGTGGTGGAGAGCGGGATGGTCTTGCCGGCAATTTTTGCATTGGCCACTGTTTTCCTGACGGCCTTTTATATGTTTCGGGTCGTCTTCGTGGTTTTCTTTAGCCACAGGGAGCCTGAAGGCCATCCCCACGAATCCCCTGCCGTCATGACTGGCCCGATGTGGTTCCTTGCAGCCCTTTCTGTGGTCGCTGGTTTCCTCTTCAAAGGGCTCTTTGAAAAATTCTTTGGACACGCTGCGGAAGCCATGGAGACCGCTCAAGAGGCGGCCACGGCTGCAAGCCACGTCCCTGGATGGCTCCCCATCCTCACGCTGATCCTGGCGCTGGGTGGGATCCTCCTCGCCTATCTCATCTATCAGAAGGAAGCCATCTCACACGAACGGCTCCGCGCGCAATTCCGACCGGTCTATGTGATGCTCCAAAAGAAATACTGGATGGACGACATCGCATACTTCCTCTACCGACGGGTCCTGGTGGGCGGCCTTTCTGTGATCTGCGGCTGGTTCGACCGGTATATCGTAGACGGGATCGTCAACCTCGTGACCTGGCTCACGCGGAAAAGCGGCGAGATCTTGCGACTTCTCCAAAATGGTGTGGTCCAAGACTACCTCTATGGGGTCATTTTTGGCCTCATTCTTTTCATCCTTCTTGGGATCTTTTAAAGGAGTGAAGCCATGCAACACTTTCCGGTTTTATCGTTGATCCTCCTCGCTCCCTTCCTGGGAGCTCTCCTGACGATGTTCCAACCCAAGGAGGCCTATTACCGGGTCCGGATCATCCCGGCGATTGCTGCGGGGATCACCCTCATTTTGTCCATCTACCTGCTGCTCAAGTACGACCGATCCATCGGAGGGTTCCAATTCATTGAGCACTACCCGTTGATCCCACAACTGGGGATTTCCTATCACCTGGGCGTTGATGGGATGAGCCTGGCCCTGGTCTTCCTGACGGCGTTCATCATCTTCACCGGAGTGTTTGCCTCCTGGACCATCCTCGAACGGACCAAGGAGTTCTATACGCTCCTGCTCCTGCTTGTCACCGGTGTTTTCGGTGTCTTCGTGTCCCTCGACCTGTTCCTGTTCTTCCTGTTCTACGAGTTGGCGGTGCTGCCGATGTACTTGCTCATCGGCGTCTGGGGATCTTCCAAGTACATCAAACCCCGTGGGATCTTCGCACGAATGATCCAGGAAGTCGGGGTCGGGACCAAAGAATACGCGGCCATGAAACTGACCCTGTATTTGCTCTTTGGATCGGCCTTTATCCTGGTCGGCCTTCTCACGATTTACAAAGTCTCCGGGCTGAACACCTTTGACTTCCTGGAACTGAACGCCCACAAGATCGATCCTCGATACCAGAAGTTCCTCTTTCCTATCGTTTACATCGGTTTTGGGGTCCTTGCCGGGATTTGGCCCCTCCACACATGGTCTCCGGACGGGCACGCCTCAGCGCCCACCGCGGCCTCCATGCTTCACGCAGGCGTTTTGATGAAACTGGGGGCATACGGGGTCGTACGGGTCGGCATGCAACTCATGCCACAGGGCGCCACGGAATGGGTCTGGCTTGTGGGAACCATCGCCACGATCAACATCGTGTACGGTGCTCTCTCGGCCATGTGGCAGATGGATCTGAAGTACATCGTCGCGTACTCCTCTGTGAGCCATATGGGAATTGTGATGTTGGGTGCGGCAACACTGAATGAACCTGGCTTGAACGGGTCCGTTTTCCAAATGGTTTCCCATGGGATCATGACCGGGCTCCTGTTCGCCTTGGTCGGGTTAGTTTATGAAAAGGCCCATACCCGTGACATCTTGGCCATGGGCGGGTTTGGAAAACGGATGCCGGGGATTGCGACCTTCTTTACCATCGGAGGCCTGACTTCCTTGGGACTCCCCGGGCTCTCAGGGTTTGTTGCAGAATTCCTGGTGTTCCTGGGAGCCTGGCAGGCCAAACAGTGGTACTGGTTGGTCCCAGGCGTGCTCGGTGCCTTTTTCACCGCGGTCTATGTGCTCCGCGCCCTCAAGATCATCTTCTGGGGCCCGTTTAACGAAAAATACAAGGATCTTCCGGACGCCATCGGAACGGAATGGGTGGCATTGGCAGTCCTTTCCGGCGTCTTAATCCTCTTGGGCGTCGTTCCCTTCATCCTCCTCCACCCCATTGATGTTTCGGTCATGGAACTTCTCAGCAAATTTAAAGGAGTATTGCCATGAACTTCGCCCCCTTAACCTTGGAACTCCTCTTGGCGGGTTTGATTTTGATCGTCTTTGTGGTGGACCTGGTGTCTAAAAATCCCAAGGTCCTGGCGGGGATCACCTTTGTGGGCCTGACGATCCTTTTCTTCCTGAATCTTCTGCATCCCTGGTACGGAACGACCTTCCAGGGGACCTTCGTATCGAACTCCTTTACTGGATTTCTCAAGGGTGTATTCCTCCTGGCGGGAATTCTGGTCTCCCTCGGGTCCCTGAGCACGGCCGAGGAACAATATCGAGGACGGGTGGGCGAATACTATATCCTCCTCCTCTTCTCTCTGCTGGGCATGCTCTTTGTGGTGTCGGCACGTGATCTTGTGCTCTTCTTTGTCGCGTTTGAATTGATGAGCATCCCCCTCTACATCCTTGCGGCGTACCAGAAGGATAGCGAGGCAAGCATCGAGGCGGGTCTCAAACTCTTCATCTTCGGAACGTTTTCCTCAGCCATTCTGGTGATGGGGCTGGCATTGTTGTATGGCACCACAGGCTCCACCCGTTTTGATGTGTTGGCACAAACGCTCACAGAGGGTGAAGCACTGAGTGTCTTAGGATTCCTCCTGTTCCTCACCGGCATTGGGTTTAAAGTGGCGATGGTTCCGTTTCACATGTGGGTGCCAGACACGTATGCCGGCGCGCCGGCACCATTTGTCGCGTTCCTCTCGGTCGCCCCGAAGGCAGCCGGGTTCGCCATCCTCTTTATCTTTTTCCTCCAAGTCTTCGCCAACTTAGCGCTACCCTGGAAACTGGTCATCGCTTTTCTTTCCGGCATTACCATGATCCTGGGGAACCTCTTAGCGATCCCACAAACCCATCTGAAGCGACTCTTAGGGTACTCCGGAATCGCACATATCGGCTACATGCTCTTAGGGGTTGCCGCGGGTACGGACCTTGCGATTGCCATGGTGCTCTTCTACTTCGTGGCTTATGTTTTAGCCAACATCGGGGCCTTTCTGTTTGCTGAAACCGCCATCCAGAACGAGGGGACGGACCAACTCTCGGCCCTTCATGGCTATGCCCAACGGAACCCTCTTCTGGGTCTCTATATGCTGATCTTCCTGCTTTCCCTTGGTGGCATTCCCTTCGTCGTCGGCTTCTGGGCAAAACTCTATGTCTTCCTGGCGGCACTCAAAGCGGGATACGGACTATTGGTCTTCCTGGCGGCAGTGCTTACCGTAGTAGCCCTTTACTACTACCTGAACGTCGCACGTCAGATCTACATTGAAAAGCCAGCCTCCAACGACCCGGTCCGAGTCCCTGCCTCGATCCATTTTGTGCTCCTGATCAGCACCCTTGGAACCGTCTTGCTGGGATTGTACCCGAAACTCATTGTGGGGCCAGCCTTGGAAATCGCCCGTGCCTTCGTCGCAGGATTGTAATCAACCGATTTCGATAATACGGCAGGAGGGGGTGGGGCCCCTCTATTCCATCTCAGAGTAAGAGGATGTACAATATTCTTTTACCATGAGGATTACAAAAAGGTTTCGTTTCTCCGCATCACATCGATACTATGTTTCGGGATGGACAGAAGACAAAAACCGAGAGGTTTTCGGAAAATGCATTCACATCCATGGTCATAACTATACCCTGGATGTGACGGTAGAGGGGGCCGTGGACCCCGTCACGGGGATGGTGATGAACCTCTCGGACCTGAAAAACGGGGTCCTTCGTGTTCTCGAAGACTTTGACCATCGATACCTGAATGAGGAAGTTCCAGAGTTTCGGGAAAAGTTGCCCACCACGGAGAATCTCGCCATTGTGTTATGGAATCGCATTGCTTCCATCCTGCCCTCAAATGTGCATCTGGCCAAAATCCGGCTGGAAGAAACAGAAGACCTTTATGTGGAATACGACGGGCCAGAGCAGGATTCTGGCAACCCCGAACCCACCCTCGTACGTCGTTATCGATTCTCCGCAGCCCATCGTCTTCACTCGCCCCAATTAGACGAAAACGCGAACCAGGCTCTCTACGGCAAGTGTAACAATCCCTATGGACACGGCCATGATTACACTGTGATCGTTGGAGTCAAAGGTCCTCTGAATGCACTTGGCATGGTTCTGTCGCTTCAGGAAATGGATCTCAATGTGAAGCAGGTCTTAGACCCCTTAGATCATCGCTGGCTGGACAAAGAGATCCCCTTTTTTTCAAAGATTCCTGCCACAACCGAAAATCTTTTAACTTACCTGTGTCATAAATTGCGAGGGAAATTGAGGAACTTGGCAATTTTGAAGATTGAAGAGACACCATCCAATTTTTTCGAACTTGGAGGTGATCAAGAATGCCCACCCATCCCAAATTCTTAAATGCGATTCGAACTCTTTTAGAAGAAATTGGGGAAGATCCAACACGGGAGGGATTACAAAAGACCCCGGAACGAGTTGGACGCATGTGGGACGAACTGACTGTCGGATACCGCCTCAGCCCGGAATCGGTGATTAACGGCGCAATCTTTGAATCTGACTATAACGAGATGGTTCTCGTCAAGGACATTCAGTACTATTCCATGTGTGAACATCACCTGTTACCCTTTTTTGGGGTGGCCCATGTTGCCTACATCCCCGATGGCCGGATTATCGGCCTCTCCAAGATCTCCAGGATTGTAGATCTATTCGCCAGACGATTACAGGTCCAGGAGCGGATGACGGTCCAGATCGCAGATTTCCTTTATGAGCACCTGAAGCCAAAAGGAGTCGGGGTTGTCATCGAAGGATATCACCTTTGCTCCATGATGAG
Source organism: Caldifarciminota bacterium (assembly GCA_015490555.1). Lineage (GTDB taxonomy): Bacteria > Hydrothermota > Hydrothermia > WGAB01 > WGAB01 > S141-55. The sequence goes on along the minus strand of WFXO01000050.1, from coordinate 35,487 downwards.
AGGCGTTCGGAAACCCGAGAATCGAATGATCACAAGTGCAATGCTCGGGGTGTTTAAAGAAGACCTGAGGACTCGATTGGAATTTCTGGAACTGATCCAACAAACAAGGAAGGGTTCATGAGAAATATCGTCATTACAGGCGCAAGTCGTGGGATTGGGAAGGCGACGGTCCTCGCCTTAGCCCAACCGGGAGTGGCGTTCTTCCTCACCGGACGGGATACCAAGGCTCTGGAACAGGTGGCATCCGAGGCACATGCCAAGGGAGCCCGCGTGGAAATCCTTGCGGGAGATCTCCGAGAAACTTCCTACCTCCAGAGATTGGTCCAGCGGATCGAGGCATGGGCTTCTTCTCTGGATGCCGTCATCTTAAATGCCGGTGTCGCTCGGGTTCAACCGATCTTGGAGACCTCCCTGGAAGACTACGACCTCCAGATGGACGTCAACGTCCGCGCTGCCTTCTACTTAGCACGCCATTTAGCCTTGAAGATTCGTTCTTATGGTCTTCTGCTCTTCGTTGGATCCATTGCAGGGCATCGCGTATTCCCCCATTGGGGCGTCTACTGCGCAACCAAACACGCCCTTCGAGCATTAGCCACCACGTTCCGGATCGAATTAAAACCTCGCAAGGTTCGCGTCACACTCATCAGCCCTGGTGCAGTGGATACAGACCTTTGGCAAGGGATCCCGGATCCCAGACGTGAAACGATGTTGATGGCAGAAGACATCGCAAGGTGGATTCGCTATGCCCTCGAAGAGCCGAACCGTGTGGATGTGGAAGAAGTGGTCCTGACCCCTACGGAGCGCTAATGGATTACAAGTCCTTGAAAAATGTACGGCTACCATTTTTATGCAAAATGAACTATAATATTGCAGAACTCCGTCCTTCCCCATGTACCGACGGGCAAACAGGGTTTCGGAACATGGGGGAGGATGGGTTCCTTTTTCTTTAGGCACCCATAACGCATGCATTGGAGGTTGATGACAATGAAGGTCAATGATCTTTCGGTTCGAATTGGAGGACAAGCGGGGGATGGGGCACTCACCACAGGGGATACCTTGGCAACCGTCCTTCACCGCATGGGTCTCTATGTAGGGACCTACAAGGACTTCCCTTCCCAAATCCGAGGGATCCATACAAACTACACGATCTACGCCCGATCCACCCCTGTCATGGCACGACCGGAATCTTTAGATGTACTTCTGGCTTTCGATCGTGAGACGGTGGAACGACACCTCCACGAATTAGAATCCGGTGGTTTTGTGATCTACGAATCCAGCCGTGGAGACTATACGGGAGACCTACGAGAAGATGTTCATCTCTTGAATGTTCCGATGCGCAAGATTGCCATGGAGGTCGCAGGCAAGGAAGTGATGAAGAACACCGTAGCCCTCGGGGTTCTTGGCGGCATGGTCCACCTGGACCGAGAAGTGATGATCCGGATCTTTGAAGAGCGGTTCCTCAAACGGAAAGGCAAAGAGATCGTAGAGGCAAACATCCGTGCATACGATGCTGGGGTTTCTTTTTTCGAATCTGCGGGAGTGACGGAGCCGGCCATCCGTGTGGAGACCATCGGCGATCCCAAGGGCTACTTAATGATGGGGAACGAGGCGGTTGCGTTCGGCGCATTGGTTGCGGGATGCCGGTTCTTCGCGGGTTATCCCATCACACCGGCCTCTGAAATTCTGGAGTGGCTGGCCGTGTATCTGCCGAAATACAACGGCGTGGTTGTCCAGGCTGAAGATGAAATTTCGTCGATCAATATGGCAATTGGCGCGGCCATTGCAGGGGCGCGCGCGATGACCGCCACCTCTGGACCGGGCTTTGCATTGATGACGGAGGCCTTGAGTTACGCGGGGATGGTAGAAATTCCCCTGGTCATTGTGGATTGCTCCAGGGCCGGACCCTCGACCGGTATGCCCACGAAAAACGAACAAAGCGATGTCTTTCATTCTGTCTTTGCGGGACACGGGGACTTCCCACGGGCGGTCCTCTCTCCCAAGGACCCTCAAGAGGCCTATGAGATGACCATTCAGGCATTCAATCTCGCCGAAAAGTATCAAATGCCGGTCATCCTTTTGGTAGACCAATTCTTGGCTCAGAATAAATTCTCCGTCCCGGGTTATCCTACGGAGGTCTCTATTGACCGAGGCGCAACCTTGACCACTGAAGAGGCCTTAGCACAGATACAAAATGGGGAGTTTCGTCGTTACCGGGTTACCGAAGATGGGGTTTCTCCTCGAACGATCCCCGGATTGGCCAATGGCCTCTTCTGGTTGACGGGTGTAGAGCATGATGAAGCAGGCCATGTCTCCACCTATGCAAAAACACGTGTGGCGATGATGGACAAGCGGCTCCGTAAACTTCAAACTGCAATGCCGGAGTTTCCGGAACCTCTGACCTTTGGAAATCCGGAGGCTCCTAAAGTCGTATTCACTTTTGGGTCCACCACGGGGTCAGTCTTAGAGGCACTAAAAGACTCGTCTGAAGTCTCGATCGTGCAGATTCGAACGCTCTGGCCTTTTGAGAGAAACCCTATTCGGGATCTCGCTCAAGATAAAGAGGTATACGTGGTTGAAATCAACGCTCAGGGACAACTGGCCTATCTGATCGAGCATGCGTTAGGACGGCCCGTTCATCGGGTTTTGAAGTACAATGGCCGGCCTTTCCGGCCGTCGGAAATCCGAAAGGAGATCTTCTCATGAAAGCCGTTGCAGAAAAACTCACCATTCGTGATTTTGAAGCCAAAAAGCCTGGTTGGTGCCCAGGGTGTGGAGATTACGGGATTTATGCAGCCTTACGCAACGCATTTGTTCAACTGGGGCTCCATCCAGAGCAGATTGTCCTTGTGGGGGGCATCGGTTGCTCCGGCAAAATCGCTGACTACATCCGGACATACTCCGTTCATACGCTCCACGGGCGGATTTTGCCTGTGGCGACCGGGATCAAACTGGCCAATCCCCATTTGGTGGTCATCGGCGTAGGAGGCGACGGCGATGCCTATGCCATCGGGATGTCCCATTTAATCCACACAGGGCGCCGGAACCCCGATATCACCTATATCGTTATGGACAACCAGATCTATGGGCTTACGAAGGGACAAGCCTCCCCGACCTCCGAACAGGGGATGATGACCCCCGCCTCTCCTTATGGAAGCAAAGAAGGCCCGGTGGATGGCGTCTCTATCGCCCTCTCTGCAGGAGCCACATTTGTTGCACGTGGGTTTGCCGGCAATCCCAAAGAACTTGCAGAAATTATCAAGCGTGCGATCCAGCATAAAGGGTTCTCCTTCGTGGACGCCCTCTCTCCCTGCGTGACATTCAACCGCATCAATACTTATGATTGGTTCCGTGAGCGGATTGTTCCCTTTCCGGAAAAAACTGGTGGCTACACCCGCGATGAGGCACTCGCCCAAGTTCTCCAAATCCGTAGTCAAGGGAAAATTCCCACCGGGATCATTTACGAAGAGGAAGGCCCCTCTTATGAGGAGGAAATCCTGACCGACCCGGATCGTCCGATTGCACATCTGGATTTAACCCCGAAGCCGGAATTCTGGGATCTGCTGAAACGCTACCAATGAGGTCTGCCGTTTGAGGTCTGCGATCCGCTACCAGAGCGGCATTCTGCTCTCATGAAACGAAGGGGTGGTGTATAATTCCCGCAGATTTTTGGGATCAAGGAGGTCGAAACGCTTGAAATACATCTGGGTTTGGTTCTCATTGATTGCCTTTTCTGAAGCCGGTGTGGTCCGGTTTCCCCCCGTTCCAAAACCCCTCCAGGTGCGCACACCACTCTTTGAACGGGAACGAGAAGTCCGCCGCCGTCTGCTTCAAGCCTTTCAGCAGTACCCTCCGCAACTGGACCGCTCGCGTCGCCGAATGCAAGACGTCGGTCTCCGTCTTCAGGGGGACACTCTGTTTATCCGACTCCTGGCTATTCGCGTGGAGTTTCAGGAAGACACCACACCCCTCACGACCGGCAACGGAAAATTCCGCCTGACTCCCAATGAAGAAGACTCCATCCTGATTGATCCCGAGACTGGCTGCGAATACAAAAACCCGTTCTGGGACCCTCCACACGACAAGAAATACTTCGAACATCAACTCGAAGCCCTTGCAAATTACTACTCCTTGGCGACCTTCGGGCATGTGAAAATCGAGTATGTGGTCAAACCCGATGGAGACAGCGCTGCCTACACCCTGCCCCATCCCATGACTTACTACGGGGATGAAGAAAACTGGTTTGAGGGCTTACTCTACCTTTATCGGGACGCCCTCTTGGCTGCGGATCAAGACACCAGTGTACACTTCCGGGACTTTAACCGCGTCATCATCTTCCATGCAGGGAGTGCCTGGCAAACCGATTTTCTCCAGGACTCCCCAAATGACATCGCGGCGGTGACGGTTTTGGGATATCCGGTCCCTGTCGATGAAGGCACAGATACGATCTGGGATGCATCCATCTTGCCCGAGACCATGTCCCAGGATGGGGCGGAGATTAAACTTCAGGGCACCTTGATCCACGAGTCTGCACACAACTTTTTCTGGATCCCAGACCTTTATGACACCGGGAATCCTCCCCAGGGGATCGGGATTGGTGCATGGGGCATCATGTGCACAGGCCCCTATTTGGGAGTGCCAGGCCAAATCCCGGAAGGGCTGGTGGTCCCCCTGCCCAATGCCTGGGAACGGGTCTGGATGGACTGGGCTTTCCAGCACCTGTACGCACCCCCCCTCCCAGGCTTCCTCAGACCGCCGTTGTTCCAAACCCTCTCCCCTACGTCCGAACCAGAGTCTTTGATCATCTATCCCAACGAAATCCTGACAGATTCCATGGGCGAGTTCCTGGAAGACCCCTATAACCGACCGAGATTCTACAAAATCCCCATCAACTCACACGAATACTGGCTGCTGGAGTATAAACTCGACAACCTTCCTGAAAATGACTCTGTTGTCTGTGGCGGGGACACGGCCCAAGTTTTTGGATTGGATCGCGATGGCGTGGTGGTCCACTTTTTCGGTGAAAATGACTACCTGTTGCCCGGGAAAGGCCTCCTGATCTGGCACATCGATACCCTCATCATCCACAACAACTGGTTGTGGAACACCGTAGAGGTGCCCCGCCCGATGGGGGTCGACCTGGAAGAGGCCGGCCGTGTCCAAGACTTAGAATACTGGACCACCCTTCCCTACACCCTTTACGGGGGCCCGGAAGATCCCTATTATCAAGGGAACCCAAACGAGTTTGCGCCGGACTCCACACCCTCTTCCTCCGACAACCAAGGAGGCCGAACCGGCACCTGGATCTACGGCTTTTCAAAGCCTGATACCTTTATGACCTTTTGGATCCGGCGAACCTTAGAACTCTCCGGCTTCCCACGCTCTGTCTATTCACTCCCTCAAAACAGCTATGCCCAAGGGGTTGACCTCGATCAAAACGATACCCTCGATCTCCTCATCACAACCACCGGTTCCTTTGATACGTTGGGGCATCCCCTGGCCCCGCCCCAGGTGTTTGCTTTCAAAAACGATTTGACTCCTTTTGGGTTCCGTGATTCTCTGAAACTGACACTTCCCTTTGGATCCGAGGTCACGGCAGAACCCGCCATCGTCGATTTGGACGGGGACGGCTCCTCTGAAATCCTCTTCCCTTTAAGTCGAGGGCTCGCTGGAGATCTCATGGTTTACTCTGCGAAAGACGCCAATCAGGATGGCTTTTTTGACCCTGTTTGGTCCCTGCATTTCCCGGATCGGGTCCTTGCCAGCCCCTCTGTCGGCGACATCGACCAGGATGGAACCCCTGAAATCCTCCTCGGCGATGCCCATGCACGCCTTTTCATCATCGAGGCAGACGGTACCATCCGAGATACAGTCCATGTCGGGGCGCCGGTCCAGAGCCCTCCAGCCTTATGGGATACTTTGGTCATCTTCCAATCAGCAGATGCACACCTCTGGATCCTTAACGGCCGCACCGGAACGCCCATCCAGACACTGCTCGAACCCTTTGTGGTCGATACCCGAAACCCACCCGTCTTGGTCGACGTGGACGGAGATGGAACCCCCGAAATCCTCACCTTGACCCAAGAGGGAACAGTTCACCTCCTGACCCTGGATGGGACTCTGCTCTGGGAAAAGCCAACCCACACCACGCCTCAATCCAACTTGGTTGTGGGGGATCTGGACGGGGATGGCCGCTGGGACTTGGGGTTCATTGCCTCCGGAAAACTTTACGCGATGAACACCTCCGGGGCCCTCCTCTCAAACTTCCCCTTAGACCTCCATCTTGGGGACACTTTGAGGACGTCCTCCGGCATCACATTGGATCTGAACCGCGACGGCCGGGATGAATGGGTCTTCTGGATTGAAGGACATGGGCTCATCGCCTTTACGGAAAACGCTCAAAAAGTTCAGGGGTTCCCGTACGCTGTGGAAGGACGCGTGATCCAAACACCCCAAGCGCTGGATCTCAACGGCGATGATCGTTTAGAGATCCTCCTGATCGATTCTTTGGGGGTCCTCCACGCATATGCAACCGAGGCCCTTACCGCATCATGGGCCGCGTTCGGCAATGGGCCCCTACACCAAAGTGTGGTGACCCGAACCCTCTCCCCCCAACCCATTCCTCAGGTTCACGACCGTGTCTATCTCTATCCCAATCCCACTTATGACGGGCGGACTCGCCTTCGATTCCGTGCCAACGGATCCGGAACCGTGACTGTCCAGGTCTTCTCGTACGACGGCACCCTCCTAAAGACGATTCGGGGAACCTATACGGGACAAGGCATGGTGGAGATGGATCCCGTTCTCGATCTCACAGACTTGGCCGTAGGAACCTATCTGGTACGAGTTCAGATTCAAGGAACAGATGGCGAAGCGCTCAAGTTTTTGAAGTTGGCTATTCTTCGATGACGCCCAAAAAAGAACGTCGCATCATTTTGGTCTCAGCATGTCTCCTGGGACTCCCCACCCGATACGATGGGACCGCGAACCCCGATCCTGAGGTCCTGCATATGGCCAAGGATCCGGATGTTTTGGTGATTCCAATATGTCCAGAGCAACTGGGCGGGCTCCCAACACCTCGCGAACCTTGTCACTTTGTCAAGGGGGATGGAGCCCGTGTATGGGCGGGGAAAGCCCGTGTCCATGGGATCCAGAGCTGTGAGGATCGGACAGAATTTTTCCTCCGGGGTGCCAAGGCTGTGGCGGATCTTGCCCAAACCCTGGGGGTCCAGGAGGCTTACCTGAAAGAACGCAGTCCGTCCTGCGGCGTTCACCAGGTCTATATCGAGGGAGAACTTCGACCCGGGATGGGGATTACCACAGCAGTCCTGAAAAAACTCCACATCCGGGTCTACCCCCGGGAGGGGCAACGCGTGAAATCTTCTGGAGAGGAAAAGAAATGAAAGTCACATTCCTCTACTGGGAGGGGTGCCCCTCTCATGAACTGGCCCTGGCACGTTTGAGAAAGGTCTTAAGAGAGGAGGGAATCCCGGACGACATCATCCAAGTCATCCACATCAAAACGCAAGAAGATGCAATTCGCCATCGATTTATTGGATCGCCCACCATCCGGATCAACGGTAAAGACATCGATCCTCAGCCTCAAATCCAACGGTATGGTTTAGCCTGTCGGCCCTATCGCATCACAGGTCAAAGGTGGTTCCCGATCCCCAGTGAGCAGATGATCCGACAAGCGATCCAACGAGCCGTTAGCAGTTCGTCAGAGGACCCCCTGCCCTTCAGTGTCCCATGAACGGTGCCTGCGTTTCTCGGGTCAATCACCAACAACTCAAGTTGACGACAGTTCCCATCGCCCTTATGTTTCAAGCATGACCGGACTGGCGCTCCTTGCTGTAGGACTTCTTCTGGTGCCGATCGCGGTATGGAGCGCCCGGTGGACCACCCGAAACGCAACCCTGTTCCTTGTCATCACTGCTCTCCTTTTGAGTCTTTGGGCTCCCCGGAATCCGTCTCCCATCCTCACCGGGACACTGAACCTTCTGCTTCCGTTCCTGCTATTTCGGATCGGTGGCCTGGCTCGCTTAGAAGATCTCAGGAGTCGCCAGGGAATCTCTTGGCTCCTCTTCTCAGTTCTCACCCTCTTTGGGGTCTTTTTAATCCTGGCGCCGGTCACCCATAGCGCCAGCATCACCTGGCGTTTAGCGGTTTTCGCGATGGCTCCCGGTCCCGTACTTGCATTAGCTCTTACCCGAGAATTCACCCTCCATGGTCCCGCAACCAGGGCGTTCCATACAGGAATTGTCATTCAGAGTTTGGCTTTCGCAATGGCCCTCATGGGGATCCAAGGCCCTCACTTGGGAATGTTTGCTCAACTGGAGCGTTTTTTAACCCTAACTGTTGTGTCTCTGATTGCCGGGGTTGGCATCGGGTTCATCCTTGCCTATGCGGAAACCAAAATCGTCCATCGAGCCTACCTCCGGATCTTTACATTGGGAACCCTCCTTACGACCATGGGGCTGTTGTGGAAACTCTCTATCCCTCCAGCGTTGACCTTCTTGATCCTGGGGGTGGTGACGTACAACGCCTCGATTCGGGACCATGCGTCATACAAATCTGTTTCTGGCTTTGAAGTCCCCGCCATGGTTCTCTTTATTTTAGGAAGTTTCTGGAGTACTCGCCCCTTGTCCGATCCGCTTAATTTTTGGATCCTCTTTGCGTATGGCATGGGGAGGATCATCAGCCGCGGTGTGGGCAGCCTCCTCTTCTTTCCCCGTGAAGACTCATTGTCCAGGTCCCATCTCTTCGGCCTCTCATTTCTCCAAGGGGGGACTTCTCTCTGGCTCCTCTCCCCTTATCTTGGAGAAACTTTTCATCCAAAACTTGCAGTAAGCCTTTTTGCCGTCCTTGGACTTGCCCTCGCACAAAGGGTGCTACGGTCCGAAACCGGGGCCTTCCACCCCTTCCTGGAAACCCCGCTTTTCACCCCAGGGTGGACCGGCATCTTCCGGCATCTGCTGGAAAATCTGGGATGGCAAGGGCCTCGTAAAGAGCCCCGATATGTCAGAGACCTCATGAGAAAACATTATCGTTTTGTAAGGGCTGACGATCCTCTGGAAACCATCGTCAAGGCACTCACCCAAAGCCATACCTTGGCCATCCCTGTGGTTGGACCTAATCAGGAATATATCGGCCTAATTCAAGCCCACCACCTCGAACTTTTAGCCTTAGATGAGACCACACGCCACTTGATCAAGGCTGTGGATTTAGCCAACCCGCAATACGTCGTGGCACCCGATCTCCCCCTTGGGATTGCGCTTCATACCATGGAAAAATTTGACCTGGATTGCCTGCCGGTCGTGGAAAACCGGCGGATTCTTGGGGTTCTGTATCGAAGAGACGTGGTCTTAGAATATGGCTGATCCTCAATTGATTTACAAAACCGGGATCATCTGGCTGGTCAGTTTGTTCTTTGGAGAACTGGCCCGAAGACTGAAACTTCCCGTCGTCATTGGCTATTTGGCGGGAGGTGCTCTACTGGGACCGTTCGGTCTGAACATCTTAGATCTTTCATTCCTCAAAGGCATGACTCCCGTAAAAGAGTTCCTGTTGGCCTACATCCTCTATCTCGTTGGGAAACACGTTCGTCTGGAGGCTTTCCGTGGGGAAGCCACACGGTATACCGTCATTGCCTTGTTTCAGGCCTTCTTGACCTTCCTTTTCGTCACTATTTTGATGTATCTCCTCACCCACCAGATCGCACCTGCCATCGTCACCGGGCTCATCGCTGCTCCGACGGCCGCGATCTCAGTCACAGTCATCGAAGAATACAACGCAGAAGGCTCGCTTTCACAACTTATTTTTCTGATGATCGCGATCGATAATTTGCTCGCACTCCTGGCTTTTCGATTGGTCATTCCCTTCCTCTCTGGGGCTGAAATCCATTGGGTGGCCAGCGTGGGTCTACTGGTACTTTCTGGCATGTGGGGAGTGCTCTTGGGGCTGGCTCTTGCCTACTTGGAAACCGTCATCCAGGACATCACACTCCTTTCGATCGTCTCCTGGGGACTCTTTTTCCTTGGATTGGGGATTGCCGCTCGATTCCAAGAGCCTTATGTCTTTGCGTTAACGTTCGGGATCACTGCATCCAACGCTTCGGTGCTCCAGAAAAGGGCCTTAGAACCCCTGAATCTTTTGAGTGAATTTGTTTACGCTCTGTTTTTCTTTATTGCTGGCGCAAGCATCAATTTCCCGCGATTGGTGCATCTCCGTTTCGCCGTGTGGTTTTACATCCTGGGTCGGACGGCGGGGAAACTCCTGGGGGCGTGGCTTCCGACAAAACGTTGGCGGCTGGAAGTCGATGGCCGATTACTGGGACTTGGGATCCTGGCACAAGGCGGAATGTCTACAGGCCTTGCCCTCTACGTTGGAACTTTAAGCCCAGAGTACGCAGGGGTCATGAACATCGCCCTTGCTGCCACGGTGATCTTCGAAATCGCCGGACTCATCCTATTAAGACAATCCTTGGTCTGGGCGGGTGAAGTAACGACCCTCTCCTTGATCCAACGAGGCGTCGAACCCCTCCTGGATCAAGATTTCCATCGTTTGGTCCAGACCTTCCTCGGCCGTCTCGGGATTGAATGGGGTACCCCCACGCCGTTAACCCTAGAAACACTGGTGCGGAGACGGTGTGTCATCCTCTCCCCGAACGACTCTTTGGAAACCGTCGCCCAGGCCTTCCGGAAATTAAACCACGATGCCCTGCCGGTTCTGGATGAGCGGGGGTTCTTTGCAGGCGTGGTCTTCTTCAGGGATTTTGAAAAGGCCTATCTTCAGGCCCAAGAAAAGGGCCTCAACATCACCGTTCGCAACATTCTCAAGCAAGAAATGCTCCACCCTTCCATGTCTCTCTTGGAAGCAATGGAACACATGCGAGAGGTAGATGCAGACGCATTGCCTTTGGTTCAAGACCACCGTTTAATGGGGATCGTGCTTCGGAAGGACCTGCTGAGTGCGATCTTTTAAAGCGGAGAGGGTGGGATTCGAACCCACGGTCCCCCTTTCGGAGGACACGCGATTTCCAGTCGCGCCCGTTCGGCCACTCCGGCACCTCTCCGTGGTGGGAAGTTATTTAAAGGGATTTTCCCTGTAAATTCAAGGGGTTGAGCGACTTTATAGGGCTTATGAGGCCGACGATTCGAACACGCCGTACCGGAGGTACCGCTCATGTCGTGCCCGGAGAAGATCCTTTATGGAGGTCTTCTTGAGTTTCTCAAGATGGCCGAGAATTGCCTCTTTGACTCGGTCGATGGTCTCCTGTGGATACCAATGGGCCCCACCCATCGGTTCAGGAATGACTTCATCGACAACGCCAAACTCCAGGAGGTCTTGAGCGGTCAATTTCAGCACTTCTGCCGCCCGATCGGCAAGCCGTCCGTCTTTCCAGAGGATCGCTGCACAGCCCTCCGGCGAGATCACGGAATAGATGGAATACTGCAAAGCCAAGACCACATCCCCCACGGCGATGGCGAGTGCGCCGCCAGACCCGCCCTCGCCCAGGATGACGGTTACAATCGGCGTACGGGTCTGAAGCATCCGTGCGATGGACGTGGCAATGGCCCGGGCTTGTCCTCTCTCCTCCGCACCGATCCCGGGATAGGCTCCGGGTGTGTCGACTAAAGTCAAAATGGGCAGTCGGAACTTCTCCGCGAGGGCCATCAACCGTTCCCCCTTACGATATCCTTCCGGATTCGGCATCCCAAAGTTCCGACGGATCCGATCGCGTGTATCTGCACCCTTCTCCTCCGCAATGATCACGAGGGACTCGCCTTCGATTTTTCCAATGCCAGCAATAATCGCCGGATCGTCACCGAAGTAGCGATCTCCGTGGAGTTCGATAAAGTCTTCCGTCATCCGCTCAATGTAGTCATGGGCATGGGGACGGTCTGGGTGACGCGCAATTTGGACAATTTGCCACCGGGTGAGATTGGAATAAATCTTCTCGCGAATTCGCTGAGCCTGGCTCTCTAAAAGGCGAATCTCCTCCTCTAACTCCGGATGTTGGGGGATTAACTTCCGGAGGTCTTGAAGTCGTTTTTCAATCTCAAAGATCGGGCGTTCAAAATCTAACAACTTCATCGCTCAATCCGAAGCGTGACACGATACACCGAATCCAATTGGTAACGACTCGGGCTCATTCCAATATCCAAGGAAAGCGCCTTGTGTTGATACGTCATCCCAACTTGCCAAGGGACGAGGTCACGACCCGATGCGTATAGGAACCAAGGGGTCAGCCCATAGGGCGCATGATAAAGCAAGCGGACCAGGGCTTGAACCCTAGGCTCTTGGTACCCGAAGATGCGAATCCCCACCATAGTAATCTCCCAGGCCCTCCATTGGTACGTAAGGTCTCCCAGGAAGCGAATTGGCATTCGAATCTCGCTTTGTTGCACACGTTTCTTGAGGCCCAGGGCATCTACTGAGATGGCCAAAGACAGGCCAGGGGCACGTCGGGGACGATAGATAAGCCCCGCCCCTATGTATCCCTGCGTAAACTCCCGATCCAAGATTTTCTCGTGAAAGAAAGACACGGAGAGTCCTGCGTCGGTTTCAGGGTCGACGGAGAAGCCCCGAGCGATTCGGAGTTCGACGGCATAGGGAGTGAACGTCGGACCGCCTGCGTCATCTGGAGTCTCATCCTGGAACTCAAAGGTCCCGAAATTGTAATAGGTCAAAAGGAACCCCCACGGGCCGCGCTTCCCCCCAACTACGGAGGTGTAAGAGTCCAAGAACCACAGGTGGTGACTGACCAACAGACCATTTGAGGATGTCGCGAGTCCAGCGGGATTCCCGGCCAGGGCGAGGGTCCCGTACTGATGCGGAAGCGCCTCCTGAGCGGTTCTGGGCATCAGAAGGAACTCGAAGCCCGGATTAATCTGTGCCACGAGGAGTGTCAACCAGAGAAAAGTCATGATGGGGATTATACAACCGGGGATTTTTGCAATCAATGTGAGGAAAGGGGGCGCCCCTTTCAAGGGGCCGCCCCCCACTCTTTACGGTGTAATGATCGTACCCTTCCCGTCCCCCGACTCCTCTTCTAAACTGCTAAACAGGTGCTCCAGGAACACATGCTCGGGGACGGCGCCCTCGATCCCATGCCCCCCATTGATCACCGTCTTGGGAACTCCGTATACGCTGTACTTATTGGCAATGTGAGGAAACTCTGTGACCTCCACCATGTCCGCCCGAATGTTCGGATTCTCCACCGCAAATTGATGGGCCATGGTTACCATCTTCGGACAGTAAGGACACGTAGGAGTCACCAGAACTTCAATATGCACAGGCTGATTCAAGGTTCTTAGTTTCTCTTTGGTGGTCTCCTCCAGATCCGTTTCCCCTCTGGAGGCGTGGACAATCGCCTCGACAAGGCTCATGAACTCATAACCGGACGGGATGCCAAAGAAGCGGATCCCGTAGTCCTCTTTGCCGATAATCGCAGCTCCTGGGATCTTGTCGATTCCGTATTCTGCGGCTTTGTCCCGGTCTACCGTGAAGTTGTAGACCTCTAACGTGATCTTGGGATTGAGGCTACTGACTTCCTCGTAGATGTTCCGCGTGTCCTCACAAAATTGACATTCAAGTTTTTGTGTGAAGTACACAATCTTCACGGGATCTACGAGTTTCTCATTGAAGAAATTGATCAAGTATTGGCGATCTTCTTCTCTTAGCAACGCCATGATTGACCTCCTTTTGGGAATTTGCCTATGGCTTACTAAATTTTAAAACTTTGGAACGTTTTTAGCAACTGCTCACGACCCCAGTCCGCGCTCACGCAGGAACTTGGACAAAATCTCTTCCAGATCCGGTTTTCCAATTTCTTGCAGTTCATAAAAGACACGCACCGTCGGCTTGTTGATTTTGAGAATCCGGCCCAAATCAATCGGGGTGGCCACCACCACGGTATCTGCAGGAACTTTGTTCAGTGTCTCCTCCAACTCTTTCAACTGCGTTTCAGAATAGCCCAAGGCCGGGATCAGATTTTGGAGTTGTGGATACTTTTCGTAGGCCTCCCGGATCGAACCGACCGCGTATTCCTGGGGATCCACGATGTCGGCAGCCCCAAATTTCAAGGCCGCTACGATCCCCGCTCCGTAACTCATCTCCCCATGGGTCAATGTGGGACCGTCCTCGACGACAACGACTTGTTTGCCACGGATTTTGTCTGGATCTTCCACAAAGATCGGGGAGGCGGCCTCCACAAGGATCGCCTGAGGGTTCATCTCACGGATGTGATCCCGAACGGTCTCTATGTCTTCGGGATACGCCGTATCGACTTTGTTGATCACCACTACATCGGCCAGATACACATTGGTCTCACCGGGGAAATAGGATTGCTCGTGGCCGGGGCGATGGGGATCTGCGACCACGATGAAGAGATCCGGCCGAAAGAACGGCATGTCATTGTTCCCACCGTCCCACAGGATTACATCCGCTTCCTTCTCTGCAGCACGAAGGATCTTCTCGTAGTCCACTCCGGCAAAGACCACATTGCCTCTTCGGATGTGGGGTTCGTACTCCTCTCGTTCCTCGATGGTGCACTCGTACCGATCCAGGTCTTCCAACGTTGCGAACCGCTGCACCACTTGTTTTCTCAAATCCCCATACGGCATCGGATGCCGAACGATGCTCACCTTCAATCCATGCTGTTTCAGGATCTCGGCAACACGGCGGGTGGTTTGACTCTTCCCACTCCCCGTCCGGACCGCCCCGATGGCAATCACGGGCTTCTCGGATGTCAACATGGTGTGTTCTGCCCCTAAAAGCATGAAATCTGCCCCTGCTGCCATGACCCTGGAAGCCCGGTGCATCACATACTCATGCGAAACATCTGAGTAGGAGAAGACCACCAGATCAACCTGCTTCTCTCGGATGAGTTGGACGAGTTCTTCCTCGGGATAAATGGGAATGCCCTCGGGATACTCCGGTCCTGCAAGTTCCGGCGGATAAACCCGCCCTTCGATATCCGGGATTTGGGTCGCGGTGAAAGCCACGACTTCAAACTGCGGGTTGCCGCGGAAAAACACGTTAAAGTTATGAAAATCGCGACCCGCAGCACCCATAATAAGGACACGAACCTTCATGGTTTGACCTCCTTTTTCTCTCGGGGGTGGAAACGCCTTGAAAAGCGGATCCGGTGCCACTTATTATAAAGACTGCTATGCGAAAAATCGGACAAATCCTTTTTCTCCTGAGTCTCTGGGGTATGAAGAGCGGGTTCGCTGAACTCTTGATCCCCATGGATTCAGCCCAACAAGACCACTTACGCGCATATGGGGTCGCCTACCATGCGCTCGAATTGGGACTGGATACCGAGTGGCTCCTCAATTACCGCGGCGGTTCTTTCTTAATCCAAGATGATCCCCAAATCCGTGAGTATTGCGAGATTCGGGGCGTGACCTACGAAGTCCTCAGCCCTTCCCAGGTACAGGCCATTTACCAGACCATCGAAAACTCCAACATGAATCGGGTCGTCTTAGAAAAGGCGCCGAAAGTCGCCGTGTATATCCCTCCGTATGCGGAACCCTGGGACGACGCTGTTTCCTTAGCTCTGGAATACGCCGGAATCCCTTACGACCGCATTTATGATGAGGATATTCTCGCTGGAAAATTGGATCAATACGATTGGCTCCACCTCCACCACGAGGATTTTACGGGACAGTTCGGTAAGTTTTACTTGTCTTATCGGAACGCCGATTGGTACCAACGGGAAGTCCAGGTCTTGACTCAACTTGCCCACAAACTCGGCTATCCAAAAGTCTCTCAGTTGAAACTGGCCGTTGCGAAACGAATTCGGGATTATGTCAAACGCGGTGGATTCCTGTTCGCCATGTGTTCCGCCCCAATTACCCTGGATATTGCCCTTGCCGCGGATGGTGTGGATATCGTCGGCTCTGTCTATGATGGAGACCCGCCAGACCCCCGAGCCCAAGAAAAACTGAACTTCAACAATACCCTGGCATTCCAAAATTTCAAACTGATCATGGATCCGATGGTCTATGAACATTCCGACGTGGATGTCACGCGCGAAGCGGCCCGTCGTGGCCCCAAGACCTACTTCACCCTTTTCGACTTTTCCGCGAAATTCGATCCTGTTCCAACGATTCTCACACAGGACCATACCCGTGTCATCAAGGAATTTTTAGGGCAAGACACAGGCTTCCGAAAATCCCGACTTAAAGACTATGTGGTGGTAATGGGCGAAGTGAAGGGAACCGACGAGGCGAAATACATCTACGGAAGTTACGGCAAAGGATTTTTCAGTTTCCTGGGCGGCCATGACCCTGAAGATTACCAGCACTTTATCGGAGATCCACCAACGGACCTTCGGTTCTATAAACACTCTCCTGGATACCGTCTGATTCTCAACAATGTTTTGTTCCCTGCAGCCCAAAAACAGCCGCTGAAGACGTGAACATGGCTTTTTTGGCTGTGGACGTTGGAAATTCGAGGATTCATATCGGCTATTTCCGGCGCGGCCGGCTGGAAGAAACCCTGGATGTTCCAACCTCAAAACTCAATCCGGACGAGTTGGCCGAACGATTAAGCCGTTTTCAGGCGCGCGGGGCACTGGTCAGCTCCGTCGTCCCCTCCCTGGACGCCACAATCGAACATCTCCTGAAATCGGTAGTGGTTGGGGAAGTGAGATTTTTACGCTACTCCCCAGACTTAGGAATTACGGTGGATTACGAACGCCCGGAAACTCTGGGAACCGATCGATTGGTCCACGCCTTTTATGTCCAAAAGTGGGTTCAAGCGGACAGCGTGGTCGTGGATCTCGGCACAGCGATCACAGTCGATTTCATTGGCGGGGACGGCCATTTCTACGGCGGAGCCATTATCCCAGGTCCCAACATACTCCGCAAGGCCTTGGCCGCAGAGACCGCCCTTCTCTTCGAATTTGAGTGGCAAAATGTTCCCCACTTCGTCGGTACCTCCACCGAAGAGGCCATGGAGATCGGGATTATGAAGACTCTGGAAGCCGGAATTCGCTCGATCACATACGGCGGGGCCATCGAGTTGTCCTGGAAAACGTTTCGGAAACTCCTCACGGGTGGTCTCATTGACAAGTACCGGCTTGTGGAATTTGAGCGCGTGCCCCATCTCAACCTGTACGGACTTCACGCAGCGGCCGCTTTGTGGTTCCCAGAAGAAGACCTTTAAACCTCGGGAACAGGCTCCCACTGCCCCGTCTCCAAAGAACGGTGAATGGCCTCCAGTGTGGCCACATTAAGCACCCCATCCTCCAATGGGACGGGGTTGGGGGACTTGCCTTCAATCGCGTCCAAGAATTGTTCGAAAATGTAAATCAAGTAGCCTTGAAGTCGTCCACCCACCTCCACCATCATGACCCCCGGATAGGTATAGGTGTCGCTGGCTACCCGGACCGTCTGATGGAGGGTCTCCACGAAACTGGCCCCTCGGTTTCCAACCACGTCGACCTTGAGATCTACCATGCTGGGCATGCTATTTGGCAAAATCCACCCCGTTTCAAATGTGCCGATCACACCGTCTTCATATTCAACAAGGGCCTGGATCACGTCGTAGGTATGGATCCCTCGCGCGGAAAGGACTTTCTGGACCCCGGTGGCGCTTACACGACGTGGACGTTTCCTTAAGAGCCACCAAACGAGATCCAAGAGATGGGACATCAGGAACCAGGCGGGAGTGGTTTGATCCGCCCAAGAAATCATCTCGGTGGGGACGTAAATTCGGTCATTTAAACGGGCGTGGACGGCGACGGCTTCTCCAACATCACCCCGCTCTATGGCCTCTTTAATTTTTAGGAATGGTGGGGAATATCGGCTTCCGAACCGCAACGTTCCAAGGGCCCCAGATTGCTTCGCGGTCTCCAGAATCGCCTTGGCCTCTCTCAGAGACATGGTCATGGGTTTTTCCAACAAGATATGGACACCGCGTTTCAAGGCAGCGATCGCAAAGGGGGTATGGAGGGGATCCGGGGTAGCAATGTACACAGCATCCAATTGTTCCCGATCCAACATCTCTTCGGTGTCTTGATATACCGCCACCCCATACGTATCTCTTGCAACCTGGAGTGAAGACTCGCTTTTGGAAGTCACGGCGACCAATTGCGCACGTGGAGATTCTGAAATGATGCGGGCATACCACTTGCCCATGATGCCATAGCCAATGATTCCAAAGCGTATCATCGAACGACCTCCCTTTGTGGATTGCAATTCTATCCGAGTCCCAAAGGGACCGCAAGGGCCCTTTCCTTGACTTCCCCAAGCCCCTTGTTTACAATGGATTTTGCCATGTTCGGAGTCCTTGTTGTTGCAGCCATCATCGCTGTCCTGATCTATTGGCTCGCGAAAACATCCTCTCGGGTCGTTCTGACCGAGCGGGAGGGTGAAATCATCACGGTCCGACGATTTAATTTCACCCTTCCCGCCATCGGAATCATCGTGGCTGGGGTGATTTTGCTCCTCTTGGTCACCAGTGTGCGGATGGTCCCCGTAGGCCATGCCATGGTCAAGTTCAATGTGTTAACCAAAACTTTCTCTGCCGTAGGGGAAGGAATCACCTTTGTTCCCCCGTTTATCTACAACACATATGTGTATGACATGCGGCGTCAGGAATACACCATGTCGTCCAAAAAGGGGGAGGGGCGTCGTAAAAATATCGATGACTCTCTGTGGTCGCCTACGAAGGAAGGACTCCAGGTCGGCATCGATCTCACGTGTTGGTATCGGATAAATCCAGATAGTCTCATCTCCGTCCACCGCCGCATTGGGCCCGATTATGACGAAAAGGTCGTGCGTCCGGCTATCCGCTCGATCGTCCGCCATGTGATTTCGGAATACCCGATCATGGACGTGTATTCTGAAAAACGCCTGTTTATTCAGGAAGAGATCAAAAAGCGTCTGAAAGATTTGCTGGAAAAGGACGGGTTCATCATTGAAGAGATTGTGCTCCGGGATGTTCATTTCACGCCGGACTTTGCCAAGGCGGTGGAGGAAAAGCAGATCGCCCAGCAAGAAGCCGAGCGGATGAAATACGTCTTGGAAAAAGAACGGAAAGAGGCCGAGCGAAAACAAATCGAAGCCGAGGGGAAAGCCAAAGCGATCGAGATCATTTCCAAGACCCTGAAGAAGAATCCGGAATACGTCCAGTATCTCTATGTTGACAAACTTTCCGACAAGGTCAAACTCATCATTTCAGACCAGGGTACCATCCTCAACATCGGCAATGTCAGCAAAGAATAAATTCCGGTTCTGGGGATGGATTGAACTTCTCCGACCCGAAAATGTCTTCATCGCCCTTTTGGTGGTGTGGGTAGGATTTCAAATGACCGGGGTTTGTCCCCGGACGTGGGTCGGTTGGTTGACGGGGCTAACGGTCGCCGCGATTACGGCCGCGGGGAACGCCCTCAATGATGTTTTGGATGTCGATGTAGACCGTGTGGCGCATCCAGAACGGCCCATCCCTTCGGGGAGAGTCTCGCCCCAAGGCGCCCTTGGAATCGCGGTGGTCCTCTTCCTGGTTGGACTGGGGAGTGCGTGGACTCTGGGACAAATGCCGTTTCTCGTGGCTGGATTGGCCGTCCTCGGCATCCTCATGTACAACCTCTGGGCAAAGTGGGTCCCTCTACTGGGTAATCTATTGGTCAGTGGGATTGCTGCCCTGACCTTCCTTTTTGTCGGCGTAGTGGTGGGCGAGATCCGAGCAATGATCTTCCCGTTTCTCTTTGCGTTTTTGTTCCACTGGGCCCGAGAAATCGTCAAAGATATTCAAGACGCTGCCGCAGACCGAATCCGTCAAGCACGAACGCTCCCCCTGTGGCTTGGGGAAACGTTCGCATGGCGCATGGCAAAAATCTTGCTCGCCATCCTTGTTATGGTGACACTGATTCCCTATGCGCTCGGGCTTTTTGGGAAGGCCTATCTCCTTGTTGTTGTGTTGGGCGTTGACACTCCTTTGATTCTTTTCATCCTCGGGAAAATACGGAGACCTGCGGCTCAAATCCAAGAATGGTTAAAGGTTGAGATCTTGGTGGGATTGGTTGCACTCACCCTGTGGAGGATCGGATGAAGATCGGGGTCATTTCCGATACCCATGACCATATCCCCGCTATCCAAGAAGCATTCCGTTTTTTTGAGCAACAGGGGATCCAAACGGTCTTGCATCTCGGGGATGTGATCTCCCCCTTTGTCATCCGGTTCATTCGGGAGGTATATTCCGGCCGTTTGTATGCGGTCTACGGGAATAACGATGGAGAGCGGCTCTTCCTCAAGGCGATGTTTGAGAAACACGGGGCAGAGATCCAGGTCGGCCCGCGAGTGCTCACTCTGGCAGATCGTAAGATCATCATGATGCATGAGCCGGTTGCCCCAGAGGTATTGGCCACGCAATTTGATGTGGTCCTATACGGCCATCTCCACGAGATCCGAAACGAATCCACGGCAAAGGGGCTGATTCTCAACCCCGGCGAGGCCTGCGGATACTTATCCAACAAGCGGACGTTTGCAATCCTTGATCTCACCCGCCTCCAAGCGGAGATTGTGGAGTTCTGAAATGATCTGGTTCGACATTGCGGTCGCCGTCGTGGTTGCGTTCAACATCTTCAGAGGGCTTCGGAAAGGGCTGATCATGGAAGTCATTTCCCTGGTGGGGATTGCCGTAGCCTTGTGGATGGCGGCAGATCACTGGGATTTCGTGTCCCCATTCTGGAATTTCATTCCCCAACCCCTTGCCGTCCAGATCCTTTCGTTTTTAACCGTTTTCGTGTTGACCTACCTGCTGTTCTTCATCCTTGGGGCGATTCTCAAAGGGGCGGTTCGGCGAACCCTCGCCTTAGGATGGCTCGACATCCTGGGGGGTGGGCTTCTGGGTGGCTTAGAGGCTTGGATCCCGATTAGCCTGTTGTACAATTATTTGGTTTCTCACCAATTCCTGAGCCAGTTGACACAAAACAGTGTGTTCACACCGTTGGCATTAGACACTGCTCGGTGGATCTTTCAACTGTTAGGCATCTAAGAGAGGGAAGGAGAAAGGGAAATGGGAAAAAAGATCCGGGTTCTCATTGCAAAACCCGGCTTGGATGGTCATGATCGGGGTGCAAAGGTGATCGCTCGGGCCCTCCGAGATGCCGGGATGGAAGTGATTTACACGGGTCTCCATCAGACGGCCGAGATGATCGTAAAAACCGCCTTGGAGGAAGACGTGGATGTCATCGGCCTCTCAATTCTCTCTGGAGCCCACATGACGTATTTCCCGAAGGTCTTAAAGTTGATGAAAGAGCACGGTCTCGATGATGTGCTCCTCTTCGGTGGGGGGATTATCCCCGAAGAAGACAAAGAAAAACTCTATCAAATGGGGGTCGGGAAACTTTTTGGACCGGGGACGAAGACCGAAGAAATCGTGGCCTATATTCGAGAATGGTACGAGACCCACAAGGCCAAGAAGCAAGGGTGATTTGCTATTCCGGAGGGCGGGCAGAAGAGCACCCCATCCGGTTTCAGTGGCTGGGTCACTGGAAACGGGTGGTCCGGTGGATGCCGATCTCGCTTGAAGAAGCCGGGGATCGCTATATCCGGCGATTCAAAGTCTTTACAGAGACTGGAGAGAGGTTCGTACTCACCCATGACACAAAGGAGGACCGTTGGTGGATCTCGAAAATCTAATTGAGGCAGCAAAAAACGCAAGAGAACGGGCTTATGCGCCCTACTCCCAGTTCCGGGTGGGCGCTGCCATTCTCACGGCGTCCGGAAAAGTCTTTACAGGATCGAACATCGAAAATGCCTCTTATGGCTTGACCATATGTGCAGAACGCGTGGCCGTGTTCCACATGGTCCATGCCGGAGAGAAGACGCCGGAAGTGTTGGTCTTGGTGACGGACACCGAAGAGCCCGTCATGCCCTGCGGCGCATGCCGACAGGTCCTCTCAGAATTCTCGAATCCTGATTTGAAAATTGTTTCGGTTCCCCTCCGTGGCCAGGCCAAAGAGACGACACTCCGGGAGTTACTTCCCTATCAATTTCGGCTCAAAGACCTCCAATAAAAAACGCCCCCAACCAAAGTTGGGGGCGTCCGACGTTTCCTTCCGATCCCTCTTATGCCGCCTGTTTTGCAGCTCCCAGTTTCTGTCTGAGTCTCTGTTCGATTTCCTCTGCTCGTGCGTCAAATTCCTCTGGAGGCACCTCTTTGATCCGGGTGATGTCCTCGAGTTCTTCGAGTTCCAGAATCGTATTGATGCCCAACCCTTCAGCCAGGGCCTTCTCGCCAAGTTCGTAGAAGGTCCGGATGAGCCGCATCATGCCCGCCTGTTTTTTCGGTGGACAGGACGCATCAATTTCGTGGAATGCATTCTGTTGGAGGAACCCTTCCCGAATGAGTTTTCCGGTCTCGAGGATCAGCCGTTCATGGTCCTGGAGCGCGTCCGGTCCGACCAGAACGACAATCTCTTGGAGTTCGGCATCTTTCTGAAGGATTTCGGACGCCCAGCGTCGAAGTTCCGACCACTCCGGATCGACATTTTCTTTGAACCAATCTTCAATGAGGTCGTAGTAGAGGGTATAACTCCGGAGCCAGTTGATGGCGGGGAAGTGTCGTCGGTGTGCCAGGTCGGTATCCAGGGCCCAGAAACCGCCGACCACCCGGAGGGTGCTCTGGGTTACAGGCTCTGAGAAGTCACCACCAGGTGGAGAAACAGCTCCGACAGCCGTCACAGACCCAATGCGTTCATCGCTGCCCAGGGTAAGGACGCGGCCTGTCCGTTCATAGAATTCTGCCAGTTTCGAAGAGAGATATGTCGGGTACCCCTCCTCGCCCGGCATTTCTTCCAAGCGGGAGGACATCTCTCGGAGTGCCTCGGCCCACCGGGAGGTGGAGTCCGCCAAGAGGAGCACATGGTAGCCCATGTCACGGTAATACTCTGCAAGGGTAATCCCGGTGTAAATCGAGGCCTCTCTGGCCGCGACCGGCATGTTCGAGGTGTTAATCACCAGGATCGTCCGATCCATTAAGGGTCCGCCGTGTAACGGGTCTTCGAGTTCTGGGAATTCCACCAAGACTTCGGTCATCTCGTTGCCCCGTTCTCCGCATCCGATATACACCACGACATCCACCAGGGAATACTTGGCCAAGGTCTGCTCGGTAACGGTCTTCCCGGTCCCGAAGCCACCGGGGATTGCGGCGTTTCCTCCGAGTGCAATGGGGAAGAAGAAATCGAGAATCCGGGTCCCCGTGATCAACGGCATGTCAGGAGGGAACTTCCGGCGGACGGGCCGAGGGACCCGAACAGGCCAACGATGCGCCAACTTCACCTCATAGGTTTTGCCCTCGGCATCCTTGAGAACCGCAATGGTGTCTTCAATGGTGAATTCTCCCTCTCGGATCTCTTCGATCGTAAACTCCTCTTCCATATCCTGGGGGGTCAGGTAAACCGAGCCCTTGAGGTTCGGGGGCACCATCACCCGGTGGACAATGGAATGGGTCTCGGGGACCTCTCCAATGACATCTCCCAGTCGAACTTTGTCGCCCGCTTTCTTGGTCGGCTGGAACTGCCATTTCTTATCTCGGGACAGGGAGGGCACATCAATCCCACGTTCCACGAAGTCTCCGCGTTCCGCTCGGATCACGTCCAGCGGTCGTTCGATCCCGTCAAAGGCTTGGGTCAGCAAGCCCGGTCCCAGTTCAACGGCCAGAGACTCACCGGTTCGCTGTACAGGTTCCCCAACAAAGAGACCGGAGGTATCTTCATAGACCTGGATGTAGGCCTTGTCTTCTTCGAGTCGGATGACCTCGCCGACGAGGCCGAGTTTGCCGACCCGGACAATCTCATTCATCCGTGCTCCACGCATGTGGTCGGCAACGACCAACGCGCCAGAGATTCTTACAATGGTCGGAGTTTCACTCATCGTCTCTTAATCCTCCAGTTTTTGGAATCGGTTCTCGAGGTGTTTGAGGACCGAAGGTAATGTAGTATACTCCATTTCGTCCTCCGAGAGGCGATGGGGTTCGAAAGGACCCATCCGGCGGATGTAATCCGAGACCAAGTTCCCCATCTCTCGTGCGCGATCGAAGGACGGATCGTCGAAGAGATCGCGTGGGCCCACCAGTCGTCCTTCTGCTAACTGGAAGCCTGCGGCAATGACACGGGGCGGACCATCAAAGCGGGCCGTATTTGAAAAGTGGAAGGGGACCGGGATTAACGGCCCAAAATGCGACCCACGCATGAACCCTGGGACCAGGGGCGGATGTGTAAAGGCTTCCAGGATTTCGCCGACCGCGGGGAACCCGGACTGCGCGCGAACGATCATCACCGGGTCGTCCTTGCCTACATACTTCCCGGCAATCAGAGAGAGTTTTTGGGTTGAGGCAACGGCGGCGATCTCGCCATCTAACCGCCGATAGACAGCCCGAATCACAAACCGTTCGATCGAGCCGATCAGCGCCAACAAATCATATGTCTCTTCAGGCGTATCCAATCGAACAAGGGTGTTGTTCCGGATGTCCATGACCTCAAATGTGAACCCTGGATGTAATTTCGGGTCGATGACGAGCCCTGCTGTATTGAAAGGATCTGCGAAAATGCGGTACAAGAGGATGTTCCAGGCACCGGGGGAGGTTTTATCCGCCATGAAGATGATGACGGGCTCGGAAGGCCGTTCTTCGATCTCCATTTCTGCTAAGCCGGGTCCCATCCCCTTCACATTCCCCGAAAAGGTATCTGTCAAAAGATCCTGTCCGGCCCCGTAAAGTTTGAGGGCCTTGGCCTCTTCTGTAGCCGCCATAAAGGTGTCCCATGCCAATTTATGGATGGTCTCACTCTCCGTCCCCTGCGTATGGGTCATGATCAATTGGAGGTCATCCCCCACGCGGGTGACAAAGTAATCGATGAGGAGCCCAGATTCTTGTGCCTCCCGCAGTTTTTCTTCGGCCACCTCCATGAGTCGAGGATGCATCCCCGAATGGCCCACATACCCTCCGATGTCTGCTTTAATGACTGAAAGGGTAACCTTCATGCAGCAACCTCCTTTTTTTCAACCTGAAGGGCTTGAGAGGGGATCAGGTCCTGCAAGGCACTCGTCACCTGGTCGACCTTGGGCTTCCCTTTCTTCTTGATGAGGGTAAACATGGAAAGCCCATAGTCGTCCAACCGGGTCAGGACCATGTCCCCAAACTCCGAAAGACGGCGGAAAATCTCCTCATAGATTCCAGACTCCCCAGGGGCCACGAGACAAACCAAAATCGCATAGTCCGTCTCCTGGATCTTTAAAATCGGGGAGTGGCGCAGTTGATGGTCCTGAATGGCCTGTTGGGCCAAGGAAATCTCGTTCACAATATGGTCCACCGGTGCCTGGAGTCGGTGGAAATCCTCCATGGAGAAGAAGTATTCCCGAACAAACCGCTTGTCCGACTCCCGTTTCACGTTCAGGATTTTCTCAACCTGAAGGAGTTTGGTGCGATCCAGCGTCCGCATTCCTTCATCAAAGTCCCGGAAATTCTGGATAACGCTTCGCACCGCTTCTTTTACCCGGCTGTAGATTTCCTCCTCGGACCGAAACTTCCCCAACTCTGCCCGTAAATTGATAATCTCGATTTCACATCCTCGGGAGAAACTGGGGGCTTTGGACGACTGAACCGAGATTCCTTCGATTTTTGAAAGAGCCTCGACAAGGGAGGTCAGGAGGACACTCCCATCACTGGCTTTCCGTTTGACAACGGCGAGTTTAAAGTCTGCTTCATCTTTTCCGGTACGACCGGGCAAAAGGTAGAACTGAGGAATTCCTGTTGCGACCACTTCATCAATGAGCCGGGGGATGATCAGGCGGCCAAAGAGTTCGACACTGAGTTTAATATTCAAAGGCTCTCGAAGGCGGGGCCGGTCCAATTTCCGATAGAGCCAATTTTCTAACAACGGCAGTTCTTCTTCAGGCAAGGGATTTCCTTTGCCATCGGTAATTTCCAGGCGGATGACGGTGACCCCATCCCGTGAGATGAACTGCTTATCGTATTCCCGATGAAAAGTGGGCAAATATTCCCGCAGGGCGTCCAGAACATCATCCAAGGAGAGGTCTCGATCCATCCCTGCGACAGAGATTCCGGTCAGCCATCCGCCAAGGGACCAGATGTTTTCCGCCTTCACCAGCACACCACGGCCTTTCTCTCGTAGAATTTTCTGAAATTCGTAGTTTAAAAAGATCTGCCGAGCGAGATCCTCCGGTTTCCGTTCCAAGAGATAGGCCTCGGACCGGGAGATGACAAACTTGACGGCCTCTCCATCCTCAGAAACCAAATCCTCCAGGGTTTCAGGATCTTCCTCAATCATTGAAGATAAGCAGGCGACAATCTTCTCGAAAACATCGAGTTTACGGATCGCGATCGAAAGAATTTGTTTGACTGCCCCACCCCCTTTCCCGATCACCCGCAGGAACTCTTCAAACTGTTTGAGCCGGCTCTGGACTTCCTTCTTTTCCTTTTCTGATTGAAGCCAGAGTTCTAAGCGAACAATACCGACCTCATCGATGACCAAACCGGCGATGGAATGAATGTTGTATCCTTGTTGATGGATTTTTCCGGAAATGGCATCCAGGAGTCCGGCCCAGTCCGGGGCCATCACAATGATCCGAAGCGGACCTGGAAAGGTATCGGGATAAGCAACATAGATCTGGATCTCTTCTTTTTCCTTGGTCGTCGGGATCCGTTTCAGAATCCAAGAACGTTCCTCTGGGGAGAACCAGTGAGTCCGAAACTCGGAATAGTCAAGGCCTGCGGAGTCCTGGCCTTCCAACCTCATGCGGCAAATCTTACGGGGAGAATTCGGCTAAGTCAATATGAAAAGTTTGTGTCCCAGAAAGACTTGTTGAGCGAGATTTAGAGGTCGAACCCGAGGAGGGTGACCGTGGCAAAGGCCTGGATAGCCTCTCCCCGGCCCACAGGCCCCACCCCCTCTGAGGTCTTGGCCTTGATAGAAATCCGCGCTTTAGAGAGTTTCAGGATGTCCGAAAGGACCGCCCGCATTGCGTCCGCATAGGGTGCAATCTTTGGACGTTCCAAGACAATGGTCAGATCGACATGGAGGATCCGAAACCCCTTTTTCTGGATGGCCTCGTAGACGCTTTGAAGGAGATCGGTACTGGCCACGTCTTTGTATGCCGGGTCGGTATCCGGAAACCATTGGCCGATATCCCCTAAGGCTGTGGCTCCTAAGAGGGCATCTATCAGGGCATGGATCCCGACGTCTCCGTCAGAATGCCCCAGGGGACCTTGCTCAAAGGGAATCGTCACCCCGCAAATCACCAGAGGTCGGCCTGGGACGAGCCGATGAAGATCCGTCCCAAATCCCACCCGAATCCCTTGGAGAAGGATCTGTTCGGCCATGTGGAGATCCTCCGGATAGGTAATTTTGAGGTTTCGTGGATCTCCAGGAACCGCATGGGCCCGAATCCCCAACGCCTGTTCGACCAAGGTGGACTCATCCGGTTGCACCCAGGCCTTCTCCCCCAGGACCTCATAGGCTCGAAGGATCACCTCACGATGAACGCCCTGGGGGGTCTGGACCATGACCCACTGCTTGCGGTCCAATTCGCCATAGACTTGATCGTCACTTCGTCGCTTCACGGTGTCCCGCAAAGGGACCACCGGAACCACCACCGGATGATGACGAAGGGCACCGACCACCCGATGAATCAAAGAAGTCGAGACCAAGGGACGGACCCCGTCGTGAACCAGAAGCCACTCCCCACGGCTTTCCTGAATCCCCCGCAACACAGAGGCCGAACGGGTCTCCGCCCCGGGGACCACAATACGGATCTTCGAGAATGTACGAGTCCACTGATCCGCTTGGTCCATCAGTTCGGGATGCAACACAACAACAATCTCATCGACCGAAGGGTGGACCTGAAAACGGGCCAAGGTATGCTCCAATACGGGGATTCCAAGCAACGGGCTGACCTGTTTGAAGGCCCCAAATCGCTCGCCCCGACCCGCCGCGACAATCACCGCAGAAACTCGCATAGGCCAATTTTATATGTGGGATTTCCGACATGCAATGATCCGATGGCCCTCCATGGTTTGACCCTTTCTTCCCGGTGACGTAAAATCCTGGGCATGGCCAGGACCTGGACAACCCTGTTTTTGTTTACTTCCCTGCTCACCGGCATTCTCCATGCACAACAGGATCTCCTGGATCTGGCCCAGAGCCTGAAAGACCAGGGGAAGTGGCAAGACGCAGAGATCCTTTATCAAACCATTCAAGCACGCTATCCACAAACAATCTGGGCTCAATATGCACAACTGGGACTCGCGGAACTCCAGATCGTTCAGGGGGATACCCATCAGGCCATCCAGAACTTGAAAAAACTCCTCCGGGCATCGGAGGAGATCCGGAAACAGGCCCTCCAACTCCTGACGCACGTGGGCCCGGATTCGGACCGTGCCGAGGCCTACCTCCGCCTGGCCCTTGAGTTCCCTCGCGATCCCGGCCGAGTCAACCACCTTCTCCAGGTAGCCCAACTCTTCGAAGCCTCCGGGAATCTTTCGAAGGCATTGCGCGCCTGGAAGATCCTGGCTGCCGATACTCCCTCCAAACATGCCACCTACCAACTCCAGATCGCTCAACTCTACCTGAAAACCGGGAATCCTGCCCGTGCGCAGGTCCTCAGCCAGCGATCTGATGTCCCTGAAGCAAAAAGACTACACGCCCAAGCCCTTTTGGCCCGTGGAGACACCGCATCGGCCTATGCCCTCCTCTTAGAAACCGACGATCTGAAGAGCCGCGCCCTGCTCTGTCGCCTTGCCCTGAATCTCCGCGATGTCTCCGTTTTGGAGTCCATCGCCCCACTCTTGCCGGATACGGGAACCCCCTTTGCCCCATTGAAAGTCCAGGCAGGTCTCCTGCTCCAGGATACCACACTCCTCGCCTCCGCGGTGCAACATCTGAAGGACCCCCGCCTTCGAAGTCGAGCCTTGCTCCAGATCGGTGCGACGGAACAAGCCCTCCATATCCTGGACTCTTTAGGAACTTCTCAGGAATTCTCGGATCTTTGGGTCCAGGCACTGCTCCAGAGTGGCCGACCTCTCGAAGCCTGGAAACGATGGCAGAAGGGGAGGGTCTCACGCCGTCTCTCCTTCACCCTCGCTCAGGCTCTGGACCGAGACGGATTGCACCAGGAAGGATTAGAAATTTGGGAAGACCTCTGGAAGGATCCGGGCCAGGGCACCGACTGGGTCCCCAAAGAACAAATTGGACAAGCCCTTCTTGCGGACCTCTCTTTGACAGGGCAAGGCAACACACCCCTTGCGCAAGAAGTGGAAGCCAGCCTGAGGGAGATCGGGTTACCGGTCCGGAAGCCCGCATCTCCGTCTCAAATCCAGAATCTACTTCTGGAGATTGCGAAGGGGCTTCCTCTCTTTGTGGGGCTTGAGGAACTTCTGGATGCTGGCCAATACCGGCTGGTAATCAACCTCTTGAAAGAGACACCCCGGGATGGGGCAATTCGGGGCTACCTGGCTCAGGCTTACCTCCAGGCCTTCCAGGAAGAGGGGGATTCCGTTTTTCTGGACTCCGTCCGTGCATTGATCCAGGCGGGGGTCACAGACCCTTGGACAAGAGCCATGGCCTTCCGTTGGATCGCCCCCATGAGCCTTCCCACCATTGACCCCACTCTCTTGACCTCCGACCAGCGTATCCAATATGTCCAATGGCTCATCGAAACACACCAGGCGGACCATGCCTTAACGTTGCTCCGTCAGGATCCGGAAATGGCTGCCGATTCCCACCTGGTTTTTCGCGTCTATCTTGCCGCCGGACAAATTGACTCTGCCTACCGATACCTCGACTTCCAACGGCCGGACGATGTGCTTGCGTTGGCGGAGACTCTCTGGCAAAGGGATCAGCCCAATTTGGTTCTGCCGTTGGTCCAAAGGGTCCAGAAACCGGGCTTTGCCCTGGACCGAGAGGCTCGCCGCCTGGAGGTCCTTGCCCTCCAGCGCTTGGGGCAATGGGAAGACCTGATCCCGGTCGCCGAACGTACTGTCCAGGCATACGGCCCGACCCCGGATGTGGTTCAAGCCCTGGCGGAGGCGTGGCTCCCTCAAGATCCCTGGCAGGCCCTCAAATGGGCATACCAGCCGAACACTCCGGAGGCCCGTCGGCTTCGAGCCCGTGCACTCCTTGCTTTAAACCAACTCACCTGGGCTCGGCGCTATGTGGAAGACGAGCCTCGCGTCCAGTTTGTCCTCGCCCTTCAAAACCGGGACCTCCAAGCCCTCGAAGGGATCCCGATTCCCATGGACACCACCCTTGTGGAGGCTTATCTCCGTCTCCTGGAAGAGTCCGGCGATACCCTCCGTGCACGAAACCTCGTCAATATCCTTGTCGGGAAAGGATGGGCAAGTCCGGATTTCTTCACACGGATTCGGGCAGAATTATGGATCACCCGAGGTCAACTGGGTCTGGCAACAACACTCTTATCACAGATCCAGGACCCCATCCAACGAGCCAAACTCCAATATCGTCTGGGCCTCTCGTTCATGAAGGCCGGAGAATTAGACTCCGCGAAGTCTTTGTTCTTCAAAACGATCCAATGGGGGGACCCAGAGACCCGCGGGTACGCCGCCTTCAAACTGGCCTCCATCTTTTTCCAGGAAGGACGGTATAAAGAGGCACGGGAATACTACCAGATGTCCCTGGACCTCGTCCAGAACGACCCAAGCCTGCGGACTCGAGCCCTCTATAACCTGGCCGTCTGTCAGAAGCGGCTCAAGGACCTCGAAGGTGCCCGCCGGGCCTATGAACGCCTGATCCAGGACTACCCAGAGACCGAAGATGCGCTCGATGCTCAATACTCCTTAGGCTTGCTCTTGCTGGACCTCGCCCAGCCTGAAGAGGCAAAGGCCGTGCTCGAATCTTTAGAAGGTGAACTCCGAGAGACCGCGCAGGAAGCAGAGTTGCAGTACTGGCTTGGGCAGGCAGCGGCACAGACTGGGAACTTAGAGGAGGCCCTCCAGCATTACCGCCGTCTTTACCTGTTTCATCCAGACGCCGGGCAATGGGTGACCACCGCTCAGGCCGAAGCAGCGAAACTTTGGGTCGCACTCGGCCGAATTGAGAGAGCCAAAGCCCTGTATCAAATCTTACTGCGGACCCTTCCCTCCGGGGACCCTCTTCGCCGCCAACTCCGACAGGAATACGAACAACTCAAGAGACTCTCCCCCTCTTCAGGTCAGGACTCGGGTTGAACCCAGCGTCCAGCGGGGAACCGGTGTCGAAGTTCCTGAGTAAGGGTTTCTTCCTGGGCTGCCCAGACTTTCTGAAGCCCCATGATCTCGACCGGAATATCCACACCTTCCCCAAATCGTTCAGCCTTGGACTTGAAATAAAACTCAGGGAAGGCCTCGCGGAGGGCCTTGAGACGTAGCTCAATTTGGGACTCATCCTGGACGCCCGTGAGGAAAACCCGGGTTTCGACGGGTTCCAAACGATCCTGGTAGGTCTCTAAGAGCATAGGCAACACAGAGTTTTCGAACATGGGATGCATTTCGCGTGGAACCCCTGGCAATGCGATGATCCATCCGCCGGGCATTGCGACGATGGCGCCCGGGGCCACACCCACCTCGTTGGGAATGATTTGGGCTCCTTCCGGGAATAAGGCCATTTTCTTTCGCTCTTCGGTCAGTTCCGGGGAATCCACATATCCCTCCTCGTAAAGTGCCAGGTAACGGTCCTGGACCCAGCGTAACGCCTCTTCGTGGAGGACCAGGCGCTTGCCCAAGGCCAGTGCAATGGCTGCCAGGGTGACGTCGTCCTCGGTCGGCCCCAGGCCACCTGTGGTCAAAATAATCTCAACCTCCGCGGATCGGAGCCAGTGGATGGCCTGTGCAATTTCATCTGGATGGTCGTCTACGGTGACGAATCGGATGGGCGTGAAGCCGTAAGGGATCAGCCGTTGGGCGAGCCATTGGCTATGGGTATCCAGGGTTCGGCCAATCAACAACTCCCGCCCGATGGTCAGGATTCCAACCCTCATGGCTTTATTATAATGAAATGACCGCTGAGGAGATCTTACAGACGATTGCGGAAGATCGGGAGCACGGGGCTTCCCATCTTTTACAGACCGCTTTTCAGGCCGTTCAAGTCTTCATCCAGGATTTACTCCCCCTACCGGGCCCGCAACGGTACATCAAACTTCGAGGTTTTACCTTGCAACTCCTCCGCACCCGCCCCTCCATGGCCCCCCTCATCCGTCTGGCGAACGACTTAAATTTCCTGTGGGATGCATCCGATGGCAATCTCATGGAATTTGAAGCCAAGATTCAAGAACTACAAAACGCCGTGCAAGCAGCCGAGGAAAAAGCGGTCGCCAATGCCGTGGGTGCGCTGGGACGGTTCCAACAGGTTCTCACCCATTCGTATAGTTCAACGGTGTTCCAATTCCTGCTTCGGCGTCGCCCTCAACACGTCTTTTGTACCGAATCCTATCCGGGTCGGGAAGGTCTGACCCTGGCCCAGGAACTTCATCGTCATGAACTCCAGGTGACGGTGGTCGCTGATTTGGGAGTCCCCTCGGTGGCAGGGCAGGCCCAATGTCTGGTCGTTGGAGCGGATGCTTTCTTTCTTCAGGGATTCGTCAACAAAGTGGGAACCCAGATCCTGGCCAGTTGGGCCCACGAACAGGGAATCCCCGTGTATGTGTTGACAACGACCTACAAGGGACTTCCGGAAGATCTCTATCCCTTCTATCGGACGGAGGACGCAGAAGTAGAAAAACCGGAGGCTTTATCGTCCCTTCGGTGGGTGGCCCCTTTATTTGACGAAACTCCCTGGCAGTGGGTCACCGCACTGATCACCGAAAAAGGGATCACGTACCCTTCCGCTGTCCATGAACTCCTGAAACCGATTCAGATTCACCCGGTCCTGGAAAGTATGATCGGGACCGAACTCACCTAACCACAACCCCGGTCCCGAGGGAGCCGGCGTGTCCAGCAGCACCCCCTGAAGGCCATTTCTGGTTTGGGATGTTGACTGTTTGCAAGACAGGAGTTAAGATTTTGCGACCATGGAATGGACCGCCCAGAAAGTTCGAGAAACATTTTTGCGTTTTTTTGAGGATCGCGGGCACACCCGGGTCCCGAGTTCGCCCTTGTTGCCCCACGGAGACCCTACTCTCCTCTTTACGAATGCCGGGATGAACCAATTCAAGGCCTACTTCCTCGGGGAACGGACCCCTCCATACACCCGGGCCACCTCTGTTCAGAAATGCATCCGGGCCGGTGGAAAACACAATGACTTGGACAATGTTGGCTTCACCCGCCGGCACCACACCTTCTTCGAAATGCTGGGGAACTTCTCGTTTGGGGACTACTTCAAAAGGGAGGCCATCCTCTGGGCGTGGGGATTGGTGACGGAAGTCTTTCGTTTGGATCCGGATCGGCTCTGGGTGAGTGTCTATACGGAAGATGACGAGGCATACGAGATCTGGCAGAAGGAGGTGGGGGTTCCGGAGGACCGGATCCTCCGATTGGGCAAAAAGGATAACTTCTGGGAAATGGGAGAGGTGGGGCCCTGTGGCCCGAGTTCGGAAATTCATTATGACCTGGGGCCGGAATTTGATCCCCATCAACAGAATCCCGGCCAAGAGGGGGAACGATTCCTCGAACTCTGGAACCTGGTTTTTATGGAGTTTGAGCGGAAGCCGGATGGCACGTTGGCTCCCCTCCCCAGCAAAAACATTGATACGGGGATGGGGTTAGAACGTCTCTTGGCCGTCCTTCAAGGAGTGGACTCAAATTTCCATACGGATCTCTTTATGCCCCTGATTGAGGAAGTCGAGCGGATCAGCGGGGTGCCTTACCAACCGGATGAGCGGGGCGCGCCGCATCGGGTTCTGGCAGACCATGCCCGGGCGTTGACGTTCGCCATCGCCGATCACATCTATCCCTCGAACTTTGGCCGGGGGTATGTCCTGCGTCGGATCCTTCGGCGTGCCCACCGATTCGGCCAGAAAATCGGCATCCATGAGCCCATCCTCTATCGGCTGGTGCCCGTGGTGGTCCACATCATGAAATCTGCCTACCCGGAACTTGAACAGAGTAAAACCGAAGTCGAACTCATCGTCAAACGAGAAGAAGAGCGGTTTCTGGAGACCCTGGCGAGAAACTTGCCCAGGCTGGAAGAGGCGGTAGAAGACGCGAAAACCACAGGGATCCTCGCAGGGGAAGTCATTTTCAAACTCTACGACACCTACGGTTTGCCGCTGGACTTGATTGAAGAAGTGGGACGAGAGGCCGGGCTTCAGTTTGACTGGGAGGGGTTTGAGGCGTATCTGGAACAGCAGCGCGAGAAGGCCCGGAAGGCCCAGAAAGAGACCCAACTCCCCGAGTTGCAGGTGGTCAATCCTGCTTACAAAGCCACAAAATTCGTGGGATATGAGACCCTCGAAGCCCGCTCCAAAATCGCGAAATATGCGACCCAAAATGGTCGTGTCTATCTGGTCTTTGAGGAAACACCGTTTTATGCCCGGAGCGGGGGTCAGGAGGGAGACCGGGGCGTCATTCGGGGTCCTGGCATCGAGATTGAGGTCCAGGATACCCTGAAGGTGGGAAAAGATCATGTCCATATCGGCCGTTTCGTCCAGGGGAGCCGGATAGATCCAGAGGCCGAGTATGAACTCCGGGTCGACCCTGGCTGGCGGAAGCCTACCATGCGGGCCCACACCGCGACACACCTCCTGCATGCGGCTTTACGGGAAGTCCTGGGCGAACATGTCCGACAGGAGGGCTCCTTGGTGGAACCGGATCGGACCCGCTTTGACTTCTCCCATCCCACGGCCATGACCGAGCAAGAAATCCGGGCCGTTGAAGACCTGGTCAATGAGAAAATCCGCGAGAACCTGGAAGTCCGGATCCAGTGGATGGACTATCAACGGGCGTTAGAGATGGGGGCCATGGCGATCTTTGAGGAGAAATATGAAGCCCGGGTCCGCGTGGTCTCTTGCGGTGACTTTTCCAAGGAACTGTGCGGTGGGACCCATGTGTCCAGGACGGGGGATATCGGCCTTTTCGTGATCGTCAAGGAGGAGGCCTCCTCGGCTGGGATCCGACGGATCGACGCCTATACCGGCCAGCGGGCCTTCGAGTATCTCCGGGAGAAGCGGACGCGGCTCCAGGAGATTGCAGAAGCCTTGGGAAGTGAGGAATCCCAGGTCCTGACCCGCGTCTCCAAACTCAAAGAAGAGTGGGCCGAAACGCAGAAAACCTACCGGGAACTCCTGGATCGGTATGCATATCTCGTTGCACGCCAAATTCGCGAGCAGCCGCTGGTAGAGGACCCCATTCTGGCGGTGGTATCCCACGTAGAAGGGTTAGAGATGGCCGGGATCCAGCGGATCAGCGACTTTCTGGTAGACTTTTCGGATCGCCCTTACGTGATCCTTCTAATCGGTTCCAAGAACGGAAAAGTTTCCATCTTTTCCCGTGTCCACCCAGAGATCAGTCAGGTCCTCTCCGCGG
>WFXO01000049.1 GCA_015490555.1 Caldifarciminota bacterium | reverse complement strand
GGTCCGGGGAGGGCGGATCCGGAGAGGGTTCACATACCGACCGTTAAACTTCATCTCGAAGTGGAGGTGCGGGCCTGTGGAAAGCCCGGTCGAGCCGACATAACCAATGACCTGGCCCTGTTTGACACGCACACCCCGCCGGATCCCGCGGGCAATCCTGGAGAGGTGACCGTAGCCGGTCACATAGCCGTTCGCATGACGGATCTGTACAAACTTGCCGTATCCACCCTTCCAACCTGCATACAGGACCACGCCGTCTGCCACCGAAGAGACCGGTGTGCCATAGGGGGCAGCGTAATCAATCCCGTGATGAGGCAGATACTTTCGGAGAATGGGATGAAATCGACGTTTGGTGAAGAAAGATGTGATCCGGCGGTAGGTCAACGGGCTTCGGAGGAATTGGCGGCGGAGGGGCGTGCCGTCCGGTGCATAATAGGCACCATTGAAGTACACGGCTTCCAGGGTGCCGGTCCGTTTTCCCACGTAGCGGGCCCACAGGATGCGGCCAAAGTCCACCCGCTTGCCCTTCCACCACAATTCCTCTACGAGCATCGCAAAGGAGTCGCCCGCGGAGGTCTCCACAAAGAAGTCGATATCCCACGCAAAGATCTCCGCAAATTGGACGGAGAGTTTTGGGGGATATCCCTGGCGTTGGAGGGTCTCATAGAGAGAGCCGTCGATCGCCCCCCGGATTTCCAGGAGCCGGCGCTGGAGGGTCTTTTGCTCTTTTAGAGTACGCCACTGGTCATGATCGCGGCGGAGGATCAGACGTTCCCAGGGCTGGAGTTCGTACAGGAGTTGTTGGATGCCGGAGGAATCGAGGATCACCCACATCTGATCCCCGGCCATGGGGGGGCGAGGGGCGAGGGCTTGTAGGAGCGTGTGGGAGAGTTGGTAACTTTGCTCCGGCGTCTCCGCATAGGGTTTCAGGAGGTCAAACAGGGCGGCGTTCGGAGGCACGGTGATGGAAACCGTGTCCACTGGCACTGCGATCATCCATAGAGTCCAAAGCCAGGGCATCATCGTGCGACCACCGTGAATCTCAGAGAATTTTCTGTGGCTGGGCGGAGGGTGAGATGGTGGAACGCCTCTGCCTTTTGGAACCCGGCTCGACGGAGGAGTTGGAGCACCGTTCGGATCGGATACCCCCGTTCCACATGCACCTCATCCAGCCGAATCCAGCCGTTTTTCCGCTTCACAAAGACCGTGATTTCCAGGCGAGAGGTGTGATTCTGGCTGTTGTAGGTGGTTCTCCAGATGGAGACCAAATGGGGGGTCTCTTTCACCTTCACATCGGTATCCCAATAGTCTTTGAGCGCGGCGATACTGTTCATATCGAAGATGAAGACACCACCGTCCTTCAGGTGTTCCCGGGCCCGTCGAAATGCCATTTCGAGGTCCTGTTCTGAGAGCAGGTTATTCAGGCTATCGAAAATACAGAGGACAGCATCGAATTGTTTCCGCAGGTGGAACATCCGCATATCTGCGGCCAGCAGAGGGACCTTGCCTCCGGTTTTTCGCCGGGCCACCCGGAGCATCGGGAGACTCCGGTCGATTCCCCACACCCGATAGCCGCGACGGTGAAGAATCCAGGTAGGGGTTGCAGTGCCGCAGGCGACATCGAGGATCTCCGTAACCGGGTGATCCGAAAAGGTCAGAAGAGCCTCGATGTAATCCACCCATTCCTCGTAGTCCACATCGAACATCAACTGGTCAAAGACGTCAGCGATCAGGGTAAAGGGTTGGGTCATGGAAGAACGCCTCCAGCGTGTCTACCACACGGGTCAATTGCTCCAGGGTCAGGTGGGGGAACAGAGGTAAGGTCAGTTCGCGTCGGCCGGCCTCTTCGGTCTGCGGGAGGAGCCCCTCATGGGTCCCCAGATAGCGTCGGTAGAAGGTGAACAGGTGGACGGGAGGATAGTGGATCGAAGTCTGGATCCTGTGGGTTTTCATGAAATGCATGAGGCGGTCCCGTGTTTCTTTGTTCCGAACCAGGATCGGGAAAATGTAGTGAGCGGAAGATTCCACCGGGTTTTCAATAAACTTCACAGGAAGATTCCGGCGGGTGATTTCCTGTCGGTACCACCGGATGATTTCGCGTCGTCGGGCCACATTCTGGTTGAGTTTTTGGAGTTTTACGCGGCCGAGGGCCGCCTCAAGTTCCGAGGCACGGTAGTTATAGCCCAGGTCGATGACATCATAGGTCAGGGCATCGCCTGCATAGCGGTCCCACGTGACGGAGGTCATGCCATGGGACCGCAGGCGTTTGGCCTTTTCGTAGATCTTCGGATCCGACGTGACCAACGCCCCCCCTTCTCCGACGGGCAATGTTTTGTTTGAGAAGAAACTGAAGCAGCCTACGTGGCCGATAGAGCCCGGTTTCCCCGCGGGAGACTCCGAGCCCATAGCGTGGGAAGCGTCTTCAATCAAGTAGAGCCCCCGTTCTTCCGCGAGGTCTCTCAGGTCTTCCACCCCCTGGGGGTTGCCGGCATAAGCCACAAAGACGATGGCCTTGGTCCGCGGAGTGATTCTGGGTTCCACAGTTTCTCGGGTGAGGAGGGGGCGGG
>WFXO01000048.1 GCA_015490555.1 Caldifarciminota bacterium | reverse complement strand
TCTTGGGTATCATTGTGGCCATCCCGGTCTGGCTATTTCGGAAGGAGTTGATCGTGCTGATCTCGCGATCGGACTATTCCGGCGCCACGTTCTTTCTGTTCCTCTTAACGTTTCATGTGGTGCTTTTATCTTTTTCCGGGCCCATGGGGGTCATTGCGAGATCCCTGGGCAACATGAAAGCCCTGTTCTGGGGGGACGCGCTACGAAACGGCCTCTATATGGTCGTTGCGGTCCTCCTCACACAACGGTATGGCCCGACGGGCATGGCGGTCTCCTTCCTCATCTCGACTGGGATCGGCGTCGTCTATTGGTTTGTCGTCATGAGGAAGATGGAGGTCCAGGTGCCTTCCATAGGGTACCTGGTGACCTTGGGGCTCTGGGCCGGGGGGATTGTGTGGTTTGGTGAGACCGTACATCCGCTCTGGGCCCTTCTCTGGGTTCCTTCGTTGCTGTTGCCATTTTGGCTTCCGTTGTCGCCCGTGCAACGACAGCGGTGGTTGCAATTCCTTCACGGCTAAAGCGTTGGAATTTGCGTCAAATTTGAGGTTCGGTTAAACTGAAAGCCTAAAAAGGAGGTTGAGCCATCTTTAAAGATCGGGAGTTTACGATCCGTGCACTGGTCTTGGGGATCGTGTTGGCCATTGTGTTCGGTGCGGCCAACGCCTACCTCGGTCTGAAGGCTGGCATGACGGTCTCTGCTTCCATCCCCGCTGCCGTGGTCTCCATGGCCATCCTCCGCGGACTGCTGAGGCGGGGGACCATCGTCGAGAACAACTTGGTCCAGACCATTGCGTCGGCAGGGGAATCCCTGGCGGCCGGTGTGATCTTTACGGTCCCGGCCCTCATCCTCCTGGGGCTCTCCCCAAGTATCTTTTACATCTTCCTGGTTTCTGCCACCGGTGGGCTCCTCGGGGTCCTCTTGATGATTCCGGTCCGAAAGCACCTAATTGAAGAAGAGCACGGGAAGTTGCCGTATCCCGAAGGGACCGCCTGTGCCGAGGTTCTGGAAGCGGGCGAAGAGGGCGGTATCAAGGCCAAGGAAGTTTTTCTGGGCATGGGAATCGGCGGGATCTTCAAGTTTTTCGGCACCGGGATTAAACTCTTTCAGGACATCCCCGCGTGGCTCGTCTCCCCGCTGCGGACGCTCATCGGTATTGACCTTTCCCCTGCGCTGATTGGGGTCGGCTACATTTTGAACATCCGCATTGCCGCACTGGTGCTGGCCGGAGGCGTCTTGGGCTGGTTCGTCTTCATCCCCCTGATCGCAACCTATACAGGCTTGCCTACCCAGACCACAGACCAGGTCTACCAGATTTGGTCCCAATACCTGCGATACATCGGAGCCGGTGCAGTGCTGACCGGCGGGATCTTCAGTCTGATCCGGAGCATCCCGGCAATGGCCAATACCCTTAAGTCCGTGGAGTTCAAGGCCGGTACACGGGATTTGCCGATGAAATATGTCTTGTGGGGGACGATCGCAATTTTTGCTCTTCTCACCGTGGTCCCTGCGTTCCACATGGGGCCTCGTGCGGCCATCTTTGCGATCATCTTTGCGTTCCTGTTCGTCATTGTCTCCTCTCGGATCGTGGGACTGGTTGGCAGTTCCTCGAACCCGGTGTCCGGGATGACCATCGCAACCCTGTTGTTTGTCTCGTTGATCTTCGTGAAGATGGGAATCCAGGGCACCGCAGGCATGATCAAGGCTTTGACCCTCGGGGCGGTGGTGTGTATCGCGGCAGCGATCGCCGGCGATACCTCCCAGGACCTGAAGACCGGGTATCTCGTGGGCGCAACACCCTGGAAACAGCAGATTGGGGAGTTCGTAGGGGTACTGGCGTCCGCGGTCTTCATCGGTTGGACCCTCTTCTTGTTACATAAGGCCTATGGGATCGGCTCGACGGAACTCTCCGCGCCCCAGGCGACGCTGATGTCCCTCGTGGTGAAAGGGGTCTTTGAAGGGACACTGCCCTGGCTCCTGGTGGGCGTGGGGATCTTTGCGGCCCTGTCCGTCGAACTCCTGGGAGTCCACTCGTTGCCATTTGCTGTGGGCCTCTATTTGCCTTTAGAACTTTCCACCTCACTTTTTGTCGGTGGGTTGGCCGCATGGGCCTTCGGCCACCGGGAAAAGGGAGTTCTGTTCTCCTCAGGCCTGGTGGCAGGTGACGCCATCATGGGCATCCTGTTAGCCTTGTGGATCGCCACCGGCCGGATGTTGCCCGTAACCTGGGAGTCCCGGGGCCTTGCCCTGGCCGTCCTGATTGCCCTCTTCCTCCTCATCGGCTGGCGCGCCCGGGAGAAGCAGGCCACCACGTAGAGGTCATCGTCAAGGTACACACATAGAGAATTGCGAGTTCAATGACGATGGAGAAATTCGACTTGCACAACGACGCATGGTTTTGGAGGAACGACATTGAAATTTGACACCGAAGAGCAAGAGAGCCTTGCGTTTGTTGGAAAACACTCGGGACTGGTTTCGTTTTCGTTAATTCTGAGCCGGCTCCTGCGGTTTGCGTTTATTGTTCTGTTGGTTCGGAGCGTGGGACCAACCTTCTTCGGGGTCTACGCCGCAATGGTGTCCTATATCCTCATCGTGGCCCCGATTTCGACCTTCGGCTATCAGCACCTCTTTGTCCAACATTTGGCACGAAAGGAGCCCCTCCCGTCTCCCCTTTTTACCTCGGGATTTCTGCTGGCGATCTTAGGAGCCCTGGGCTTCGGACTCGTTGGGACCTTGGGGTTCCGCTTTTTTATCCAACTTCCGCTGTCCTGGGGGATCATCTTCTTGTTCATTGCCACCGAAATCTGGAGTAGTGGCACCCGGGAATTGTTTAAGGGGATTTTTCAGGGATTTCATCGGTTCCCGGTCCTCTCGTTGACCGTGTTTTTGGCGATCCCAATCGTTCGTGTGATGGTCCTTGTGGCCTTCATGCTGTTTGCGCAATCCGTGACCCTCTCCCAACTCATCTTGGTGCTTGCCCCAGTCCAGATCCTGCTCATCATCATCCTTTTCTTTCTTTACGTACCCAAGCACCTGTTTGGCTTTGCAACGGATTTTAAGAGAATTCCGGAGGGGATCTACTATTCGGTGGCGACACTCTCCAATGAAGTCTATGGGAATGTTGACAAACTGATGTTGTCGAAGTTAGGCACAATGGAGGTCGTAGGCTTCTACACCGTCGCGTTTCGACTCGTTCGATATTTGTTTACACCGGTCGTTGCCGTCCTGACCGTCCTCTATCCCATTTTCTTCCGTCGTGGCCAGCAGGGGTTGAAAAATACATTTTCCCTTGGGTTACGGGTTTCTTTCGGAACACTGGTCTACGCACTCGTTCTGGTGTTCGGCGTCTTTGTGACGGCAGATTGGGTCACCCGTTTGATCTTTGGGCATCCGGTACCAACAGCCGCAGGGGTTATGAAAATTCTGAGTTGGATTTTGGTCTTTAAAGCCTTTAGCCATGGGGTTGGAGATGCGCTGACCGGAGCGGGATACCAAAAGCAGCGGACGTATATTCTGATCGGCGCAGTGGTCCTCAATTTTGTTCTGAACCTCCTCCTGATTCCCTTCTATGGCGCCTATGGGGCCGCCTGGGCGAGTGTGGTGTCTGAAGGCCTCCTGACGGCAGGGATTCTTGGGTTC
The DNA here is from genome assembly GCA_015490555.1 of Caldifarciminota bacterium. Classification (GTDB taxonomy): domain Bacteria; phylum Hydrothermota; class Hydrothermia; order WGAB01; family WGAB01; genus S141-55. Next base: position 14,052 of record WFXO01000048.1, on the reverse strand, counting down.
GCGATGAAGATTCAGCATGGAACAACTCCCGGAGAAGGATTGACCGGATGACCAGACATGAGGTTGTGGACGGGACAGCATGATCATTGTTGATGCCTTGATCGCAGGGCCACGCCCCTCGGGGATCGGTGTGTACACTTTTCAGGTGATCCAGCACTTTCCCAAGACTTTGGATTTCGTGGTGTTGAGTCATTCTCCCGGCTTGTTTGGACCACAGATTCCGATCCGCCGTGCGCCCCAATTTTTAAGGCCGGATGGCAAGAAGAGAACAGCTCTGTTCCGATTTCTATACTTACAAACCCTCCGAGGCAAGGAGGTCTTGTATCGGACATATCACGGGATTTCCCTTGTCTGGAGAGGACCGCAGGTGATTACCATCCATGATATCCTCCCCGTGTTGTTTCCGGATCGTTATCCCCAGCAATCCTATTTGTTCCGATACATTCTTCGCCCATGGATCTCGAAGGTAGAGGCAATCATTACCGTATCCCAACGTTCCAAAAAGGATATTCTGGAATATTTTCAGTTCCCGGAAGACCGGATTTATGTGTTTTATCCGGCTTATGATCGTCAGGTTTTTCATCCCCATTGGGAGGTCCAGAAGGTTCAAGAGGTGAAAGCGCATTACGGGCTCCAGAGATACCTTCTGGTTGTAGGGGCCCAGTTTTCGCACAAGAATGTTGAGGTTGTTCTGCGTGCTTTGAAATGGTTAGATCCCTCGATGCACCTTTTGGTGATTGGCACCCGGGAACCCTACGCGTCCAGGTTACGCCAGATCGTCCGGGATCTGGACTTAGGAGCACGTGTGACGGTGATCCCCTATGTTCCCCAGGATGAGTTGCCGTATCTCTACGCGGGTGCAGAACTGTTGGCTGTCCCCTCACGATATGAGGGCTTTGGAATCCCGGTGTTGGAGGCGATGGCCGTAGGCACACCGGTAGTCGGCACCGAAGCAGTTCGAGAAGCCGGAGGCAACGCAATGGTTTACGCAGATCCCGACGATCCAGAGAGTTGGGTTGCAGCGATCCGGAATGTCCAAGAAAATCGAGAAACCATTGTCCAAAAGGGACTGGAACATGTGCAGCAGTTTTCGTGGGCAAAGACCGCGGCCGGCATTGCAGCCCTTTTAAAAGACGTCGAACAACGAAGCCGATAAGCCATGTTTAACAACTCAAAGCCATGGTTCATCCTGAAAGCAAAAGGTCCAACCCTGGGGCTTTTCCCCAAGAAGGGTGATCGACGATGAGAGCGAGGGGAGGCGTCCTCAGTATTAAATTCGAAACACTCGTGCTGTTTTTAATGAGTTTGTTTCTGTTCGACGGGGTGGTCCGGTTTGTTGCCTCCATTTTGGACCTTTACGTCCTCAACGCCTGGAAGGATGTGCTGGTATTTTTGATGATGGGGGTGGCGGTTTTCTATGTGTTGGTCGTCTCTCAGAGGATTTATGTCCGGGCTTACCTGGCTTGGTTTGCCCTTTTTGCCGCATTCTGGATCTTCTGGGGCATCGCCCATCACGGTCTGATCCAGACCTTATGGGGAGCAAAAATTGTCCTGCTTCCGCCCATCTTTTTCCTGGTGATCTTTCAGGTGTGGAAACCCAAGATCGAAACATTGGAGCGGTTTTACAAATTCTTGATGATTCCGTTTATCCCCATCGTCATTCTGGGAATTCTCCAGTATGTTACGCAGTTTGAAATCCTTAAGGCCATCGGAGGGGGGCTCTCGTATGCCTATGTGAAAATTGCGATTCTGATGGGGGTCCCGAGGGCCATCGGCACATTCCGGATGCCCTTCGCTTTTGGCGATTTTTGTTTCATGGTGACGATGATGGGGATGGGATTTTTGTTCCGATCCGTGACTCCAACACGGCGTTGGCGGTACCTGGCGATCGTGATCCTTGGCGTGATCGGGGTCTATGTGTCCACCAGTCGGGCCTCCATGCTGATGACCCTTTTTGGCATGTTCCTCTGGCTTATTCTCCGCGGAATCCCATGGAGAAGCATCCGGATTGTTGTGGTCTTTTTGGTCTCCATCCTCACCCCCTTGATGGTGTTGGCCCTGGTCGTATTTGTCCTGGGAAGGAACGTGGAATTGCCGTTCATCTGGACCTATTCGACTTTCGAAAGATTGTACTTTTGGGGACGGGCCCTGGTCGATTTCCCGCTGCTTGCGTCGCCCTTCCGGTTTTTCTTCGGCTATGGGTTGGGAGCGATTGGGACCGCACAACTGTACTCGAACTCCCCCTTTGTCCGTTATAACCCGGTGGATAACGTTTTTCTCTGGGCGTTGGTGCAGTTTGGCGTCGTGGGCTCCCTCCTCTTCTTTGCGCTTTGGCTCTATCCCTTTGTGCGACTCTTGGCACGGCTTCCCCAGGATTGGTACCTGAAACGAACCTGGGTCCTCCAGGTGATCGGGATCGTGATTGCCTTGACCATCGTCTTCGCCGAAGGGATGTACCGACTCTTCTTTGAAGGGTTCCCCCTCCCTTACCTCTACTGGTTCCTGCACCTCACCCTTTTGTACAACATGCGGACCCGGGAGACTTCCGGGGAGCCTAAACCCTAAGAGTTGGAGAACCTTGCTCCCACACAGTGCGATAGACCGAGAGGTACTGCTCCACCACGCGTAGGGGCACAAACGCCCGAGCATGTTCAAAGGCGTTCCGGGAGAGGGTCTGGATCTTCTGGGGATGGGTCGCAAGCTGCTCTACCCATTGTTTCAAAGCGTTGGGATCCTCGGGGTCATAAAGGTAGCCATTGACTTCCGGTTGGACAATCTCAGCCAATCCCCCTCGCCGTGAAGCGAGGACCGGAATTCCATAGGCATTTGCCTCGTGGACGACTGTTGGAGAGGGGTCATTCCAGAGCGAAGGCACAATCAACACATCGATCTGAGGATAGAAGGTTTGGGCCTTTTGGTAACCAAGAAACTCGATGTGAGGCCTTCCAAATGTCCTCTTAAGCCATGTTTCATACGCCGGATCTGCGCTCGTGCCCGCAATCTTCAGACGATACGGCAACGACTGGAAAGCCCGGAGAAGTTCCTCAATCCCTTTCGATTCATGGAGTCGCCCGATATATCCAAACACCACGGGACGGTGCATTTTGTGTGGCTGAGGCTTGAGGTCGGGTGGGATCGGGTTGTAGATAACGGTCGCCGGGGTATCCCGAAAGAGCCCAAATTTTCGGTGTTGGTTCAAAACAAACTGGCTGACGCTGACAACATGGTGTACCCATTGGGTCAGCCGCCGCTTCCAGATCCATAACCCTCGACAAGAAGGACAGAGAGTCTGACAGTTCTTCCGGTTTTTAAACATCGTGCTTTTGATGCAAAGGAGCGCGTAATCGTGTAGGGTATGGACCACAGGAATTTTCTGTTTTTTTGCGGCAAGCCAAAGTGCGTAGGAAAGACTCGCCAGGTTGTGGGTATGCAGCACTTCCGGCCGCTCGTGTGCAAGGATGGCCTCGAATTTCCGGAGGAGCAAGGGATTGACGACGTTCAGGGTATGCCAAAAGGGTTTCCGCCAACTCGGCTGAGCAGCGTGGTCCTTCCCCCAATAGAGGTTTCGATGATAGACCCGGTATACGCGGACCCCCGCACGATTTTCCACGCGATCCTGTAGCCCAGAAGTGAGGACCACAACGTCGTATCCCAGGTTTCGGAGGGTTTCAGCCAGGACACGGGTGACCACCTCCGCCCCTCCCACTTCATCAGGAGCATAGTAGGAATTCGCAAGGAGGATTTTTCGAGGGTATTTTGCCATGATGTTATTGGTGCTGGGCGGAGGCTCAGGCCGGGCTCTCGATCCACAGGCCCACGTAAGTTTCCGTGATCGCCTCCGGCCGGCGAAGTCGCAGGAGTGTGTGGACCTCTTGGAGGGTGGTTGCCTGCGCCGTTGCCAGAATGACGATTCTGCGGGACCGGCGGACATAAGGGCCGACCCACAGGTTCTCCAGGGGTTTTTTCGAAAACAGAACCTTCAGCCCCTGAGAGTTGGGTGCCGTTTCCTCCAAGGATGGAAGACAAGGGGCCCCTTGCTGTGCTTCGTCCATGGAACACAATTCCGCGGAGAGCCCCGCTTCGTCCAATTGGGACGAAAGTTCCTGTAAGAACAGGTCGAGAGGATGGTCGCTATGGAGCCCTAATACAGAGATCCAGCCCGAGATCGGGGCCTCTGCAGTCAGATCGAGCGTCAGTTCCCGGACGAACTCCTTCAAGGTTTGCGGGGAGACTTCCCTAAAGATCACACCGCTTTTATCGGGGAGTTTGACGAAGTCGTAAAAATCACGAATACTTGGCTCGCGCATCTCTCTGTAAAAGACCCAGCCGACCACAAAGATGAACGTAAAGAACATGATGATAATGGAGTAAAGGACCGGCTTGGGTTTCCATTTCTTTTCGGGAGGGATTGCCCAATCCACCACTTTCAAGAAAGGTTTATTGACGCTGATTTTCAACGAGTCGTTCAGGGTTTCCATGACGTGGATATAGGTATTGACGATGGTGGCGGCAAGTTGCGGATCTCTTTGAACACAGGTAATGTGAATGGTCCCATAGTCTTCGTCTTCATAGGCTTCAACGGCCTTTTCGAGTTTTTTGACGGCATCCAGGAAGGTCTTGGTTTTCCAGATGGAATCGAGGCGGAGCGTTTCCACGACGGCGGCGCGGACCGTCCGGCTGTTAATTAAGCCAATAACAATGGCCGTCGGTGTGGTGGCTGCTCCCAGGCCGGGCAAAAATCGACTCAGCGATCCCAGATCTCCGACACCCTCCACCGATGGCGGCAAGATCAGGGCTTCAGCCTTGTATGATTTGGGGACCAGGAACTTGAAGATCAGGGCAGAAACGATCCCGATGCCGATGACAATGCTGGCAATGCGTTTCCAGTGGCGGAGTAGAACATGGAAAACATAAGAAAGGCTGATCTCGATTTCGCCTTCCGATCGTTCTCTGGCTCTTGAAACCTGCGATTCCATGGATTGCATATTATATAGGATTCCCTTCGACAGGGGGCCTTGGATTCCATGGTCGAATACTTCTTTTGCAAGGCACTCCAGACATCATGGCGGGTCTTTGGGACCTTGAAGAAACGCCTGGTAAAGTTCGTAGGCTTCTTGGATCCACGGAGATCTTTGGATTTTAGGGACAAGGGCACGTTTCCGGTCCTGCTTCTCCAGCATAGGGACCGGGATTTGATATCGCGGCTGGGCAGCGTTGCCATGATGCTCCTTCAGTTTTTCGAAGATCTGTGCTTTGAGGGTCTCCGTAAAGGGATGCGAAGCAAAAGAGCACCGAAATTTGTGGTTCACCCGATGGATGATTTTTTCGGGATGGGTGGTAACCTCTTGGAAGTCTGCAATGACCAGAAACGGCCGGAGGGGAAGGATCCGCCGATAAAAATCGAGATAACTTCGGATGGCGATGCCCACGGAAAGACGCTCGTCAATGATTAAAAGGGATGCCAGAGCGTCGATCGGTTTCCGAATGAGCACAATACACGGGATGCCCAATTGTACTGCGCGGACAACCTGAGCAGGAATATGGAGATGATGGGCCATCCGAACCCCTGGATTCCATTCTCGAAATACATTCACAAAAAATGAGTTGCCACACCGGGGGAACCCCTCGATGCAGATCTCGGTTTCTTTAGTGACGACGCGGGGGCGATACCTTGAAATGACCCGGAACAACGGGAGTGCAACAGGGAATCTCCCGATTAGAACCCGGGTTTGATAGCGTGTGTTTTTCAAGAGTTTTCCAAAGCCAGCGTTTGTCATGTGTTCCGTTTCCTTTAAATCTAAGCCTCCAATCCGCGCGTAAAAATCCGTGCGCCAGGTTCATATTTTGAAGGGTAACAGCCTTAAGACATAATGGCCATAAGCCCCTTCAAGAACTCCCAAGAGCCCCCCGTGATCCCAACGGAGCAGAAAAGGATGCCGCAGGTACAGAGGGGATTCGTAAACGGTACGACGTTGCAGTCCAGAAGGAGTCACATGATACAGAACAATTTTCGAACGTGAAGGGGGCCTGCGTGCCTGTTCCGAGGACTTGCCTTCCATGGGAACCGAATCCACCACCGTGAGCCATTGAAGGAACACAGGTTTTGCCCTCGACTCCGAAAGATCCCAGGTCAATCCCGGGGACCGAGGCGCCCTTACGGAATCCTCGACTTTCCGCGTTACCCACCATTGCCGACGGGATGGCGATCTTGTCCATTCTATGAACGTCACTTTGTCATCCTGAATAAAAATACCTGAGCCCTGTGAGGAGGTGGAAACCACTGCGACATCTCTGACCGGTTGGATGATGGAGGAGACGTCGACCAGGTAAGGGGACCCATCGTAAGGGAAATACACAAGCCGTTTGAGCCGCGGTTGCCACCCCCACAACCCTTGCCCGTCGGAAGAGAGGGGGACGAGCCGGGACACGGAAATCTCGGGTGCATCCTCGAGTTGCCAGCGTTTTTGTTGGACATACCGAAGTTCCTTGACAAGTGTCCTGCCATTTTGGGTCCCGACAAGGACACCTTTTCCGGGATCGGCAGGAAGAATGAAGACCTGTTGGAGACGTATCCCGGTGGAGAGCGTTTGGGTGAGGCGCCACTCCCGGTCCCATTTCCAGATATACAGAGAATCTCCGGCCCCAAATAGCAAATAGAGGTCGTTTTGGACTGTGCTGAAAGAAGGAACGGTCACGTTTTTCGACGGTTGATGAAGTGGCCCCAATGGTTGGGTCCGTAGGATTTGCCCTTCCAATGTCAGTTCGGCAACCCAGATGCTGGGAACTCGCTGTGCTGTCCCATTTTGGGTGTTTTCCCATAGGGAACCGCGATATACGAGGAAAATCCGGTTTCTCCAGAGAGTCCCCGGAGGCACAAGATCTGGACGAATCCCATCGGGGTCGGCCATCGGTAGCCGAGTATGCTGGCTCCATGCGAGGGAAAGGTTCTGATATAGGTAGGCAGTGGGTTTTAACGCTTCCCTCCATGCACGGGAGGCTGGGAGCGAGAGAAACTCGTAGGACGCGAGTCCATAACTGCGTTTCTCCGCCTTTGGGAATCGGCTTCTGGGGAGATCTACCAGCCTGTATAAAAAGGCGGGGCCCAGGTTGAGGCCGGTGCGAAAGGAGGGACTGAAAAGGAGTTCGTAAAGATGCACGAGGGTTTTGGAAGACCGTTCGATCTCGATGATTTCCGTCGATCCATCTTCCGGTGAGCGGGCCGTGTACCGCCCGAACTCCGTGACCCAGATCGGCAAGGTATCCAGGCGGAGTTCAGGGGCATAAACACGTAAGGTCTCACGGGTTGCCTGAAGAGTGTGAAGAAAATGCTTTTGAATCCCGGCGTCTTCGCTATCTTTGCCTTGATGGTGGTACCAGTGGATAGAAATGCCGGTCGGCAACGGGAATAGAGCCCTCTGGGCCCATGCCAAACGGAGCCGGGTCGCCAGAACACGAAAGGCGGCAAACCATGAGGGACGGGTCGCCGACCACACCGGATCAACCCCCGGCCCCGCGGTCAAGATTCGATATCGCGGATCCTGGCCAAAAACTTCCAGTGCAGGCACCAGAAGCGAATCCACATAGTGCTGATAAATCTTGGCTACGTAGCAGATTCGTCTTCGGGGGTCCTTGGGCGCCCGAAGGGAGAGAAAAGAGGACGACTCTGGACATCGGATCCCCTGCACCACCGAATCCGCACTGGCACAGTCATACAACGACGACACATACAGGTAGTTGTTCGGCTCATTCCACACTTGAAGATAAAGGGGAAGTTGGACTTCGCCGCCGTCCATGCTCTCCAGCAAGAGATCTAAACTGTCTTTCAAGGTGTTCAAAAGCCATTTCCAGGCCTGGCTCTTAGGAAGAAATTGACCGAAACAGCGAGGGTTTTGTCCGGCCGTCCGACCTGTCTGTGGACACGGATCTGTGCTGGCCCACGAAGGAATATAGGCCAGTACGAGTACAGGCCGGATCCCTTGACGCCAACTCCTAACGAGTGCACTTTTGAGGGGAGAGAATCGAAAAATAGGAACAAAGCGTTGGAAGTCAATGGAGTCGGTACACCGGATCCGGAGGGTATCACGGGTGGAACGATTGACTGCCAGGTCCGGGAAAAGTGTTGCCAAATTCGCATCGAATCGAAGCCAACGGATCTGGAGAGAGTCCAGGAGTTGAAACCGGCGGTCGATCTGCTGTTGGGCGATTACGTCGCCATGCTGTGCCTTCCAGAAAAGGCGAACCAGGAAGTTCCCGACATTGACTCCAAAGGGTGACTCCGTCAGTTCGGGTGGCTGTTTAGGGAATCCGGGGGATGTCAGGAGCGCCAACCCAAGTCCAATCCAAAGAATCGTAGGAGCCCGCTTCTTTCGGTTTCCCGTGGACACGCTTCTTTGAGACACCCCAGGATTGTAATCGAGCCGAGAAAATGTGTCAAAAAACTCCCCTCACCCCATCAGCAACTCCACTGTGGTGGGAGAGAATCGTCCTGACGGTTACTTCGTGTGTTCTTCTTTGAGCAGAAAGGCTTCGGACAGGGGGAAGAAGTGGTCTGCGGCTTCCCTAAGTTCGTGGGAGAGGGTGTGAAGGAACGAATAGACCTCGACCCGGACGCCTTTCCGTTTCAGCATCCGGACAACCGGAGCAAAATCACCGTCGCCAGAAATGAGCGCGATGATATCCAGGTAATCGGCATCCTCGATCATATCCACCGCCATCCCGAGGTCCCAGTTGCCCTTCTGGTTGCCGTCGTAAAAGACCTTGATGACCTTGGTCCGAAGTTGGAATCCGTAGTTCTCCAAGGCCCGTAAGAACTTCTCCTGGTCGTGGACGTTGGGATTAATGACAACGTAGGCGTTTGCCTTCGCCAGGGTCCGCCCGGCCACAATCCACTCTTTCAGCCGTTTGTAGTCGATCTTTCCGCCCAAGTCTTTTGCCGCGTAATACAGGTTCTGGATATCCACGTAGATGCCGAGACGATTGCCCCGCTTCTTCACCGTTGCACCGGGTCCTTGTCCGGCAGACAGCAGTTCTCGAACCGTCGTCATTTCGGCCAGGAGTTCCCGGAGCGTATGCTCCAAATTGATCAGATGACCTTCGATCCGTTCCACCCGTTCAATGATCGGATGGTCCCAATCCCGTTGGGTCCGATCAGGATGCTCTTCCCCCGGAGATGATTTCTTGGCAAGAGAACTTCTCCGAATCCGTTCCTCTTCCCCCTCCCTCACAGAATCCTCCGACTGTGCTGTAAGTGAAACAGGATCAGGGGACGGAAGGGTGGTTTCCTTTTTCTTCCCATTCTTTTTGACCATGGACGCATCACCTCTCTTTTTAAACTTTTGATAACTTCGGATAAACGGTTGTTCGACTTAAAATTGTACAGCATTTAGACACCGATTCCTATGGAAGCCAAAGGCTTGCTCCCTTTGGACTGGAAATGACTACGAAGAGATGGGGATCTTGAGCCGCTGGCCCGGCCGGATCCGACGGGGGTTCTTGATGCCATTCATCCGTATCAGTTCTCGCACCGAGACCTGATACCGCCGGGCAATCTCCGAAAGCGTGTCCCCCCGCTGGACCCGGTAGGTGAGATAGGAGGTCTTCCGGGGATACGCAATCAGCGTTTGCCCGGGATGGAGCGTGTTGGAGGTCAACTGGTTCCACGCTTTGAGTTGTGATACGGTGACCCCCAAACGCCGAGCAATCTCCCACAACGTGTCTCCTTTCCGGACCCGGATGACGATTTTCCCATCTTTGGAAGGTTCCCACGATTGGGCCACCACCGGCTCCTGGGCCCGGCCTGTGGATGCACCCGGAACGGGAATCCAGAGCAGTTGCCCAACCCGGAGATATCGCGGGTTCCGGATCCGATTGACCCGGGCAATCGCCCGTAAAGAGACCCCGTACTTCCGTGCAATGGTCCAGAGGCTCTCCCCTTTCCGAACCCGGTGTAAGAGTTTGGTGACCCAGTGAGACCGCGGGGTCCGCTGCATCCCCTCGGCGACCAGGGAAGCCGTGCCCTTCGGAACCCGCAAATAAAAGTTCTTGAGGTCCGGCGGCGTGGCCCACCGACGAAACTGGGGATTGAGATCTCGGATGACCGATTCTGTGGTGCCCGCCCATTCGGCGATCTTTTTGAGTTCGACCTGCGCCGGGACCAGGATGGAGTCATAAACCCATGGCTCTTCCGGCAGGGTATCCAGGGAGATGTGATAGACATCCGGGTTCTTGATCAAGAGAAGCACCGCAAAAAAGGCAGGCACGTAGTTCCGGGTCTCTCGAGGGAGCCGACGGCGGACCTCCCAGAAGTTGTCCCCTCCGGTCCGCTGGAGGATCCTCTTGACTTTGCCTTCGCCCACGTTGTAGGCCGCCAGGGCCAGATCCCACCGTCCAAAAGCGGTATAGAGGTCCTTGAGGTAGGCGATGGCCGCCTTTGTCGAGCGGATGGGATCACGCCGTTCATCCACCCACCAATCCACGCGGAGCCCGTATTTCCGGGCCGTGCCCCGCATGAACTGCCAGATGCCGACGGCTCCAGCACGGGATCGTGCCCACGGATTGAAGCCGCTCTCCACCAACGGAAGATATGCCAGGTCCCGGGGCAACCCGGCCTCCTCAAAGAGCCGGAGGAAAGTCGGCAAATAGCGGAGCCCTCGGCGATAGAATCGTTGAAGGGTCGGCAATCCGGGCCCTTTGTAAAACTCCAGCCATCGGACCACCGCCTCTTCGTCCTTTGGAACCCGTAAATGGAAGACTTCGAGTTGGGTCTCCAAGCGTTCCTGTTCGGCCTGAAGGATGGCCTGGAGGGTCGACTCGGATAAGGTCGCTCCGAAGGCTGCCCCTTCCTGCAAAACAAGTTCGGTCTCAGAAGGTAGGCTGTCAGCGGTGTAAAGGGGAGGAGACGCGTTCTCGCTGGCGTCGTGATGCCACACCGGAGTGCATGAGGCCCCAAAAAGGCTCAGGATCAGAAATAGACGGGATCTCATCCCTGTTTATACCCGATTTGCCGGAGAAAAGCCTTGCGTTTTTGGATGTCTTCGTCCCCTTCGATCCCCAGAGGGGTCCCCCCATCAACCACTCCGAGGACACCCCGACCTTGCTTCGTTTCTACAACAATCACTTCCAGGGGGTTAGCGGTCGCAGCAAAGATTCGAACCACTTCCGGCACCGCCTTCACCGCGTTCAAGACGTTAATCGGATAGGCGTTGCCAAGGAAGATGAGGAAGGTGTGGCCGGCACCGATCCGCTGGAGGTTCTGGATCGCCAGGTTTTCCAGATCCGAGTCTGTTCCCGTATGTCGGATCAAGCGAGGGCCCGAGGACTCACAGAAGGCCAGGCCGAACTTGATCCCCGGCACACTGGTCACCAACGCTTCATAGAGGTCCTCTACGGTCTTGATGAAATGGGCCTGTCCAAAGATCAGGTTGACCTCTTCGGGTTTCTCGATTTTGACGACTTTGAGTTCCATCGCGCACCTCCAGTCCAGCGTATAGAGTAAACTCCCCGTTCCTTGACTTCAAGGGCAATTCCGTGTAGAAGGGCCTAAAGATTTTCAGCGGCAAGGAGATCCGAAAGTTTGTCGAGAAGAGCAGGAAGGTCTGGGAAGATGTGAAGGCCGGGCAGCGGGGTGTGCCAATGGAGGGCCAGGACGGGTTTCTCCAGTCGCAGGGCCATGGTCACCTCGGTCAGAGTGCCCGGGCTTTCCCCAACCGCCACCATGAGGTCACAGGCCCGGGCCAGAAGATAGTTACGGAGCGGGCCCAGTCCGGTAGGCAAAGCGACGGTCAGGTAGGGATTCCCATCGGTTTTGTGGTCTGAGGGCAACAGTCCGATGCAGAGGCCCCCTGCCGTGGCCATGCCCTTTGCGGACGCCTCCATGACCCCACCCAGTCCCCCATTTAAGACGACCACCTTGGGGTATTTACCGAGGAATTGACCGATCTGGTAGGCGCTTTGATACACCTGGGGGTCGGGTTGACTGGGTCCTACGACGGCGATCAGGACGGGCATGGAAGAAAAAGAGTCGGGGCGAGTGGATTCGAACCACCGACCTCTTGGTCCCGAACCAAGCGCGCTAACCTGGCTGCGCTACGCCCCGACAAGAAGCCCCATTATTGTAAACGGCATTGGGAAACACCACAAGACCACGGTAGAATCTCACCATTACCAGCTGCAAGAGGGAAAGATTCCGGCTACAATAGGGACATGACACGGACAGGTCACTATCCCGGTCTCCCGGAATGGGAACAGGCCTTCCGCAGCGAAAAGGGAAAGGCCCTGCTCGAAAAAGTCCTCAAGACCATCCGGACGTACAAGATGTTTCGGAAAGGGGACCGGGTGGTGGTTGCCGTTTCCGGGGGTGGGGACTCGGTTTTCCTCCTGGGGGCCATGCTGCAGGTCCGTGCGATCTTCGACCTGGAGATCCATGTGGCCCACATCCACCACGGGCTAAGGGATGACGCAGACCAGGATGCGGTGTTTGTCGAGGAATGGACCCGGCAACTGGGAGTACCTTTCGATGTCACACGACTGGATCTTGGCCCATCCCTTGGACGGGGCGCGAACCTGGAAGAGACCGCCCGGACCTTCCGGTATCAGGCCCTGGAAAACATCCGGCAGTCCCGAAAGGCCCGTCGCATCGCCGTCGGACACACATTGACCGATTCTGTGGAGACGTTCCTTTTCCATCTTGCCCGGGGCACCGGGTTCCGGGGGCTGGCCGGGATCCCGCCCGTCCGACCCCCGATCGTTCGACCCTTAATTGCCTTGAAACGACAAGAGATTCGGGAATTTTTACAGACCTTTGGTATCCCCTTCCGCGAAGATCCTACCAATCAAGACCTCCAACGCACCCGGAATTTCATCCGCCTGGAGGTCCTCCCTCTTCTGGAACAACGATTCCCCGGCATCCAGGAACACATCGGCCAACTCATGACCCTTCACCGCGAATTTCAGGACCTTCTCCTTTCCCAGATCCCCGAAAAGACGGTGCTTTTGAAATATACCGGGGAACACCTGGAGGTCCTAGACCTCCCGCGGCTTCGAATCCTCCATCCCGCCGTTTTGAGAGGGTTCTTGCATGAGACCTATGGGCTGGACTACCGGGAGACCGAGGAGGTCATGGTGAAGATCCGGCAGGGAGGGCGGGTGCAGACTCGATCGGCTCAGTTTTGGGCCTCTTTTGACGATCTGGCTGTCTTCTTTCCTCCCTATCCCCCTTTGCGTCTCCCTGCGCGTCCCTGGCGGGATCGCGAACTGAGGTTCCCGGAGATCAATGTCCGTCTGGTGCAGCACATTGAAAAGCACTGTACAATCCAGACCCCCTGGGAGATCTGTTTTCCAGTGGAGTGTGTGGACACCGAGACCCTGGAGGTCCGGAGTTGGCGTCCCGGGGATGTCATCTCGGTGTTGGGAGCCCCGAGAAAACTCAAGGAGATCTTTCAGGGGCATCGGGTCCCGGCCTGGCGGCGCGGACTCTGGCCGGTTGTCGCGGATCGGCAGGGAATTTTATGGATCGTCGGGTTGGTGTCGGGCGATCGGCCAGGCCGGCACCGATCCCCCTGGATCAAGATGGAGGTGAAGAAAGATGAACCCAACCGACCGTGGATTTTTGATTTCTGAGGAAGAGATCCGAGACCGTGTTCGGGCCATGGCCCGGCAAATCGAAGCGGATTATCGAGACAAAAACCCGCTCTTCGTTGGGGTTCTGAAGGGCTCGTTCATCTTTATGGCCGATTTGGTCAGAGAACTGGAGATCCCTGTAGAGATCGACTTTTTGGCGGTCTCCAGTTATGGGAAAGCGACCGAGACCAGTGGCGAAGTCAAAATCATCAAAGACCTGTCGGAGCCGGTCGAAGGACGACATGTCCTCTTGGTGGAAGACATTGTGGATACGGGGTTGACCTTGCAGTATCTCTACCGACTCCTTTTAGACCGGGATCCGGCATCGCTCCGCATTGCGGTCTTTTTAGACAAAAAAGAACGGCGCCTTGTCGATGTGCCGGTCCATTATGTCGGGTTTGAAGTGCCGGATCTGTTTCTGGTGGGGTATGGTCT
>WFXO01000047.1 GCA_015490555.1 Caldifarciminota bacterium | reverse complement strand
TGGGAATTTGAAGGCCCGGCCTGTGTGATTGTGAAACACCTATTGCCCTGTGGGGTGGCCTTAGGGTCTGATCCCTCAGAGGCCTATGAGAAGGCTCTGGCCTCGGACCCGGTCTCTGCGTTCGGAGGAATCGTTGCGTTTAACCGGCCCATTGGGCGCGAGGTGGCCGAGAAACTCAACGAGATGTTTTTGGATATCGTGGCAGCTCCGGCCTTTGAGGAGGATGCACTGCCTCTTTTGCAGAAGAAGAAAAACCGGCGATTAGTGATTGCGACAGAGCCTGCCCGGCCCGCCTGGATCCCACGATTCCTTGGAGGAGACCTCCTGCTTCAGAATCCCGATCGGGTCTTGGAAGTCGAATTCGACGTACATGCGCCCGAAGGGCAGCCGGCGGAACTTTCGGAGTCTGACCTGAAGGATCTCCTCTTTGGCCTCTATGTCATCCGTTATGTAAAGTCGAACGCCACCCTGTTGGTCAAGGACCAGGCGACGGTAGGCGTAGGCGGGGGCCAGCCTTCTCGGGTCGATTCCGTCAAGATCGCCTTGGAGAAAGCCGGCGATCGCGCACAGGGGGCAATGTTGATCACAGACGGGTTCTTCCCGTTCCCGGATTCGGTAGAGTTGGCCGCCCAACATGGGGTACGGGTGGTCGTCGAACCGGGTGGCTCCATCCGGGATGCCGAGGTGATCCAGCGCGCAAAAGAGTTAGGGGTGACCCTGGTCCTGACCGGGGTACGACACTTCACTCACTGAGTTGAGGCATCGCGCCCCTCGAAAAAGCCCGGGAACGTCCGTTCATAGGCATCGCGCAGACGGTCCAGGGAGATCGTCTGACCGGACAAAGAGAGATGGGGATCTGCTTGAACGGTTCCGAGGAATCGCAGAGGAACGCCCCGTTGTCTGGCGAAGTCTTCCACAAGATGGGCATCCCGAGGCGAGATTTCTACAATCCATCGGCCCGGGGCTTCTCCGAGCCAAAACGCAGGGTCCGGATCCATGGCCGGGATCTCGAGGCCGTAAGACCCCTGGATGGCCATTTCTGCAATTGCGACAAGGATTCCGCCCTCTGAGACGTCGTGGGCCGACCGGATCCATCCGCGGTGGATGGCCTCGAGCAGGGCGTGCAAGATCCGGACCACTTCTTCTTTGGTGATCGGCTTTCGAAATTCGCCCAGGGTCCCCTGGTACCGCCACTGATACACACTCCCCCCTAAGTCGGCCTGTGGAGAGCCCCAAAGGTACACCCGGTTGCCCGGCTGAGCAAAATTTGCCTGTGGCATCCTTTCGAGGTCTTCTAAGAGTCCCACCATCCCTACCACAGGAGTCGGGGGAATTCGCCGGGTCTCCGATTGGTTGTAGAAACTGACATTTCCGGAGACCACAGGAATCCCCAGGGCCAGGGCCGCATCGCGAAGGCCCTGGATCACCTGTTCAAATTCCTGAAGGGTGGGAGCCTCCTGTGGGTTTGCGAAGTTCAGGCAGTCCGTGATCCCCAAGGGTTTCGCGCCATGGGCTACGAGGTTGCAGGCCGCTTCCAACACGATCCGGACCGCACCCTCATAGGGAGAGACCGAGGTCCATCGCCAGTTGCCGTCCATGGTTGCAACCACGGCCTGTTTTGTCCCCTTGAGCCAGAGGACCGCGCCATCTCCTTTGCCTGGCCCCACCACACTTCGGGTCTGCACAGACCAGTCGTATTGTTCGTAGACCCATCGTTTACTGGCGATGTCGGGATCCTGAAGGAGATCCAACAGGAGGTCGGCCCAGGTCGAAGGCTGGGGGGTGATCCGATGGGGGTTGGTGTGCGTAGAGGTCGCCGAGCCGGTTGAAAGGCTTCCGATGGGCCCCTGCGGAACTTCATCCACGCCGTCCAACAGAAGGTCCATGGGTAGGTCTGCTACGACCTCCTTGCCGAAGCGGACACGGTAGACCGGGTCCTCAATCACCCGGCCGATGACCTGCGCCTCCAGCCCCCACTTCCGATAGACGGCCAGCACCTGTTCCTCCACACCGGGTTGGACGGCCAGGACCATGCGTTCCTGGCTCTCCGAAAGCACAATCTCGTAGGGGGTCATTTGGGGCGTGCGAAGGGGGACCTGGGAAAGGTCCAGTTCGATGCCGGTCCCACTTCGGCGAGCCATTTCCGGAGGTGCCGTCGAGAGTCCCCCTGCGCCAAGATCCTGAAGCCCCACAATGCCTGGAATCTCCAGGGCTTCCAAGGTTGCCTCAATCAAGAGTTTCCCGTAAAACGGGTCGCCAATCTGAACGTTGGGGCGTTTCTCCTCCTCCGGGCCAATGAGGTCGATAGATGCAAAGGTGGCTCCATGGATCCCGTCCTTGCCGGTTGGAGCCCCGGCGAGGATCAGGAGATTACCCGGCTTTCCGGTGACCGCCTGTTTCAGGCCCTCCAATCGGACCAAGCCAATACACATTGCGTTGACCAACGGGTTCTCTTGGTAGTCCGGCCCGAACCGGACTTCACCCCCGACGGTAGGAACCCCGATGGAATTGCCATAGAAGCCGATGCCACTGACCACCCCCGAGAGGAGCCAGCGGGTCCGCCACGTATAAGGATCTCCAAACCGAAGGGAATCCAGGAGAGCGATCGGGCGGGCTCCCATGGACAAAATGTCCCGAATGATGCCGCCCACACCGGTCGCAGCCCCGTGGAACGGCTCGATGGCCGAAGGGTGGTTATGACTTTCCACTTTAAAGGCGACGGCCCATCCATTGCCTAAATCAATGACGCCTGCATTCTGGCCAGGCCCGACTACCACTCCAGGCCCCGTCCTGGGGAGCATCTTAAGGAACGGCTTGGACGTCTTATAACTGCAATGTTCCGACCAGTTCAACGAGAAGATGCCCCACTCGACCCAATTGGGTTCCCGTCCCATTCGCTGACGGATGACCTGAATTTCCGGGGGCATCAATCCCAACGTCTCAGGGTTTTGCTTAGCCATGGCGGACCCTCCGAACCAGAGACCGGAAAAATCGGATGCCGACATCCGACCCCAGCCAGGGATGCCAGAACCGTTCTGGATGCGGCATCAAGCCAAAGACATTCTGTTTTTCATTGGTGATGCCAGCAATGTTGTCTACCGAGCCATTGGGATTTTCCGGATCATAGACCAGGAAGATCTGCCGGTTCTTGTGGAGACGCTGGAGGGTTGCTGGATCTGCCACATACCGGCCATCCGCATGGGCAATCGGCAAAGACAGCCGCTCTCCGGGTTCAAACTCTTCGGTAAACGGCGTCTCAGCGTTGGCGATGCGGAGACCGACGGGCTTACAGATGAAGGCATTGGTGTGGTTCCGGGTCAAGGCTCCAGGCAGGATCCGGGATTCCGTCAAGATTTGAAAGCCATTGCAAATACCGACGACAAAGCCCCATTCTTTTTCGACGTAGTCTCGGACCGCATCGAGGATAGGGGTGCGAGAGGCGATGGCGCCCGACCGAAGGTAGTCGCCATAGGTAAAGCCGCCCGGCAAGACCACGAGGCTGTATTTGGAAAGGTCTCGGGTCTGGTAAAAGACGTATTCCGTATCGACACCCACCCCCTCTTTTAGGGCGTCATAGGCATCAAAGTCACAGGTCGTCCCAGGGAAAACCACAACCGCGGCTTTCATGGTTCCTGCTCCAGGCTCAGGATTCGATAGTCCTCAATGACCGGGTTGGTCAGGAGTTTCTCGGCCATTTCTTTCAAACGGTCACGGGCTTGGGAATCGTTCTCCGCCTGGAGTCGGATCCGGATGGCCTTTCCCATGCGAACGTCTTCGACTTCGTGGAATCCCAAGGTGTTCAAGGCGTGCTTCACGGCCCGACCCTGGGGATCTAAAAGGTCCGGCCGAAGATACACCAAAAGTTCAGCGTGATACACGGGCATGGAGAACCTCCTGTGGATCATGCCACGGGTTCAAAGATCTTGGATGGCTCGGATCAGACGGGAGGGGACATGGCCTCTCCCTGTAAGGAAAAACGCTTCTCCTCGATAATGTTCTCAGAACCTTTCTCAGCATTGAATAATTTTAAGGCCAAGGGAATACGAACCTCCTGGATCAGGCTGGGTCCACGGAACGGGATCGCCGAGTTCGAGAGATCCAGATCGGTGAGCCCTGTGGATCTCGGAGAAATCCGGATACACTCTCCCCAGAGGCTGTGGAAATGTACTTGGACCAGGGAAGGGCCCTGACTTGACAGGGCCTCCATTTTGCCTATATACTATCAGCCATAGTAGAAATTGGTTTATTCAACAAAGGAGGTTGAAGCAATGATGAAGAAACTACTCATAGGAAGCAGCCTGCTGGCTTTGACGGCGGGTTTACCCCTCTACGGGCAATCTTCCCAAGGGGGTGGCATGCACTCCTCCGGGATGATGGCCTCCCAGGCCCAGCAAAGCACCCAAGGCCAAGGTGGCATGGGGATGATGCAGGGCGGCATGATGTCCGGAATGATGGGTGGCGGAATGATGCAAGGGATGATGGGCCATCACGGCGGAATGATGGGTGGGATGATGCAGGGCATGATGGGGGGGTCACATCTCCTCTCGCCGATGCATCTCAAACACGCGTTCCAGAAGGCTCTCATGATGACATCCGACCCGGCCAAAAAGAAAGAGATCCGAAGCCTCAAGATGAAGGTCATGGAGAAGGTCATCCGCCAAAAGGCGGAGGTCCAGATCGCTCAGATGGAACTCAAAGACCTCTTATCGGATCCGAACTTTGATCCAAAGGCTGTGAAGAAGGCGATGAAGAAAGCCATGGATGCGAAGGCAACGTTGCAATCGACGATTCTCAACGGCTTCGTTTCCTTGAGGGAGTCCTTAGGATCGGAAGCCTTTGGGAAGGTCTTTCCATGCCCTTCTTCTGGTGGGATGATGGGGCAAGGCATGATGATGGGCACCCCACAGGGACCCTCTCAGCAGTAGCCAATGGCAACCTGGGATCGGCGAGGGCGGCAGATGCCGCCCCCGCCTCACTCCCCTCACCCCTCCAATTCCATGACCCCACAGCCTTTCACAGACCTACAGGTCATCACCTTCGACGGAGATGGGACACTCTGGGATTTCCACTCCGCCATGCGGCTCGCCCTGGAGGCCTGTCTGGCACACTTAGAAGCCCGGATCCCGGGCATCACAGAAAACTGGACCGTGGAAACCCTCATTGAGATCCGGGACCAGGTCGCCCGCGCCTTCCAAGACCGCGCTCCAAGCCTGATCGAAATTCGGTATCACAGTTTCCTCGAGGCCTTGCGACAGATGGGGGTCCAAGACCCAGAACCCCTTGCACGAGAGATCACGGACCTTTACCTCACCTTAAAAGACCATCACCTGAAGGTCTTTCCTGAAGTCCCCAAGGCGTTGGAACTTCTCCACAGTCGGTTCCGACTTGGCTTGCTCAGCAATGGCAACACGGATCCGCGCCGGCTGGGACTGGCCCATTGGTTCGACTTCACGTTGTTTGCCGAACACATCGGGATCCAAAAACCAGACCCGGCCTTTTACCACCTGGCGATCCGAACTGCAGGTGTTCCAGCTTCCCAGATCCTCCATATCGGTGACTCCATCGACAATGATGTGCTCCCCGCCCAGGAAATTGGCATGCAGACCCTCTGGTTGAACCGTGAACGGCTTCCCAATCCGGATCCGTCAAAAATCCAGGAAATTTCATCGTTGATGGAGGTCCTGGATTATGTCGCGATTTAGATTTTTGGCATTTCTTTTTGTCCTATTCAGCACCTCGATGTGGGCACGCCCTCTGTACTTAGAGGATCTCCCGCCGAAATTGAAAAAGTGCTTGGTCTGCCATACGACACGGAGCGGGCCCGAACTGAATGCCTTTGGGAGGGACTACGAAAACGCAGGACTGGAAATCCCCCTCGACGTGGATTCTGACCACGATGGCTTCACGAATGCCCAGGAACTGGAGGCAGGGACCTCACCAGGGAACCCTCATGAATACCCTGGACACCGTCGGTTTCCCTGGGGGTGGGTGATGGGCTTAGGGGCCGGACTTCTCACGATCTGGATCGCGATCAAGAAACGTCGTTCTTCTTCATGAGTGAGACTTTCGAACTTGACAAGCCCATCAACAGGCACCAAAATACTAAAAAACATAGTAAAACAAAAAGGAGGTTTCATCATGGCTCAGGTCAAAGATGTCGTTTGTGGCATGTGGGTCGATCCCGAAACAGCCCCGGCGAAAATCGAGTACAAGGGACAAGTCTACTATTTCTGTGCACCGGGTTGTCTCCATCTGTTTCAGGAGAACCCGGAGAAATACATCCAGGGGGGCGCAGAGACTGAAGGTCATGCCCATGATACGCATCATGAGCATTCCGAAACGCATGAACATCACAAACATCATGGCGGTGGGCACCACCACGGTGGCGGACACCACGGTTGCTGTGGTCATTAAATACGAAGGAGGCAGTCATGAACGGAAAGTCATCACTGATTCTTGCAGCCGGGTTGCTGGTTGCGGTTCTGATCGGGCCCTGGTGGGCACAGGCACGGACGACGGTCCCCCGCCCTCCGGTTCCCCAGTCCCAGATGGGGATGGTGCCCGGGATGATGGGAGGCATGATGGGAGGCGGGATGATGGGCGGTCAGCCGTGGATGCGGATCCACATGCAGGCTGTACACTCCATGCCCCCTGAATACCGGGGCTTACAAAACCCTCTCAAGCCAACAGAAGAAAACATCCTGGCAGGTGGGAAACTCTACCAACAGACCTGTGCGGTTTGTCATGGTCCTACGGGCCGTGGCGACGGGCCAGGCGGTAAGACCTTGAATCCTCCCCCGGCTCCTTTAGCACTTACGGTGCCGATGCCCATGACCACGGATGGCTACCTCTTCTGGCGTATCAAAGAAGGGGGGCAACCCTTCGGGACCGCCATGCCGGCCTGGGGCGCAGCCCTCAGTGAAGAACAGATCTGGCAGATCATCCTGTATCTCCGAGCAGGATTCCCCGAGATCCCTACGAATCCCGCACCTTCAGACACCACCCCATCGAAGTCGGGGGAAAATGGATGACAAAGACAGGTGACGCATTGCGTTGTGTTCGATTCCCGCGTTTGCTGGCGGGGATCGGTCTGGGGCTCCTTTTCTTCATGGGAAGTCCTCAGACCGGTTTTAGCCTCCCGGCTTTTGCTCGTCAAAACAACCTGAGTTGTGTAACCTGTCATTCCTCGTATCCACGGCTCAATTCCTTTGGCAAGTCTTTTAAAGCCAAAGGGTACTCTTTGGTTGGGCCTCAAGCCACGGCCGGGCCCTGGGCATGGCAGAACTTCTATCCCATTGCCTTCCAGGGCATCATGGGATACTCCTTTCAGAAAAACAACCCTAAAGACGGTGACTTTGCGGTCAATGCCGTCCAGATCTTCGCAGGGGGACCTATCGCCCCGAACCTGGTGATGTATCTCCATCACCATTTGGTTATGGACGACCTTCCCGGTGAACTCCATGAGGCGTGGATCCAATGGTTGGTTCCCCGTCTCCCCGTGGAACTCCGGATCGGACAATTCGAGTTACCCCTCGCGAATTCGCCCGGCAAAACCATCCTGACCCACTTCGGGTATCTGTCGTACACCGCGACCTTGGGGGAAAACCCCGACCTTTTAGCCAATTCTAAACGGGGTGTGGAACTTACCTGGGCCCCTGTAGATGGACTCCGGTGGGCTACCGTGTACTACCAGCAAGAAGGCTACCGCGCCGTTTTCAGCCGTCTTTCTCGATCCACCCTGACTTCTGACATCGGTGTGTTTTTCCAGTACGGATCTGCCACGCTTGGGGATACTATGGAATTCACTGATCGGTATTCCAGAGTGGGGATGGATTTCGATTGGCTCCTTTCGGCTTTCGCTGAACTTTACGGAATGGCACAGTACGGCAAAGACACGAACCCCCACGGGGATGGAGATCCCGGAACCTTCTGGGCGGGGTTCCTTCAACTGGACCTCCACGTTCGGCCCGATATCGTTTTAGGGGTCCGGGGGGAGACGTTCCAGAATCTCTCGGAAGAGGCTGGATCGTCAGAACCCAACTTACTCCACGAGGCCCAAGGGGGAGTCCTCCCGGATCATGGAATCTGGCTTGATCTCTTTGCTCAGTACTATCTGGCCATGAACGCCAAACTCGTGTTGGAATACCTGCGAGATTTGATAACACCGGCGGACAGCCGGGGGATTGTCGGCGTTCATTACGCCTTTTGAACGAATCTCATCCAAAGGAGGTGAGACTACGAACCGGCGAAGGTTCCTTCAAAAAGTCCTCGGGCTGTTTTCCACGCTCATTGGGCTGGGCTTTCTGGGAACCCTGATTGGATACTTTCGGCCCAAAACAGAGTTGGGTGGTGGGAACATTCTGAGAACGGGAGAGGGGGAGCCGATTCCTGCAGACCGGC
This sequence comes from Caldifarciminota bacterium, assembly GCA_015490555.1. Classification (GTDB taxonomy): domain Bacteria; phylum Hydrothermota; class Hydrothermia; order WGAB01; family WGAB01; genus S141-55. Next base: position 7,015 of record WFXO01000047.1, on the reverse strand, counting down.
TTCAATCCGAACCCTCTGTGATCGGTATCGGGATCAACGGGGAACCCACCATCGTGATCCGATATGGGGGCGAACTTCGAGCCTTCTCTGCCGTCTGTACACACCTGGGGTGCTTGGTCCGATGGGTGCCTCAGCGGAGTGAGTTTTTCTGTCCGTGTCATGCCGGACGTTTCGATGCCAACGGGATCAACATCGCAGGTCCGCCTCCCCGCCCACTTCCTCGATATCGCGTGTTTGTCAATAAGGATGGATATCTCGAGTTAGAGGAGCCCCTCGCCTGAGGGGCTCCTTTCCTCCCAATTTCGTATCGCCCCGTGCCTATAATCCTCTTAAATGGAACCTCCCTTGACAGACCACTCGAGAGGGATTATGATACTATCATGCTTAGTAAATCAAAGACTGGAAAAAGTGGCACGCAAACACCGCTGTCTTCCCCCATGGATTGGGGAGGAAGATGGTACGATTTCCTCCTCTATCTTCCGGAACGATGGCTCATGTCCAAATGGCGGAAAGCCCTGTGGCGATTCGTGGGACGTCCAACGGGACGGCTTCTGGAGATCGGGGTCGGGACCGGAAAAAACTTCCCTTTTTACCCTCCAAATACGGAAATATGGGCCGTGGACATCAACCCATCCATGCTTGCTCGTGCACGAAAAAAACTCTCCAACGCCACCACTCCCGTCCAACTGGTGCTTGCGGATGTGGAGGCACTCCCCTTCGCAGACAAATCCTTTGATACGGTCATCGCAACCTTCGTCTTCTGTAACGTCCCAAACCCCATCCAGGGATTTCGAGAAATCCGGAGGGTCCTGAAACCCGAAGGAACTGCCTATTTTCTCGAACACATGATCCCGATGACCCCGAGAAAAGCCCGCTTCTTTGACCGATTGGATCCCTGGGTCTATAAGGCCATCGGAGACCACATCAACCGCCGGACCGACCAGAATGTGGAACTTGCAGGGATGTCCATTCATCGAGTCATCCCCCTCACATCCGATGGTGTCGTTCGGTTGATCATTGCAAAACCCAACAAAGGAGGGACATCATGAAGTGGGTCCTTCTGCTCACGATTTTTCTTGGCACCTCTACCGCGATTTGGGCACATGAGGAGCACGAAGTGCCTTCTTCGACCCCCCAAACTTCGGAAGTATCCCCGACAGCTGAATCATCTTCCCCAAGCGAATCTCCGACTCTCTGGGAGACCTTGCTTTCTCATCCCCACAACAAGGTCGTACATTTCCCGATTGCCTTAGGGCTCTTCGCTTTTCTCCTTTTCGTTCTTGCTCTGCGCTGGCCAGATTTCCAAATCTCCGCCGAAGTTCTCGTCCTCTTTGGTTTCCTTGCCTCGGTCGTTGCGCTGATCCTTGGAGAACTCCAAAAATCCGCCTTCGTGGGCACGGAACAGGAGTCCCTGATGCTTACCCATGAACGCTTTGGGTGGGCAACCGCGATAGGCTTTTTTGTGTGGCTCATCCTCATGCGGTGGAAACCTACGCGAAACTGGGCGTGGCTTGTCGGGCTTGGCATCGCCCTCCTGGTTTCTTTGACCGGCTTCTTTGGTGGGCAGTTAGCCCATACAATAGGTTCGTAAACAACACTTAACGGAGGTAAATAAACATGATGGGAAATTGGAACATGGGAGGCTGGGGCATGCACGGCTGGTGGATGTCCTTCTTCTGGATCCTTGTGGTGGTCCTGGTTGTCCTGGGCATCGTTGCCCTGATTAAGTACCTTAGCAAATAAACCTGGAGGTTTTGACTATGAAGAACAACATGAACTTAGATGCAATTCGGGAAACTCAAGAAAAAATCAAAAAAGGCGAGTTTCCCGAGAAAAAGCCCTTCCTCGTCGAGGGCGAGTGGCTCCTCGAAGGCGAGGATGGACAATTTCGTGGGACCTTAGAGTTCCCCGCAGGGACGCTGACCCTTGTCACAGACCAGCCCCCACCGAGCGGCGGACAGGGGCGCGCTCCTAACCCCGTTCAATACTGTGTATTCGCAATGATCTCCTGCTACGCTACGACCTTCGTCACTATCGCAACCCAGAAGGGAGTCGAGATCAAAAAACTTAAGATCCGGGGCGCCTCAGAGGCCAACATGAAAGCCATTTTTGAGGTGGAAGAGGGGCCGATCATCGAGCGGGTCTGGGTCGAACTGGAGATCGAGAGCGATGCGCCCCGCGAGGTTCTGGAAGAAATCCGTCAACTGGCCAATGAGAAATGTCCGGCTGCGTTTACGGTCAGCCACGCGATTCCCTTCGAGTCAAAGATCCTCTAAACAGAAGTGTGACCCATGGAACGGAAATCCCGAGGTTCTGAGAAAGCACAAGCCCCTGTGGACCGCGGTCGGCGGGCTTTTCTGAAGGTCGCCACCGCAGGGACTGCAGGGGCCCTTTTTTGGGGGAAAACCGCACCCCTGCGTGCGGATCAAGGGCCTTCTCTCAGTTCCCTGAAATGGAGAGAGAAATTCATAGTTCCCAAACCCTCTCAAGACGACCAGATCTCCTATCGCGAATTCCAAATTGATGTCCAGACGACCTTGCATGAGATCTTGCCCGGTGTCAAACTCCACCTTCTGGCGTTTAACGGCCAGGTCCCAGGGCCGGAGATCCGGGTCAAGGAAGGCGAATGGGTCAAAGTGAAGTTCACGAACAAGACCGAATTGCTCCACACGATCCACTGGCATGGGGTAGATGTGTACTATGAACACGATGGCGTTCCGTGGATTACCCAACGTCCGGTCATGCCCGGGAAGTCCTTCCTGTACAAGTTCCAGGCCTATCCCGCAGGGACCCGGTGGTATCACTGCCACTACGCGACTCCTTTCCACTTAGGGCATTCCATGCATGGGGCCATCATCATCGAGTCGGACGACGATCCCATCCTCAAAACCTTCCAGTATTCGCGCGATTACACCCTGGTCCTGCAAACCTTTGACACCTTCTTCCTGAAAGACGAGTTCAACAAGATGCTGGAACGAATGAAACAACGTCTATGGCTCATGAAACACAAGAAACTGGATGCGAAAACCATCGCAGTGTTTAAAAATGTCCAGGAATTCCTGAAAGCCGTAGAAGAAGGATGGATGCCTCCGTATCTTTCGGAACGCAACCAGTTCCGTGAGGGTGCAGACCTGACGCCGAATTTCTTTGCGATCAATGGGAAAGCCTATCCTTTGACAGACCCCATCCTGATCCGACAGGGGGAAACGATCCGCGTTCGCCTGATCAACGCAGGCGAGTTGATCCATTCCCTGCACCTCCATGGACATCAGTTCTGGTGGGTCGCCCAGGACGGAAACCCACTCCTGCAACCCATCAAGATGAACACCTTAGACATCGCACCTGGTCAAACGAAGGACATCATCATTGAAGGCTATAACCCCGGCTATTGGACCTTCCACGACCATATCACCACACGGGTGACCAATAACGGCATCTATCCGGGCGGAATGCTGACGCTCTTGGTCTATGAAGAAATGGCAGAACGAGAAGGGTTCAAACCCATGGTCAGCCTGGATCAGTAAAGGAGGTCAACATGGAACTTAAAACGACGATTCTCTTGATCACCCTTCTGGCGGAGGTTGCCCTTTTGATCGGGCTCTGGGCAACCTGGAAAGTCCCAGCACTCCAAATCTGGCCGCCTCCTTCTGGAAAGTCGTGGCAATTCTGGTTCAACTGGGGGTTGTTCCCCATCGTCTATCTCGGAGTTGGATTGCTGGGGCAACTTGACTCCAACGGATTGGCACTTCCCTCTGTGGTGCGTTTGGAGTTTGGACTGCCCCTCGTCATCCTTGGGTTAGGGATCAGTCTTTGGGGTGTGGCTGCCTTGGGGATCCGGCGATCTACCGGGCTTCCGGGAACGTTCCGGGTCGTCGGACCTTACCGATGCTGTCGAAATCCGCAGTATGTCGGAATCATCGCCACCTTCCTGGGATATGGTCTCTGGACCGCCTCCGGGATGGCACTTTTGACGGGAATTCTGCATGCACTGTGGTACGTGTTTGCCCCATTTTTAGAAGAACGAACACTCCTCCAACGCTTCGGCGAACCGTATCGACGCTACCTGGAAACCGTACCCCGGTTCTTCTCTTTCCGTAAAAAGACCTTTCAACCCATCACTCTGACTTTCCTTTTCCTGTTGGGTGGGATCCTGGGATCTTCCAGCACCTCACTCTTTGCCCAGGAAGTGGTGCCGCGTTTAACCCTCGGAGGTCGCGGCCTGGTCTCCTGGAACTATGGATTCCTCACTACGGCAGACGGTGATCTGGTTCGGACCAGTGCCTTTGGTCCCACTGATGACTTTTCTGACACCCATATCCTTCTCAGACTCGACAAAAAGATTTACGGCATCAACAAAAATCAGGTCGCAGGAACGGTTCTCGGGTTCACACTAACAGACCCTGAAAGTCCGGCGGGACCGGTATACCTCAGCCAGGCTCATTTCTTCTGGTGGGGCCGGTCCTGGGAGTTCCTCATCGGCCGCACTCGACTCCAAAACTTCCTGATCGAATTTCCGACCCTTCGTGACGATGACCTCCTGGATTACGCCTTCGTCCGAAACCCATATATCAGTGGGGATGCTTCCGAATTTGACCTTTATGGCAATGTCGTTCGTGTCAGTTTCTTCCAGAATAAGGCTCGGTTTATGGAGACCTTTCAGGTGGCGTCTCTTGTCAAAGCCTACATTGAACAGCCTCCTACTCCCGAACTCAGTGGAGTCCAGATGTTTTCCGTTGAGTTTGCCTATCGGTTACCAGAGCCCCTGCGGTTCAGTGGTTTGTTCCGAAAAATCGGCATCCGCATGGACCTCAATCCTCCAGAAGAACAACTTACCAGTTGGCGCCCAACCCTGACCGGGGGACTGGATGTAAATCTGACTCAGAACCCTCTTGCCAATTGGCGCCTCCGATTTCAGGTGATGTACACTCCCGGTGCTCAGACAATCCAACCGGCTATACTGTCACAAAATACAACCGAGAAAAGCCTCAGTGTCGTGGCCAGTTTGAGTTTCTTAAAGAGTCCCTACCAGGTGCCGAGACTCTTTGCCACCCTGACCGGTGCATACCGGATGTATCCTGACATTGACGCCTGGCAAAGAAAAATCATTGCGGGTCTGTTCTATCAGATCGGCGCAGGCATTGATGTCGGCGTCCAGTACGAGGCCGAAACGGTCTCCGAGTCCTTCCAATGGGTCCTTCACTCCTGGACCTCCCAGGCCATCAAGGTGCTGTTCTCCTTCGAATACGAGACCATGTTCAATGCGTACTTCACGGACCGGGAAACGATTCTCAACTTAGAACACGGATTTGCGCCATGAGATACCAGAAATTTCTTTTAGCATTTGTAATTTTGCCTTTCGTCGGGGTGATCCATGGACAGACTCTCAACCCCACAGAACTTCAGCAGTGGCTCAAGGACCGCGAGCAGGGCACCCGACATTTCCTCCTGGTGGATGTCCGAACCCCTGCGGAGTACCGGGCAGGATTCATCCCGGGCACGGATACCCTCCTCCCTCTTCAGGACTTCCAGATGGGCAATGTTGTGGTCCCGGTTAACCCTCAAAAGGACACTGTGGTCGTCTACTGTCGAACCGGACATCGGGCAGGGATCGTCCAGAACCTTTTGAAAAAGCAAGGGTTCCGGTTCGTCTTCAACGGACTTGGGATCGTGCAATGGAAAGATGCAGGATACTCTCTGACCACCGAAAAACCGCCTTCGGTGCCCCCGATTTTCTACACCCTTCGGGGTATGGGTGCTGTGGGATTGCTTGCGAAGACACGGACTCCGGAGACCTGGCAAGCGGGGAAAAACATGACCTATATCACGGTCACACCAGATGGTCAAACGGTTCTGGCGACGAGTTCAGCGGAAAACAAGGTGTATGTGTTTTCAACCAAAGACGGGACTCTTCTCCGAACGATTTCCGTGGGGAAATCCCCCAAGGGTGTGAAGGTCTCCCCAAATGGAAAGGTCGCTCTGGTCGCAGAAGAGGGAGACGGAACTCTGGGCGTCATTGACCTTCAGACCTGGAAAGGGGTTCGCACCATCCCGGTCGGTTCTCAACCCCACAACATTGTGTTTACGCCGGACGGAAGCCGTGCCTTCGTCACGATCCAGGGAGACAATGCGGTGGTGGAAGTGGACCTCCAAGGTTTCAAAGTCGAGCGGCGTCTGGAAATACAAGGGTCTCCTCACAATCTCGACCTCACTCCGGACGGACGGTATCTTCTCACTGCCAACCGCCAGAGGAATGATGTCGCGGTGGTTGATGTGGCGAAGTGGAAGATTATTCAAAGGATTCCTGTGAGTCCTGGCCATCATGGGATTGATGTCACACCAGACGGTCGCTATGCCCTGGTCACTGGGATCGGGGCGGACACCCTGAATCTCATCGACCTCAAAGCCCTAAAGCGGGTGAAAACGGTAGTCGTGGGGAAGGGGCCGCATGGGGTGCGCGCCTCTCCAGACGGGACCCGTGCCTATGTAGCGGTCGCGTTTACAAACGAAATTGTCGAGGTGGAGATCCCATCTCTCAGAATTCTTCGGCGATATCCCACGGCAGAGATTCCCTTCTGGATCGCGGTACCAGGGAATCCATGAAAACTGCAACAACCCCGATTCCCGTAGGGGCGGCTTTAGCCGCGATAAAACACCCTCTCCCTTGAGGAAGAGGGCTGGGGTGAGGGTGAATAAACCCGCTAAAGCACCGTCAGAGGAAATTCAATCGCCGCTGAAGCGGCTCCTACGAATAGAGCCATCATATAAAAGCGACGAAGCAGAATCGTCGTAATTAGAAGGACAACATAAGGAGTTTCAGCCATGAAGCACGAGCATCATACCCATGAGGAACACACTCATGGTGGACACGTGGGGCATCCGCCCCACGAAGCCCATGCCGATCACGAACATGCGCACGAAGAGCATCCCCACGATCAACATGGGGAGCATGGACATCCGCCCGGACATGGAGGGAAAGAAGGGGCCTCCCACGACCATGGGGACCACCATTCCCACC
>WFXO01000046.1 GCA_015490555.1 Caldifarciminota bacterium | reverse complement strand
GCACCATGGGGTACCGGTCGAGGTTGGTGAGGGCGTTGATATCCCCTTGGTCAAAAGAGGGGCCTGCCCAGCCCCCCTCGTAGCCATGCCCGGAGTAGATCGCCAGGGACCGACCTTCGTTCAATGCGACCGAGACCGGCGTGCCGGTACCGTAATACTCAAACAGGGAATCCGCGATCATGCCGTAGTTCCGGACAATCGCCATACAGTAGAGGTGCGTTCCTTCCGCAACCTGATGGTAACTGGGATCGTCCGAGGCCATGAAATAGGCCTTTTGCGCCCACTCGGTCCCCTGGGACCAGGCGGTCGTTTCATAGGTCAGGATCTTATCGACGACCTGGCTCAATTGTGTACTGCTGGCCACACTCAAACGGCTGACAAAGAGATCGGGGAAGTAGTCGGTCCCATCCACCAGTCCATAGTTGAGATCCGTCGGGGGTGAACCTGTGCCCTGTCCCGTGAAATACGGCATCTGATCAACATCCCCCACGAGAACCACAAAGGTCGGAGGTACAGGCCAGGTGTTATAGGCGTTCTGGATGAAGGCCTGGATTTGAGGGGCAGAGTTCCCGGCCTGGGATTTCGGGACCACCCAGGTGTAGAAGCCCATGTCCCTTCGCCAATCCGCGAGCGGCTGGATCGCGTCGGCATACGCATCGGGCACGATGATCAGGTAGCCCACTTCCTGTGCCGGAATCGAAGCCAACAGGGCTTTGCTGTTAAGGGTGAGTTTCTCCACGACCTTTTTGCTGTAATAGTCGGTCCAGCGCTGGATCCGCTGGAGATAGGCAGGGAGATTCCCCCCTTCAATGGTCAGGGTTACCTCAAAGTCGTCCATCCAAAGCGTACCCTGGACTGGATCGTATTGGACCGGATAGATCTCAACCAGGACCAGGCGGTGGCCCCGCAGGATACCGGCCTCCTGGGTTCGGACCCGAAGGCCCGGGTAAGGCCCCGGCTTCTGATAGGCAGAGACATCGTACGCAAAGGGGACGCGCGGGTTGGGAACCTTGGGGATCGGGGGTTGGACCGGCAAAACCCGGAGACCCTCCGCCGCCGAGTTCCGGGATTCTGTCCGGAGAACCCGGTACTCTGCCCGGACCACGGCGCCGTCCGGGACCTCCAGGAACTCCCGGATGACCGGCAACTTGGGTTTGCCAACCTCTGAAGTCACACCCGCCCCGTCCAACTGGAGTTCGACAAAGACGCCCTTCTCCGTGGTGCGAACCTGGGACACGAGATGGGAGATGACTTCGGCCTGGATTCGTACCTGGAGACCATTGGTTTCGATCTGCATCGGGATGCCCCATGCCAGGGCCACCCACAGGACCGATAGGAGTCCGAGGACTCCTCTCCGCAGAAGCCTCATGATACCACTCCTTTAGGTTTTAAAACGGTGCCCATCGAAACTCAAAAACCCCGTTATTATAAACCTCCATGACCTGGGATGGTGATGGAGAGACCAAAAGAGGGCGAACGTGGGGGAGGGAACTTAGTGGGCCCGAGGGGTTAAGGCAATCCCCAGAGCCACATAGGGGGTCAGGGCAAGGGTGAGCCCCGCGTGGGCGCTCAAGACCCAGTTTTCGTTCTGTGGCAGACGATAGTAGAACGAGAGGTTCCCCATTCGCAGTCCCCCAAAACCGAGGCTCCATTGAGGGTTCTTCCCGAAGGTAACCCCTCCTGTCAGGTCTATCAAGAATCCCCATTGTCCCTCATCGTCGTCATCAAACTCCGGGCCCATGTAGAGTTTGGAGTATGCGACCATCCAGTGTATCTGAAGAAAAACCTTTGTGTGGTCGGCCAGGGAACGTTCGACATAGGGACTTGCAGAGATTGCCGCCACCGTATAGATCCCGCTGTTCTGCCAGGGCGTGGTATCCGGATAGACGGTTCGCCCTACATCATTGAACTGGGTGAGGATGACATGATAGTCCAGGCCATAACGGGGGCGAAAGGCCACGTCCATCTGGTATGCCGCCACGCGATGTTCTTCCGCAACTTCGCCGTAACAGGTGGAATAGTGGAGGGAATAAGCCCATCTGCCGTAGCCGAGGCTCAGGCCGGCGCCCTTGGATGCAGATCGGGGGATTGTGTCGATGGGAACGGAGATACAGTATTGGAGCGCAAAAAGGGCCAGAATTAGGGGATAAATGACTTTCCTGTACTTCATGACCCAATTTTAGCCTGCTGGCCGCGATTCTGTCAAGCCGGAGGAGACTGGCGCAACACCCTTTGCGCGGCCTCGATCGCCCGTTCGACGTCGGTGTCATCCACATCCTTGTGGGTGACCATCCGGATGGTCTGCGGGCCGGCCGCCAGACACAGGACCCCGTGTTGTTTCATCGCTTCTACAAAGGCCGGTGCGGTCCAGCCGGGCGCCACGATATCAAAAAAGACGATGTTCGTTTCCACCGTCTCCGGGTCGAGTGCGATCCCGGGGATTTCGGCCAGGCCCTGGGCCAGCCGTTTGGCGCGTCGATGGTCGTCCGCCAGCCGGTCGATCATGGTCTCCAGGGCGACCAGGGCTGCGGCTGCGATCACGCCGACCTGTCGCATCCCGCCCCCCAGAAGTTTCCGGACCCGCCGGGCCTCTTCAATGAAATCCTTGGGTCCGACGAGAATCGAGCCGATGGGCGCCCCCAGCCCCTTGGAAAAACAAAACATCACGGAGTCCACATAACGGGCGAATTCCCGGGCGGGCACCCCGGAGGCAACCTGTGCATTGAAAATTCGGGCCCCGTCGAGGTGGACTTTCAGGCCGTGACGATCGGCAACCTCCCGGATGGCCCGGAAGTTCTCTAAGGGGACCACGGCCCCGCCCCAGTAGTTATGGGTGTTCTCCAGGCAGATCAGGGATGTCCCTGGGATGTGTAAGCCCCGCTTTCGGATCGCTCGTTCGACCCGTTCCGGGTCCATCGCACCCCGTTGGGACGGCACCGGCCGTGGCAATACCCGAGAGATCATGCTCAAATGCGCCACCTCCAAGTTATAAATGTGGCTCCGTTCTTCTACGATCACCTCATCGCCTTCCTGAGTCCAGACCTTCACGGCGATGGCATTCCCCATGGTCCCGGAAGGGACGTAGAGGGCGGCGTCTTTGCCCAGCATCTCGGCTGCCCGGGCCTCCAACCGCTGGACCGTCGGATCGTCTCCCAGAACGTCATCACCGACCTCTGCGGCGGCCATGGCCTGCCGCATTGCCTCCGTTGGCCGGGTTACTGTATCACTTCGAAAATCCGAATACCGCTCCATGCCCGGAAGTATACGGCATCCGCGGGTCCGCATGGGTCGGCTCTGGGCCCTATAATCGAGGTCCCATGAAGCCCTGGGTCCTTTCGGCACTGCTCTCGGCCTTCTTCTGGGCCCTTTCCGATGCCCTGGCCAAAAAGAGCATGCAAGAAGAGGGCACCGGGGTCCTTCAGGTCCTCTGGCTCCGCTTTCTGATCGGGGCACCCGTGGTCTTCCCCATCCTTTTCTGGACGGGAATCCCTCGGTGGACGCCCGAATTCCTTCGGCTCCATCTCCTCTGGATCCCCCTCGAGACAGTCGCAATCATCCTTTATTTGACGGCCATCCGCATCTCCCCCCTCTCGCTAACCTTGCCCTATCTGGCCCTGACCCCGGTCTTTTTGACCGTGACCGGCCGGATGCTCCTCCAGGAGCGGGTAAACGCCCTGGGCTTCCTCGGCATCCTCCTGGTGGTCCTCGGTGCCTTCGTACTCCAGAGTGAACGACCCCATCCAATCGCATGGCTCCGGGCTTTCTTCCGCGAGAAGGGCCCACCGTTGATGGTCCTGGTGGCCCTGATCTATGCCTTTACGTCCATCTTCGGCAAGCAATTGATCCGGGAGACATCCCCTGCCTACTTCACGGTCCACTACATGGGGATGATGGCCCTGGCCACCGCGCCGTTGGGGCTCCGGGACCGTCATCGAGGCCGGCCTGGACGCTATTTGGTCCTGGCCGGCATCAGTACTGCCCTTTCCGCCCTTTTTCATATGATCGCCATCTCGCAGGCGATTGTGGCTTACATGATTGCCCTGAAACGGACGTCCGGGGTCTTTGGGGTCCTGCTGGGCGCCTGGATGTTTCGAGAGCGGGCCCTCCGGAGAAGGCTCACCGGAGCCAGCCTGATGCTCGTCGGTGCATGGGTTTTGAGCCGCTTATAAGCCCTTTATAATTTTGGTCTACGATGAATACCCAAGATTCAGTTTCTGATCTTTGGGGGGACGGGAATCGGTCCCCAGGGGATTCATTTCAAGGAGCCCTTCTCGATCCTTTTCTCTTCCATCGAGGCTTACCATCCAAAAAGAAGGAGGTCCAAGCATGACGTCCAAAATCAATCCTTGGGAGGTGGCCCAGAAGCAGTTTGATGAGGCCGCCGAGGTCATGGGCTTAGATCCCAATCTCCGTCAAGTTTTGAGGGAACCCAAGCGGGAGTTAACCGTCCATTTTCCCGTGAAAATGGACGATGGCACGATCAAGGTCTTCACCGGCCACCGGGTTCAGCATAACCTGGCCCGGGGTCCGGCCAAGGGTGGGATCCGGTACGCGCCGGATGTGACCCTGGATGAGGTGAAGGCCCTCGCCATGTGGATGACCTGGAAGACCGCCGTGGTCGGCATCCCCTATGGCGGGGCCAAAGGCGGGGTCCGCTGCAACCCGAAAGAGATGTCTCAAACGGAACTCGAGAACCTCACCCGGCGGTTCGCCACCGAGATTTCCATCATGATTGGCCCGGAACGCGATATCCCGGCTCCGGACGTGAACACGAATCCTCAGGTCATGGCCTGGATCATGGACACGATCTCCATGCACAAGGGCTACTCGGTGCCGGGCGTGGTGACCGGGAAGCCCCTGGAGATCGGTGGCTCCAAGGGCCGGAATGTCGCCACATCCCTCGGTGGCCAGTATGTCGTCCGGGAGGCCGTCAAACGTGTCGGGATCAACCTGGACGGAGCGAAAGTCGTGGTCCAAGGCTTTGGCAATGCCGGGATGTACTCCGCCAAGTTCATGGTCGAAGACGGCGCTAAAGTCATCGCAGTCTCGGATTCTAAGGGCGGTATCTACAACCCCAACGGCCTGAACATTGACGAGGTGGTGAAGGTAAAACAGGAGACAGGTTCGGTCATCAATTACAAGGACGCCGACCGCATCTCCAATCCAGAACTCTTGGAACTGGAATGCGATATCCTGGTCCCCGCGGCGCTCGAGAACCAGATCACGCAGGAGAACGCCGACCGCATCAAGACCAAGATCATCCTGGAACTTGCCAACGGTCCGACGACCCCCGAAGCGGACAAAATCCTGTGGGACAAAGGCGTGCTGATTCTCCCGGATATCCTGGCCAACGCCGGCGGTGTGACCGTGTCTTACTTTGAGTGGGTCCAGGACATTTACTCCTTCTTCTGGGACGAAGATCGCGTCAATCAGGAACTCGAGCGAATCATGACCCGCGCATTCCATGCGGTCTTTGAGAAGGTGGACGCCCTGAAGGTGAACCCGCGGATCGCCGCCTATATCCTGGCCATCGATCGGGTCGCCAAGGCCACCGAAATCCGCGGCATCTATCCGTAATTTTGGCATAAAGTCTGCCAGGAGGGGGTGGGGGAGCGGGATCCTTGGAGTTGCAATGAAATCCACAGACCCGTAAGATTTTGAGTGCACAACAAAAGGAGGAGATGAACATGGCCTATGTGATTGCCGAACCTTGTATCAACGTGAAGGACCAGGCGTGCGTCGAAGTTTGCCCGGTGGACTGCATCCACCCGCATCAGGGTGAGCCGGATTTTGAAAACGAGCCCCAACTCTACATCAATCCGGATGAGTGCATCGACTGCGGAGCCTGCGAAAGCGTCTGCCCTGTCCAGGCGATCTTCCCGGAGGACGCAGTCCCCGAGGAGTGGAAGTCGTATATCGAAAAGAACGCCGCCTATTTCCAAAAGTAACCTTTTGGCCGTAACGGCGTAGGAGGGGGAGATACCTTTTCCCTTGGTGGGGGAGAGGGATGTTTATTTTTTAAGGGTCCAGCCTTGCCTCCGCCCTCCGGTCCGAACCAGCCTTAAAATAGAGAGAACCCATCCCCAAGAAAGGAGGTACTGTTTTGATGTCACTCTTACTCAGCAGTATCCTGTTGGCTGCGACCCTCGAGGTCCAGGTGGTCAACGGGACGCAACCTCAGCAAGTCGTGCAGGGTGGCTATGTCCACCTTTTTGGGTTTTCCCCTAACGGCGCAATTGGATTCCAGGACAGTCTCCGTCTCCGGAAAGGTAAAGTCGTCTTTCAGGTCCCCGATACCAGTTTGATCTTTACGGCCCTATATCGGTACAAAGACATTCCCTTTACCAGTGCCATGGATACGGTCCCCAGGGTGACCAATCTGACCATCACGGTTTATGAGCCCACCACGGATCTCAGTGCCCTGACGGTCCAGCGGTTTCATATGATTTTGACGGCAGACAAGGAAGATTCGGTCACCGTGACGGAGATCACGTCTTTCTCGTTAGACACCAATCTGGTATACACCGGGGGCTCCGCCTTTTACTTTCCGCTACCCGCTGGTGCCGCCCCCACGTTCCAACCCCTGATGCCGCAAGACCCGGGGCAGTGGACCGTCGTCCGGGACACGGTGTTCTACATGGGTCCGGTCTATCCCGGCCCACAGGTCTTGGCCTATGGCTACCGTTTGCCGATGGACGGCGGGACCGTTGCCCTCCAACGCGGCTTCCCCATCCCGATGCCGATCGTGGATGTCTTTGTCTCTCCATTACTGAGCATCAAGAAGACCGATCTCTCTGCCATCGGCCAACGTAACCTCGGAGGTCGTCCGTTCCAACATTACCATGGCGGAAACCTCACGAGTTTCTCCATGGTGATCGGCCTTCCCAGCACACTGGCAAACACGGTACGGCAATGGGTGATTATTGGAGGGGTGGTCCTCCTCGTGATCCTCGTCGCCCTGTGGCTTCAACAACGGCAACGGGAAGGGGCTGAAGAAGAGGATCTGGAAGATGAAGAAGAGTTAGACGAAGCAGAGTCTGAAGAGGAACAGGAAGAAGACGAGGAAGATCTGGACGAAGAGGTGGACTAAAACCGGTCCCTTTCGACCATGAAGAGATTTTTTGGGCTTTGGATACTCCTCGGGCTGGTGTTGAGCAGTCGTCCCGGGTGGGCGGATGTCTATGGGAAACTTGTGGGGACCGTCCGGGATGAGGCCGGCAACCCATTGCCCGGCGCGAACGTGTACCTGGAAGGGACCCATCTGGGCGCCGCAACAGATGCCGAGGGCGACTACGTGATCCTGAATATCCCGCCCGGCGTCTATACCGTCCATGTCAGTTTTGTGGGCTACCAGGACCAGCGGTTCCCGGGGATCGAGATCCAGGCCGACCGGACCACCTTCCTCAACGTTACTCTGAAGCAGGCCCCCATCGAGGTCCAACCCATCATCGTCCGGCCGCCGGAACAGGCGGTCCAGAAAGATATCACCTGGCGCGCCGAGATCGTCAAAGGCCAAGAGATGTCGGATCTCCCTATCGGCTCCGGGGAGGAGGCCCTTCGCCTCCAGGCCGGTGTCACCGAAGGGCCGGGCGGTGAACTCCATATCCGCGGGGGCCGGTCCGATGAAATTACCTATTACGTAGACGGGCTCCCGGTCACCAATCCCCTTACTGGCAAGACCCTCTCTCTGCTCGACCGCTCCTATATCCAGGAACTGACCTTGCTCGCCGGGACCTTCTCCGCCGAATACGGCAACGCCTTGGCCGGGGTTATCAACGTCGTCACTCGCGAAGGGACCGACCGATGGCAGGGCGAACTGGAACTCTGGGGCCCGCAGGCATACGTGTACCGCGACCCTCAAGGGGTCTGGGCTTTGAAACGAACCTCTCTTTATCAAGCCCCGGACTGGTATGGCCCGGGCACCGATGTCCACCGCGATACCCTGACCGGCACTTCCTTGTACCGCCTCCCCGATGTCGGCACTCCGGGACAAGCACGGCTCTGGCTCAGCGGTTCCCTCTTGGGCCAGCGGCTCCGTCTTTTCATCTCCGGCACTGTTCAAAACACCCCGTCTTATCTCCCCTTTGGCTATCGTCGGAATCTGGGACTCTTGACAAAACTGACCTATACGCAGCCCTCCTATGTTGTAAACGCCGTTCTGGAGACCGGTCGGGAGGCGTCGCAGTCTTACAATCACGCTTGGAAGTACCATCCTGAGGGCTATCCGGTCACGCGTTCCCGATTCCTTCGTGCCCAACTCTCCTTCCGGCACATGCTCACCCCTCGTCTCTACTACCGCATCATCCTAGGCCATCAAACCCAGGCCGAAACGACCCAGGTCGATCACAAAACGCCGGACGAGTACGAAGATCCCATTCGGGACGATCTCAACGAGTTTTACATTGCCGGGGATTATCCCTTGTATCGTCGTTCGCTGTGGAGAAGTGAAAATCTCCGGATGGACGTGGTGTATCAACGCGGTCGGCAGGAGATCAAGATCGGCGGACTGGCTACGTTTCACCATCTGCGGAAGTATGAACGGGAGCGCCTGTATGTGTATGGTTTCATTGGAGACCCTCAAGTGGAATCCTTCCAGCGGTCGCCGTATCAAGCCTCAGTATATATTCAAGACAAACTCGAGCTCGATAATCTGATCTTAAATGTCGGACTGCGGTATGACTACTTTAACGCACAAGCCAAGATGTGGCAAAACATTCGGGATCCATATTCTCCACTCATCCGAGTCAAGCCCAAAAAACAACTTTCCCCTCGGTTAGGAGTTGCAATGCCGGTCTCCGAATGGCTGGTCTTTTTCTTTTCCTATGGACACTTTTTCCAGATTCCCTCGTTTGAAGCCCTTTACCGACATCCCTCCTACCTCAACCCCGACAGCCTTCCGACCCAGCTCGGTATTGTGGGGAATCCAGATCTCGATCCAAAACAGACTGTAAGTTATGAGGCTGGTGTTTCCTTTGCCCCTGCCCCGGGCGTCCGGGTCAACCTGAGCCTGTACGGCCGGGATATCCGCGGACTCCTGACCACCCGGGAAGTCCGTGCCTACCCTTACACGTACTATGTGTACGACAATCAGGACTTCGCTTCAGTCTTAGGGGTCAACCTTGGCATCAAATTCCGGACGGCGCAACACCTCCAAGGCGCGTTTTCATACACGTATCAGGTGGCACGTGGCAACCGCTCATCGCCAATTCAGGGCTTTTATAACGCGTACACAGGGCTTGTCGAAGTGATGAAGGAGTTTTACTTAGACTTTGACCGGCGACACCTGATCCAAGGGACCTTGATTCGGGAGTGGCCCAGTGTGGGACTTCGACTGGGCCTAACCTTTCAGGCCTCGTCTGGTCTACCTTATACACCCTTTATTGCCCCGGGTGTCGTGACCGAAGAGAACTCCGCTCGGATGCCCTGGACCCAGACCCTGGACCTTACCCTGAACAAGAGTTGGCAATTCGGGAACACAAACTTCGACCTCTTACTGGAGATACGGAACCTCTTGGATGCCAAAAATGTCCGATCGGTCTACCCTGCAACCGGAGATCCCTTCAATCCTGGTCGGACGAGTGTTTACATGGAAACTGAAGATTATGCCCGAAACCCCAGTCATCTGGGCCCGCCCCGCACGATCCGGCTCGGCCTTCGCATGAGGTGGCTCCCATGATCCTGCATCTGTTGATCTTGAGTCTCATCGTGAACACAAGCCCGGAAGACCAGATCCGGGAAGGCCTCCTGCAGGGCACGTTGCCCCGCCCGGCGTCCCCCACACAATTGGAAGACGGTGCGATCGGGATTCTGGACGTCGGCCAACTTGCGGCCGTAACCACGAACTGGGGCGTTCTCGTGCCCACCCCGATGGACTTCATGCCCGCCCTGCACTGGCCCCGCAACGCGCCTGACCAACACCAGTACTCTTTTGGAAATTTTGTCTTCGTTGCGCAAAATGGAAACGTGGCAACGATCCACAACTGGCTGGCGGAATTCACCTCCGACTGGAGTCCGGTCCGGGTTCACTCTGGCAACGTCACAAACCCGGACGGCTGGCCCTTCCTGGCTGCCAGTGATGACCCTCGGACCTGGCCCAATGGCCAGTGGCCGGGCCCTTACCGAATCGACCCCCAAACTGGCCAGGAAGTCCCCGGTGAGTTCACCTCCGATCGTGATCTTTATGCCGTGTACAATGACCGCAACAACCCCCTGGGCCCCATCGGCGTCGAAATCCATCAACTCGCCTATTCCTATGGCCGGACCTATGCCGAAGATATCCTCATTTACCGCTTGATCCTCTTCAACACCACCGCAGATACCCTCCACGACCTCTACTTCGGCGTCAAAGGCTATAACCTCGTCGACTTTGACTTTGAAGACCTGATCTTCTTTAAAGACGCCAATCCATGGGATGAAGACACTACTCGCAACTTTGTCTATTGGGTGGATGCCGATGGGACCCCACAGGACCCATGGGTCTCCAATGGCCCTTTGGGCCTTGCGATCCTGAGGACGCCATACAACCTGGGGGTCACCACCTTCCACTGGTATAAACGCACGGTCGATCCGATGGCCGATTCCACCCTCTGGCCGGTCATCATCACGGACACCACAAGTCCCGCCATCAACCCGGAGTTCTACTTCCACGGTGGGATCAACCCACAGATCGATAGGACACCGCCGGACGAGCCAGAACGCTACATCGCCTTGGTCGCGACAGGCCCCTTCGATCTGCCTCCGGGGGACTCCGTCGAACTCGCCATCGCGTATCTGGCCGGGACCGATACCTTAGACCTCTTCGAGAACGCTGCCACGGTCTTCAAGATGGAACAGTTCGAGTTCCAAGGCCCGAAGGCCCCGCCTCCTCCGCACATCGTGACCCTTCCCGGCGATGGCTATGTCAAAATCGTTTGGAGCCGAAGCCCCTCGGAGACCACCCCGGACCCGTTCACCGGCGAATTCGACTTTGAGGGCTATCGGATTTACCGTTCTTCGGACTTTGGGCAGACCTGGGGGGACCCGATTACGGACGCGACGGGTGCCGTCGTTGGCTATAAGCCGCTTGCCATCTTTGATCTCAAAGATGACATCTACGGGCCCGACCCGGTAAACCCCTATTTCGACCGGGGCAACGATACGGGCCTGGAATATACCTTCATTGACTCCTCGGTCTTGAATGGCTTGACCTACTGGTACATGGTAACCGCCTATGACAAGGGCGATCCGGAGAATCTGTTACCGGCTATGGAATCCCCCTTTGGAGTCCCCTCTGATCCGCATGTCGACTCCGTCATCCCCGGCCCGCCTCCCCGCAACTGGAACCCCGGCCAGATCTTGGGCGACACCCTGCTCACTCCGATCCAGGGCATCTCGACGGCCAAAGTCGCCGTCTCGGTCGTGGACCCGGCCGCCGTGACCGGCGATACCTACCAGGTCGTCTTCGATACCCTGCAGGATACCCTCCGGTTTTCCGTTTTGGCCCTCCACCGCTTGGATTCGCTCCGTCTGGGTCCCTTGCCGATCCCGGATACGTTGCCCCTTTACGGCTTACCGATTTTCGATGGCCTTCGTCTCTTCCTGCAGAACGTCCTGGAAGGGCCGTCCCCACCCCAATGGGTCGTGTACCAAGAGACACCGTCCACCTTCATCTGGTTTACGGCCGACTCCGGTCGTGGGCCCACGTTCTATCGGGGGACCGGTACATTCCTGATCCAGGTCAATTACACCGATTCCGTCCTGGCTCAGGCGGTCAAACCCCATAGTTTTTCCGAGGACTACCCCTATGAGCCGGTGGACACGACCTTCCGGTTGCCGTTCCAGGCCTATTACGTGGACTTTGTGACCGGGGATACCATCCCGGTCGATCGGGTGTACCTGATGGAGTTCCGGTTCCTGTTCCCGGGCTCTCCTCCGGCCGGGCTCTCCCCACCCGGCTGGGATTGGGTCCCGGGCGGTGCTGCCTGGACCCCGAGCGACAATTACCGGTTTACCATGTCCGACCAGATTGGGCTGGTCAAGTACGAAATCACCGGCTCGGACACCCTGGATTCCACCGTGGTCTTCATCCGGACGGAGAACGGACCTGAAGACGCGATCCCGCCCTCAGAGGGCGATATCATCCAGGTGGTCTTGAATCGCCCCCTCTCGCCGGAGGTGGTCTATGAGTTCGCAACCCAGCCCCCCACAGAGACCCAGGGCTGGGATTTGAGCCAGATCAAGGTCGTCCCGAACCCCCTGGTGGTCGTCTCCGGCATGGAGAAACGGGAGGGCGAGACCGTCCTGATGTTTACCCACCTCCCGACCCGGTGCACAATCCGGATTTACAACCTGGCGGGCGAGCACATTGTGACCCTCCACCACACGAACGGCTTGAGTTACGAGTACTGGGACCTGCGGAACAAACACGGGCTACAGGTGGCGTATGGGCTGTATGTCTATGTGGTCGAGGCCCCGGACGGCTCGACCTATACCGGCAAATTTGCGATCATTCGGTGAAGCCATGAAACGGCTCTCAATCCTTGGCATCCTGTGGATTCTATGGGGGCCCATGGGTTCGGCATGGGCCTTTACCAAGGTGGGCACCACGGTCGCGACGTTCCTGAAACTGGGGACCGACGCCCGGGCGATGGCCATGGGCAACGCGTATGTCGCGGTCGCCACCGGACCGGAGTCCTTTTATTGGAACCCGGCCGGCTCGGCTTGGAATCCGAAAAGTGCCGCCAAAATGGGCTATACCCAGTGGTTCGCCGGGATCCGACTCCTGGCCGCTTCCGCCATGATGCCGGTGAGTCGTTACGCGGTCGTTGGCGTCGGCGTGATGGCCGTAAACTCTGGCCCCATGGAGGTCACCACCCTGGAACATCCGGAAGGGACGGGCCGCACCTTTTCGTATACCGGGACCGCAGTCTCCCTGTTCGCCTCCCAGCGTGTCTATACCCGACTTTCCGTTGGCGGAGCCGTGAAGGTGATCCAGGAGGGGATTGACCACTCGTCCGCTATGGGTCTGGCCTTGGACTTCGGCCTCCGCTTCGACGCCGGCTGGCACGGCCTGGTCCTCGCGATGGGGTTCTACAACTTCGGGGAACGGATGCGCATAGATGGGGAAAACCTCAAGATTCAAGTCGACCCGAACCCTGATTATGGTGGCAATCCAGAAGCCAGTGCTCGGCTGGTTACAAGCGATTGGGCCTTACCTACTCAGTTCCGAGTGGGGATCGCGTGGTACCCCTTTCAGGGGGTTCCTTTCCTCGTCGCCATCGACGGGGTCCATCCCTCGGACCACGAGGAACAGGTCCACCTGGGCCTGGAATACCCCCTCGGCCCATTGGCCTTGCGGTGGGGCTACCAGTTCCGGTCGGATGTGGGGGGTCTCACCTTTGGCTTCGGGTTTGCCACCCAGAAACCTCGATACCAGATTGGGCTCGATTACGCGTATCAGGATCTGGGCATCCTGGGCGGTGTCCACCGGTTTACATTGTCCGTGACACGCTAACCGGGAGAGGATCAGGCCGAAGAACTCTGGTCAGAGGGGAGCGGGGTGATCTCGTATCGGTCTAAGATGCCATGCCGGACCAGGTGTCGCAGTACGGCCCGGGGTACCGCGGTGTGCACATGGATCCGGGTCCGCGTGTCCACCGAGATGACGACCACCGAAGTCCCCCACTGCTGTAAGAGGTGTTGAATTTCTGAAGTCCCGGTAGCGTTCAGGAGCAGGGCCTGGACCTCCACCTTCGGGCTGGCCTCCAGCAGGGCGTGGAGCCCGCCTTCGAGCCAGGTCACGAACCCTAAGGCCCCGGCATCGACCACCCCGGCTTCTTTTAAAACCGGCAGGACTTCCTGGGTCTCGGCCAGAGCCTGTTTGGCCTGTTCCAGGCCCCGGACCCAGGCGTCCGGGACATCGCCACCCTCTCGGACCTCTTGTGCAAAGCCTTCGGCAAACGCAGACATCGTCGTCAGGATGGTCCCTTCTTTGGGTTCTGCGACGGCGGTCCGGGCCTGGGCCGCACACTTCCGCAGGGTCTCCGCAAATCGCGAGGCGGACACGGCCGTCTCGCCGGCCAGGTCCTGGGCGGCTCCCAGGAGATAGTCCGCAAAGATCAGGCCGGCGTTGCCCTGGGCTGACTCTAATAAGGGATCCTCTAAGGCCACCAGAAGATTGCCCAGATGCGGGGTCTCGGGTAAGGCCTGGACCGCAGGCCCTAAGGTCTGGACCAGGTTGCTCCCCGTGTCCCGGTCGGCCACCGGAAAGACGTTGATCGCATTGACCTCCGATTCCATCCGAACCAGGGCTTCATAGCCCGCCTGCAAGATCTTCCGAAACAGGAGGCCATGGATTTTCATGCGGGGCCCTCCGTCCGGAATCCAACCCCAAAGAGGCCCGGCCCGACGGCCGCCAGAATGAGAGGTGACATCCGGACCACGGGGACGGACGTACGGGTCTGCGCCTCGATGGCTCGCTTCAGTTGCTCGGCCCAGGTGGGGTCTCCTGTGTAACCCACGACCGCCTGATAAGATCCCCCTCCGGTCTCCTCCTGGAGGGTCTGGAGCAGAAGCCGGAGGGCCTCCGCCGGGTCGGGTACGCGGTGGATCAGCAGAATTTTGCCGTCTTTGAGGGTTAAGACCCCGCCGGGATGCTGGTTCCCCAGGACCCGGAAAACCGAGCGAAGGGAGACCTGCCCTTTGAGGAGCCGTTTTAGGCCCTCGATGGGGCGGATCCGGATCAAATTGCTCAGGGAAGCGACATAGAAGAGGAGGCCACACCGTCGCGACGTCTCGGTGATGACTCGCTCGATTTCGTCCGGGTCGGCTCCCGAACGAGCCCGGGCGATCCCGGCCTCCACGGCTAACCCTGCCGCGACCGTCGCGGTCCCCGTATCGATCACCCGGATCCGGTCCCCCGCTCCGATCAACCGTACGGCCATCCGGGCCGAGTTGATCATGGTGGTGAGGACCGAGGCCGTGTGAACGGAAAAGACCACATCGACCTGCTGGAGCGCTTCCTGGTAGACCCGGAGGAACCGGGCCGGGGGCGCGATCCCGACCGTGGCCGGGCCATGACCGGCTTCCAGGGCCGCCAGAATCTCGTCATACGCCCGCCCACTCCAGTCCTCGCCATCCAACCGAATGGTCCCCGGAATGATCCAGAACGGGACACCTTCGACCACCTCGGGCCGAACATCAATCGCCTGGTCTACCACAAACCCCACACGCATATCTTCCCGATTTTAGGCCGACCTCTTCCCCAATGCAATCCAACGCGTTGGCAGAGATCCCTCCCACCGACCCACAAGGCCCTGCACAACCCGAAGCAATGTGAATCAAGATACCACTCAGTAGGTTGTGTACCCGCGGTCCTTATCCGCTCCCCGCTGCAAGCCCCTTTTGGATTCCATTGACGGCCTTTTGGGCATCCTTTAAAAATTAACCATGAAAGAGTCAACGTTTGCGTGGGTCCCTTCGGAATCCTATCTGCAGGAGGCGAACGTCCGAGCCTTCCTCCGGATCCATCACCTCGCATCTGAGCGCGAACTTCATCGACTGTCCATTGAAGACCCGGAATGGTTCTGGCAGGCCTTTCTGGAGGTCATCGGCTGGAAGTGGCATACCCCGCCCACCAGGATCTTGGACGACACCGAGGGCAAGCCCTGGACCCGATGGTTCGTCGGGGCTCGGACGAACCTGACCGATGCCGCCCTGGACCGATGGCTCACCATGGGCAAGGGGGACACCCTCGCTTTGCTCTATGAGAGTGAGGAGGGGAAGGTCCGAACCTATACCTATGCCGAACTCCTGACGGAGGTCCGGCGTCTTACGGCAGCCCTGCGTCAGGGAGGGATCCGACCCGGCGATCGAGTGGGCATCCACCTGCCCTTGATTCCGGAGACCGCCATTGCACTCCTGGCGGTCGCGCGGTTGGGTGCAATCGCTGTGCCCCTGTTCTCGGGCTTCGGCTCCGGCGCGGTCGCGACCCGGCTCCGGGACGCCGAAGCCAAAGCCGTGATTACCGCCGACGGCCTGATGCGACGGGGCAAGGCCGTGCCCATGAAGCCGGTCCTCGATGAGGCCTTGGAACAGGTTGACTCCGTCGAAACGGTCTTCGTCGTCCAACGGACCGGCCAGGGGGTCCCCTGGCACCCGAATCGCGACCACTGGCTCCACGAGGTGATGGCAGACGTCGATCCGAACGCGGGCCACGCAGAAATTGTCGAGAGTGAGGCGCCCTTTATGCTGATCTATACGTCGGGCACCACCGGCAAGCCCAAGGCGACCGTCCATGTCCATACCGGATTCCCAATCAAAGCGGCACAGGACATGTACTTCTTGTTTGATGTCAAGCCCGGCACCCGGATCTATTGGGTGACGGATATCGGTTGGATGATGGGACCGTGGCTCATCCTGGGCAGCCTCCTCTTGGGGGGCACCATGGTCCTGTACGACGGTGCGCCCGACTATCCTGCACCCGATCGGCTCTGGACCCTGGTCGAACGGCATCAGATCCAGGTCCTGGGCATTACGCCGACCCTGATCCGCGCCCTGATCCCCAAGGGAGACGACTGGGTCGACCGGCATCCGATGCCTTCCCTTCGGATCATTGGCTCGACAGGCGAGCCCTGGAACCCCGAGCCCTGGCTCTGGACCCTCGCCCACGTTGGCAAGAACCGTGCCCCGATCATCAACTATTCCGGTGGGACCGAGATCTCCGGCGGCATCCTGGGATGCTACCCTACGTTGCCGTTGAAGCCGTGCTCCTTCAACACAGTGGTGCCGGGTGTGGACGCTGACGTTTGGGACGAGGACGGCCGTCCCGTGGTCGGCGAGCCCGGCTACCTGGTCATCAAAAACCATAACCCCGGTATGACCCGCGGCTTCTGGCAATCCCCGGAGCGCTATCTTCAAACCTATTGGGCCCGCTGGCCCGGGGTTTGGGAGCACGGGGACCTGGTCCGGGTCGATGAGGACGGCTACTGGTATATCCTGGGTCGGGCTGATGATACCCTTAAGGTTGCCGGAAAACGAGTCGGGCCGGCAGAAGTCGAGTCAATCCTGGTAGAGCATCCGGCGGTCCGGGAATCAGCGGTGATCGGGGTCCCGGACCCGATCAAAGGGGAGGTTCCCGTGGCCTTTGTGGCCCTCAAAGAGGGGGTCGAGCCCAGCCCGGACCTTGCCCAGGCCCTCAAGCAGCGGGTGGTCGAAAAGATGGGCAAGCCTTTGGCCCTCAAAGATCTCCATTTTGTTTCCGATATCCCCAAAACCCGAAACGCCAAACTGATGCGACGTCTCATCAAGGCCGCCTATTTAGGGCGGGACCCCGGTGATACGTCGGCCCTGGTCAACCCCGAGGTCCTGGATGAAATCGCCCGCCTCCGCCCAGAGACCTGAGGAGATCCCATGAAAAAGCCCCCCTTGTTCCTTGAAGGGCCATCTCGGAATGTGTCCCTTCCTTCAGTGGTGGAGAGTTTCTTGGGCCAGCGAGAGGCCTGAGTGCATGAAACGACCCAATTTTTTCATTCTCGGGGCCCCCAAATGTGGGACGACCTCCTTCTATTTTTGGCTCAAGACGCATCCAAATGTGTACCTCTCGCCCCTCAAAGAACCCGATTTTTTCAACACTGACGATCGAACCTGCAAGGTTTCTTCCCTGGACGAATATGAGGCCCTCTTTAAAGAGGCCACGGATGCCCATCGTGTCGTTGGCGAAGGGTCCGTTTGGTATTTATTTTCTCGGGAAGCGGTTCCCCGGATCTTGCAATATTCTCCGAATGCTCGGTTTTTGGTGTTGATCCGAAATCCAGTTGAGATGGCCCCTTCGCTCCACTGGCAGGAACTGTATTCCGGCAACGAGGATGTCACGGACTTCTGGACGGCATGGCAACTACAGGACAAGAGGGCTCAAGGGGAGCGGATTCCTGAGACCTGTGTGGAACCTAAACGGCTGCAGTATGGGGCAGCGTGTAAACTGGGAGAGCAGTTGGAGAGACTTTTCGATCAGGTGGATCGAGATCACGTTTTGGTCTTGGTTCTGGACGACATCCGGAAGGATCCAGGTAAGGAGTATCTCAAGGCTCTCGAGTTCTTAACCCTTCCGGATGATGGGCGTCAGGAGTTCACCGTCTATAACCCCGCCAAAGCCTTTCGATCCCAGACCCTCCGTAAGGGGATTCGGAAGGCCGCGGAAAAAGCGATGTGGCTCAAACAAACGCTTCATCTTCCCTGGAGTTTTGGACTGTTCGGACGATTGAAGCAAGCCAATACCGTCATTCGACCTCGCCCACCCTTAGAGGACTGGGTCCGCCAAGAACTCATTGCATATTTCAAAGAAGATATGTTGAGGCTCGGCCGGTTACTGGAACGAGATTTCTCGAACTGGTTGATTTAAGGCAACGGGACCCGTCTGAGGACCGGGCCGTGTCTCTTGGGTGTTCGATTCCCAGGTTTCTCTTTTCGCCAAGAGGCTATAAAATTCTGTGTTAAGAAAGATACCGTTGATGAGAAAAACAACCTATGTGGTAGAGGCTTTTATGGCTGGTTGTCATGGCTCTGCGAGCCAAAGGTAGGGTGTGTAAGAATTGTTGTACGCGTTGCTTGAAAGGTACCTTCATTTCCCGATAGGTAGCTCTGGGTCAAGGGGACGCAAGCGAGATAGGAGGCCCATGACGTGAACCTTCCCAACCTGTTCTGGTCTCGTCAACTCCGCGACACGTGGAACATCCTTCGTTTCCTCATCCATCGAGCATGGGGAAGTCTTTTGCTCCTGAGCGGATTTTCTGTTTTGGTTGGGATGGTGGAGGCG
>WFXO01000045.1 GCA_015490555.1 Caldifarciminota bacterium | reverse complement strand
GCTGAGGGTGGGGGACGTAAGGTCGAGGCGATCCCGCAGGCACTACAAGCCCTCCGTAAGACCCTTCAAGACCGCGTCCAGAACCTCTCGCTTTCCTCTCAGTAGGCCCCGATTCTTGTAAGGTCCAAAGCACACGTATAATTTGGGCCCATGGAACGGGTTTTCGAACGCCGTGTCTCGGAAAAGAACGCAAAAATGCGGTTAGACCAGTATCTGGTCATTTCCGGCATTGGCCTCACGCGGAGTCAGGTAGGACAGTTGATCCGGCAAGGCAAAGTGCTGGTCAACGGACAACCGACCAAGCCGGGGTATCGGGTTCGAGCCGGCGACCATATCGTTGCCCGGTTTGAAGTCCCAGAGAAATTGGAGATCATTGCACAGGAGATTCCGGTCCCCATCCTCTACGAAGACGAAGATGTGGTGGTAGTCAACAAGCCGGTGGGGATGGTGGTCCATCCGGCGAAGGGGAATTTGCAGGACACCCTCATCAACGCGCTCTTGGCGAGATATCCAAACCTTCCCACGACCTCCGACAAAACGCGACCCGGGATTGTCCACCGCTTGGACAAGGAAACCTCAGGCATCATGGTGGTTGCGAAGAGCGATCGGGCGGTCCGCAGTCTGGCCCGGCAGATGGCAGAAAAAACGGCCAAACGCATCTATTGGGCGGTCGTATGGGGGGCATTGGAACGGGCGAGCGGGGTCATTGAGGCACCGATCGGGCGCCACCCGATTGACCGAAAACGTATGGCCGTCACAGCCTTTGCCTCCAAACCCGCGATAACAGAATACCGGGTTTTGGAGACCTTTGGGCCGTTGGCAACCCTCGTAGAGGTCCGACTCCATACCGGACGGACCCATCAAATCCGGGTCCATTTTGAATACTTTGAACATCCGGTGGTTGGGGATCCGACCTATGGGGGCCGCGACCCACGGAAGATCTTCCACGTGGTCCCCTCCTCTCTTCGTGACCATGTTCGGAACATCTTGCACCTCATAGATCGGCAGGCCCTCCATGCGAAAAAACTGATCTTTCGACACCCCAAAGATGGGCAATGGATTGAGTTAGAGGCTCCTCTACCCGAGGACATGGAGCAACTTTTGGGCTATCTCAGGAGTCTGCGGTGGGGATCTTCGGCTTGAGGCCTTCTGAGGCGTCGGGTAAAATTTAGCCTGTGAAGCGGGTGATCGCCAAAGTCCCACCGGATATCCTCCATCCCTGGATTTACAGCAAGCGGGTGGCCGATCCAGGAGACGCACAACCCGGCGACGATGTCCTCGTGTACAACACACGCGGCGAATTTATCGGCTCCTATCTGTACAATCCCAACTCGATCTTGACACTTCGCAGGTATTCCAGACGGCAGGAGCCCCTGGACTTCATTGCCATCAAGGACCGTTTGTATCGTGCGTACGAACTCCGCAAGTATCTGTTTCGGGGGACCTCAGAAACCTCTTATCGAGTGGTCTTTGGTGAATCGGACGCGCTCCCCGGCTTGATCGTCGACAAATATGACAAGGGGCTGGTTTTCCAAATCACGACCTTGGGGATGGAAAAACGTCGGGAATGGGTCGTGAAAGCACTCGAAGATGTGTTCCAACCAGAATTCTTAGTGGAAAAAAGCGATTCTTCGGGACGTCGTGAGGAAGGGCTCCCGCCCAGGACAGAGGTGGTCTTTGGAACCGTGGAAGGGCCTCTAACCATTGAAGTCGAAGGGATCCGCTATCGCGTGCACCTCCTGGAGGGCAACAAGACGGGGTTCTTTTTTGACCAGCGGTATAACCGGCTTCGATTGACCCGATGGGCAAAAGGCCGGGCCCTGGATCTCTTTTCGTATACCGGAGGATTTACCCTCCACCTGCTCAAGGGCGGTGTCAAAAAGGTCTTCGCCGTGGAAATCAACCTCAACCATCTCAACCTCCTTAAGGAGAACGTGACCCTGAACGGGTTCGATCTCAACCGGGTGGTGACCTTTCATAAAGACGTTTTTCATTTCCTCGACGAAATGCTCTTGTCCGGTGAAAGTTTCGATGTCATTGTTCTGGATCCCCCGGCTTTTACCCACAAGCGCGGCGGTAAAAGTGGGGCGTTGAGAGGGTATCGGCTCCTCCACGACCGGGTGCTCCGGCTACTGGCTCCCGGTGGATTCCTCGCAACTTTTTCCTGTTCGATGCATGTCAGTGATCGAGATCTCTTGGAATCTGTGGAACGGAGCGCACGGGCCCTCAAGCGCCAGTTGGTCGTGATTGAACGATTCCAGCAGTCACCGGATCACCCAATTTTGCTGGGTTTCCCTGAGTCGGAATATTTGAAAGGGTGGCTCTTACGGGCGTACTGAGCCCATATCTGCCGTTGTTACAAGGCGTATAATATCGAGGTCAGTCCCTTAGAAAACGAGGAGGATTTTTATGTTTTTTGGGCTCTTCACTTCTATATGGGTTGCATTGATGCCCCCTTCGCCGCAGTTGCTTGAGCAACTCAAGGCGGAGGGTCGGCTCCAAGAAGTCGTACAGCGATTAGAGGAAGCCAGGAAAAAAGGCGTTGACGCTCCAGACCCGGCACGTCTTCAAAAACTCCGTGTCCGGATCATGGAGGCTCAACTTCAAGGAAGATCTACTTCTGTCCCCGCCATTGTCTTGCTGGTGGACTTCGATGATAACCAGGCATCGACACCGCCAGCCCATTTTGATTCTTTACTGTTTCAATACACCGGAGGGCAGTACTCGCTCCGTGATTTCTACCTCGAGAACTCGTATGGGGCTCTGGAAATTACCGGGGAAGCCTCAGGGTGGTACCGGATGCCCCACAACTACTTTTACTATTCCCAGAACAACGGCTTTGGGAGTTATCCAAATAACGCTCAGGGGTTGGTTGTGGATGCGGTCCAGGCGGCCGATCCCTATGTGGACTTCTCCCAATATGACGGGGACAACGATGGTTTCGTGGACGCCCTCTTTGTGGTGCACGCGGGACCGGGCGCCGAGGAGACAGGCAACCCCAATCAGATTTGGTCCCACCGATGGGTCTTGCCATCCCCACTCCTTGTGGATGGGGTTTATGTCTATGACTACTCGATGGAACCGGAGAACGGCCGAGTAGGAGTCTTTGTTCACGAATTGGGCCATGTCTTTGGCCTTCCAGATCTGTACGATACCGATTACAGTTCTGAGGGGCTGGGGTATTGGTCGGTCATGGCGGGTGGATCCTGGGGAAATAATGGCCACACGCCGGTCCATTTCGATGCATGGTCCAAGGTTGCATTAGGCTTCGTTCAGCCGACGGTCGTCAACGGGACCTTAGAAGATGTGCCGCTGGCTCGGGTCGAGGACGCCCCCGTGATCTATAAGATCTGGCGTCAGAATCAGTCCGGTCCCCAATATTTCCTCGTAGAAAACCGGCGAAAGGTCTTCTTTGATGCCTATCTCCCGTCCGAAGGGCTGCTCATTTATCACGTTGACGAAAGTCAATCGGGGAATCAACACGAATGGTATCCCGGGCATACCAATCAAGGGCACTACAAAGTGGCCTTGGAACAGGCGGACGGGGAATGGGACTTAGAGCATGGCTTTGGCTCCGGCGATGCGGGAGATCCATATCCGGGCATCACCGGAAACCGGCGATTTGACAATTCCAGTTTGCCGGACTCTCGGGATTACCTCTTCCAAATGACCCATGTCAAGGTCTACCGGATTTCCGACCCCGGCGATACCATGAGGGCCAGTTTTTCCAACGATCCTGTCCCCAATCTCACGTTGATGGACATTGTGGCGCCTTCAGGGGTCTCCTTCTCGGACAGCACCCTCCACCCTTCAATCTGGATTGGGAATTTTGGCTCGGGAAATCTCACGTCCGAGGCCCAATTGACCATCCTTGACAACGGTACACCGATTTATTCGGCCACAGCAACGGGCCCATCCCTGGCGCCGGGGGACTCAACACTCCTCACCTTTGACCCCTTTACACCCCCGGCAACCAATGTCACGTATCAAGTCCAGGCCTTTGTCACAACCACTGCTGATGAGTATTCGGCAGACGATACCCTTTCCACGGTATTCACCGTTTTTCAGTTGATTGACCCCATTGTCCTCAACGGCCCTGGTTCCTCGATCACTGTAGATGGCATCCTGGAGCCTTCAGAATGGGCAGACGCCGTCCAGGTCGATATCTCGGACATCATGAACAATGGAGGAGGGACCCCAGAGGATCTTGGGACTGCGCACCTCTGGATCAAATTTTCCGATACCTCTCTGTTGCTGGGATGTCTGGTTCGGGTGAACGGGAACAGTGTCAACTTCCAACGTCTCTCGTTTTATTTCGATGATGACGGCTCGGGCACTTTCCCAAACCAGCCTGATGATACCGAAGGAGAACTCTATCTTGCGGGGAACCCTGCGAGTCCTACCGCTTATTTCCGTCCCCTGTATGCCACAGGTGCGGGATTACCGCAACAAATCCCCTTAACCTATGCAACCGCAACTACAGACAGTACGTTTTCCGCAGAATTAGCGATTCCCTTGGTGTATGCGCCCGTTGCTGAGAACTGGCAACTCGGGGTGATGCCCCCTTCCCATACCCTTCGGATGTTTGTGGCTTCCCGTATTTTGAATCCCAACATGGGTGCGGTGGGTTGGTACCCACAGGATGTACCGGCCACCGGTGCGGAGGACCCTTCCGGCTATGCAACAGTGGAACTCCACAACCTGGGAGTCCCGGTGGAAGAGGCGGAACGCTCAGAAGATCCTACGCTTCAGCTGTCCTATCAATGGACTTCGAGGGGCCCTGAGGTGCATCTATTGACCCCGAGAATCGGCACAGTAAACTTGACCCTATGGGATGCTACAGGCCGCCTTGTGGACCGAACAGTCCTCAGGATCCGACGGGCAGCGGTCTATCGGCTGCCGATGCAGCGGCTGTCTCAGGGGGTCTTTTTCCTACGGGTCGAAGGCGCTGGGTTTAAGAAAACTCTTCGGATTCCTGTTTTACGTTAACCCTTTTGACGGGACCGGTAAGGCTTGAGGTTTGTCAAGGAGGGGGAACGGCGGATGGGGCTTTTTTGGGTCGATCATGAACAGAAGGGAGAAGAAAGCGAGGGAGAGCTATGAGTATCGAAGCCCTGATCCTGTACGAAGATGATGGATGGAAGGACCTCTATCCCCTGACCTTGACCCGGGCTACATTTCAACTCCGGGTCGGTGCACTCACAGTTCTCGAGAAGTGGCGACGTGTCCTGGAGCCTGAAATCGTGTCTGTTTGGACCCCACGTGCAGAGATCCAGGCTGTGGCTTTCGAGGCGTATCCATGGCTTACACAAGATGTGAAGGATGGCACACAGGTCCTGGTGATCAACGGCCGGGCCCTGCCTTCCGCAGACCTGATCTCGAAACTGGAGGCACTGGAGGTGGGAGAAGGCCTGATCGAAGGGGGCACACTCGTTGCGGCACGCCTCGAATCTTCGCAGTGGCAACAATGGGCCCAAGGAACCGCCTGGCAGGATCTCCTGAAAAAGACCACCCCCGTTGAAAACACGCTCTTTACCTATCTCTGGGACCTTGTGTATTTGAATGGCAAAGAGATCGAGCAGGACCTGGCTCGACTTTCTTACCTCCAGCCCTATGTCCCTCCGGATTCTGCAGCCATCCAGGTTTTAGGGGATCGGGTCTACATCGAAGGGGAGGTCGTCATTGATCCCTTTGTGACCTTAGATGCCCGTCACGGTCCCATCATCTTACGGTCGGGGGCAAAAATCATGAGCCATGTGTACATTCAAGGGCCGGCGGTCATTGGGCGCAATTCGCTCATCAAAGTCGGCGCCAAAATTTACGAAGGCACCACGATCGGTCCGGTGTGCAAGGTCGGAGGCGAGGTCGAGGAATCGATCTTTATCGGGTACAGCAACAAACAGCATGACGGGTTTATTGGCCATGCCTATATCGGAGAATGGGTGAACCTGGGGGCAGGGACCAACAACAGCGATCTTAAAAACAATTATGGAGAGGTCAAAGTCCAACTTCCCCACGGTCGGATTGCGACCGGACGGACCTTTGTGGGTCTTATGGTCGGGGATCACGTGAAAGCGGGCATCAATTCGATGTTCAACACGGGCACGGTGGTGGGAGTTGGGACCAACATCTTCGGACACGGATTTCCGCCCAAGTGGGTGCCCTCCTTCCTGTGGGGAGGCTACGAAGGCTTCGTCGAGCATGACTTAGAGAAGTTCCTGGCAACGGCGAAACGGGTGATGGCCCGAAGGAAAATCGAGATGACCCCGGCATATGAAGCGATGCTCCGGGCCCTTTATGAGCAAACAAAGGCGGAACGGGAGACTTTTCTCAAATCTTACCGAAATTGAGCCCGGCGGAAGGCCTGCATCGCGACGCCGAATGAAAGGACAGCAAAGACCGTGAGATAAAGGAAGGACGGTGCGAGGTCGAGAAAGCCAGCCCCTTTGATAAACGCACTTCGGATGATCAATAAGAAGTGCGTGAGGGGGTTCAGCCACGCGGCCTTTTGAAAGACCGGCGGCATACTTGCGATGGGGAAGAAAAGGCCGGACAGGAGCAACATCGGCAGGATCAAGAAGAACCCCGTCATCATGGCCTGCGTCTGGGTCTCCGAAATCGTGGAAACAATCAACGCAATGCCGACATTCCCCAGGATGTAAAGCGAAATAGCCACAAAGGGGACCAGCCATAGGGCCCGCATGGGCATGTGAAAGAGGAGGCGTGCCACGGCCAGGACCAAGAGCGCATCCATCCAAGCAATGAGGGTAAAGGGAGTCGTTTTCCCCAAAATAAACTGGAACGAGGTCAACGGCGTAACTTGGATCTGCTCTAAAGTCCCGACTTCTTTCTCTCGAACCACGGCCACGGCTGTCAGGACCGTGGTCATGAGGATGATGATCATCACCAGGACACCCGGGACCATATAGACACGGCTCTCTAAGCCGGGGTTGAAGAGGAC
Organism: Caldifarciminota bacterium; assembly: GCA_015490555.1. Lineage (GTDB taxonomy): Bacteria > Hydrothermota > Hydrothermia > WGAB01 > WGAB01 > S141-55. Next base: position 3,429 of record WFXO01000045.1, on the reverse strand, counting down.
ACGGACCCGCAATTGGAGAGGGGTTGGGGTCCGGAGTTTCTGACGCCAGAATTCTTGCAAATACTGGATCGCAAACCGGATCCGGTTGGCGTCGGTCCCATCCAGGATCACCTGGAACGGCTGGCGTGTTTGCAGTTCAGGAGAAGGGAAGGCAATCGCCATGGTCACCTGTTGCCTTCGGAAGGCCCTCCAAAGATTCTGTGGGGCAATCCATCCTTGGAACTCGAAGGTACCGCTGGCAGCGAGATCCTGAAGCCACTGCCGTTGTTGTGTGGTCTGAACTTGTCCCACCACGGCGAATCGAATGTTGCGGAGTTCTGTAGACACGACATAGCCGAAGATCACAATCTGGATGATAGGAGCGAGGACAATGATCATGGCCATGCGGCGGTCACGGAGTGCCTCCCGGATTTCTTTGTGCAAAAAGGCCCGAAGGATCCTAAGCATGGCGTACGGTCCTCCGTATAAATATGCGAATCGAAGCGAAAATGAGGAGGGTGGACAGGAGGGTGAGGAACAGGAATTCCATGGGGAAATCTGACCACGTAGCCCCCTTGAAAAGGATTCCTCGGAGCATCACCAGGAAATAGCGTGCCGGGACGAGGGCACTTAAGGCCTGGAGAATCCAGGGCATATTTTCAATCGGAAACACAAATCCCGAGAGTAGAAAAGCGGGGAGGATGGTCACGAGCCAGGTCATTTGCATTGCCAACCGCTGATTCTGCGCGATCGTAGACATCAACAGCCCGATCCCCAACCCCGCAACGACGAAGATCCAGGCAACAATGAACAAGGTGATAAGATTCCCTCGAATGGGAACATCGAAAAGCCAGTGTCCAATCCAGAGGATGTTTCCCAGATCCACCAGAGCCAGGATCATGTAGGGGACCATCTTGCCCAGGACGATTTCCCAGGGCCGAAGAGGGGTCAGTAAGAGTTGCGTCAATGTCTGCGTCTCCCACTCTTTCGAAATGGTCAATGTCGTCAAAAGGGCGGAGATGACCATCATAATGATGGCGATCAAGCCGGAGACGATAAAGGGTTGGGAGCGCATTTCCGGGTTGAACCATACTTGGATGGAAGGCTCGGAAAGCGTTTTTGTTGTCCGTGTTAGAAGGCGCACATGGCGAGCCCCCCAGGCCTCGATGATCTGGCGGAGCGTACCCAATACCAGTCGACCGGTGTTGTCATCCATCCCATCGAGGATCAATTGGACGTTCGCAGGGGTGCCACGGGTCAAATCTCGTGAGAAATGGTGTGGTATCACAAGGATGGCCATGTATCGGGCGCGGACCAGATCCTGGAGGTTCGGGGCATGGATCTCTCTCATCTCGAAGTAGCCGGCATTTTGCAACGCCCAAACCAAAGAACGTGAGGCGGCGGTTTGATCCTGGTCGACCACACCGACGGGGACGGTTCGAAGGTCAAACGTCAGGGCATATCCAAAAATCACCAGCAGAATGATGGGCATCCCTAAGGCAAGATAGAGGGTTCGAAGGTCTCGTCGGACATGCAGGAGTTCTTTCCAGATGACCCATCGGAATCGGCTCATCGGGCTTCCTCCGGCACCGGTTCGACCCAGGCAAAGAACACATGTTCCAAGGTCGGCTCAATGGGTTTCAGATGGAGCGACGAAAAGCCTCGGGACAGGAGCCTCTGTTGAAGAGCCTCCAACGTGACGGACTTTTCCGTTCGAACGTGTAAATCCCGCCCAAAGGAAATGACCCCTAAGACTCCGGGAATTCCCTGGAGCACTTCGCGGATCCCCTGTGGGAGGGGGCCCTGGAGCGCAAAGAGGTTCCAGGAGGAGAGATACGATTGCTTCAAAGACTCTGGAGTATCCAGGGCAATGATTCGCCCACGGTTCATCAATGCCACCCGATCCGCATTTTCGGCCTCCGTCATATAATGGGTCGTGACGATGGTCGGGAGGTTCAGGGATCGGATGGTATTCCAGAACTCTGCCCGCTGTTGGGGGTCGGCACCGGCAGTGGGTTCATCCAGAAAGAGGACTTCCGGGTCGTGCATCAAGGCAATCCAGAGGGCCAGGATCTGACGGAGACCCGAAGGAAGATTCCGAACAAGTTCGTTCCTGACCGGCTGAAGTCCGGCTCTCTCTAAGACTTGCTCCTGCCGGTTCCGCGGTACACGATAGAGGTCCCCGAAAAAGCGCAGATTTTCCAGGACCGTCAGGTCCTCGTAAAGGGAAAACAACTGAGACATGTACCCGATTTTGTGTTTGAGTTCCTGGGGTTGGGTTCGGATCTCGATGCCCGCGACCCAGGCGGAGCCTTCTGACGGCCGAAGAAGACCACAAAGCATCTTGAGGGTGGTCGTCTTCCCCGCTCCATTCGGGCCCAACAATGCCAAGATTTCTCCGGGCCGAACGTCAAAAGAAATATGATCGACTGCGCAAAAACTCCCAAAATAGCGCGTCAGTTCGTGCACACGGATGGGGGGCGCGGCACGTGGGGTCATTGGTGCATAGCCTCCTGAAAATGGACCAACACGTCCTCGAGCGTCGGCTCCTCAGGAGTGGCCAGTGTCGGCAACTGCTGAAGGAACGATAAGGCCTGGGAAAGGGGAATCCCCGGGCGAAGGATGAGCCGAGACCATCCGCCACGCTGCTGAATCACAAAGAGGGTGGAGAGGTCCGGATGACGCCGGGATACTTCCGTTGGAACCCGCCACACCTTCTCGTACAAGGGCTTTTTCAATGCCTGAGGGCTCTGGACCTCGGCAGCGCGACCTTGATACAAGAGGAGGAGTCGATCACAGCGCTCCGCTTCCTCGGTGTACGACGTAGCGATCAGAATCGTCATCCCCTGTTGGTGGAATTCGAAAAGGAGATCCCAGATCTCGCGTCGGGACACGGGATCAACGCCCGTGTTGGGTTCATCCAGAATCAAGACTTGCGGCTGACTGACCAACACGGTGATCAAAACCAGTTTCTTTTTCATCCCTCCGGAGAGCCGACCTGCAAGACGGTCTCTCACCTGACCTAATCGTGCGATCTCCAGGAGCCGTTCCCACTCTCGTGCGTCAGTGCGTCCGAAAACATGTCCGAAGAATTGGAGGTTCTCCCAGACGGTCAAATCTGCATAGAGATTAAACACTTGCGGCATGTAAGCAACGCGCCCTCGCAACCGAGGGTCGCGCGGAGGAGACCCCAGGATCTGGATCCGGCCAGATGTCGGGCGGTCCAACCCGGCCAGGAGTCTTAAAAGGGTGCTCTTTCCCGCCCCATCCGGGCCGAGGATGCCAAAAATTTCACCCTCTTCAACCTGAAAAGAAACCCCTTTTAAAGCGACGACCCGGTCGTACTGTTTTGTAAGGTTTTCAACCAGAATGACGGGCTGTGCCATGGAGTCCCCACCTCATCACGCCCGTCATCCCGGGTTTTAGTTGATGGGTAAGGTTGGGTACGCG
>WFXO01000044.1 GCA_015490555.1 Caldifarciminota bacterium | reverse complement strand
GCGGAAATCAACCGATACGACCTCTATGTCCGGGAAGTCCAACTCTATCCCGACTACATTGAGGGGTACAATTTCCTGGCCTTTCTGACCTATCTCAACCGATACCATTACCGTCCATGGTCCCAGGCCCTTTTCTTCTCGTGGAAGTTCAAAAACGGGCCTGATCTTGTGCATTTTGGGCTTCGGTATGACCGGTTTGATCCTCGGAGTTACCGACCTGCGGTGGAAATCCCGCATGAGTGGCCGCCCCCGGACTGGGTGTATGAACCGCAGGACAGTGTCCCGGCAAGCCCGAAAGCACAGTGGAGCCCCCGGATCGGGATCTCCCACCGCGCAAAGAATGTGATCATCCGATTTAACTACGGAGAGTACTTCCAGATCCCGGAATTTCAGTACCTGTACAGCAATCCCTTTTACAACTTCCATCGGGGTTATATGCCCCTGGTGGGCAATCCGGATTTAAAGCCCTCCCGGACCCGTCTCTACGAGTACTCCGTCATCCTGTTGCCTCGACCCGATGAGAACATCAGTCTGAATGTGTTTTATCGAGAGTCTGACCACCTGGTAGACGCCTTGCGGATCATCCCGGACACCTCCTCATTTACGGACCTGGCGACGGGGTTCACCGTATACGAAGACATCGGGGAGGCGGTCTCAGTGGGATTTGAGTGTGCGTGGGAGGGCTACCGCCCAGGGTTCCAGTGGACCCTGTCTTATACCCTGATGAAGGCGATGGGGACCTATGGGACCTGGCTGGAGAACCGCATAGAGGCAGTGGAAGGGGTGGTGATCGAGCCGGATGTCCGGTACCCTTTGAGCTGGGATCAACGGCATACCCTCGCTTTTGAGGGCATTTTGGGAGATCCGAAGGATCGGTATGTGGCTTTGAGTTTCCAGTGGGGCAGTGGGTTCCCGTATTCCCCCCGAGGGGGTCCCCCTAATTCCAAGCGTCTTCCCCCGAACTACCAGTTGACCCTGCGGGCAGGCTATCGGTGGCGAAACCTGCTCTTCCATTTCCGTGTGGAGAACCCCTTTGATCATCGCAACATTTTGTGGGTCGATGTCGATGGCCGTCCCGGGGGCCTTCGACGAGATCCAACGGCCTTTTCCGAAGGGAGGCGCGTATGGTTCGAGGCCACCGTGTACTTCTGATGGTGTTTGGATTGATCCTCGTGGAGGGATGCTTGAAAAAGCAACACTGGGAAGTGGCCCCTCCGATCTGGCCCCGGTATGTGGTCGAAGGAGTCGTCCTGGATTCCGTGAGCCATCAGCCGATTTGGGAGGCTGAGGTTATCCTTGTACCCATCCGGATGCTTTTCCCGGATTCCATGCAACCGGAGACCACGTACACCGATGCCCAGGGGTACTTCCAGTTCCCTTCGATCCCGGCGGCATGGCTTGCCGTTTTTGTATACCATGATGCTTATAAGCCGATCGAAGGGAAGAATTTGGTGGTTCAACGAGATCGGTATATCGAACTTTATATGGCCCCCAGAATCGCGAAGGGTTCCCGGTCTTCCCCTCGTCCCGGCGGGAGTCCACCGCAACATCAATGGAAAGATGTGAATCGAAGGCCTTAAGGGGCTGGATGGATTCGGAGGTCTCGGACTTTGAGTTTGACTTTTTGATGGACGGAAAACGGGTCTTCTTCCAGGGTCACGACAAGGTCTGCTTTGGGAATGCCCCCCTGTTTTAAGAGGTCATAAAGTTCTCCTTTCCGCGGAGCAAAGACTTTGAGATGATGGGGGCCCTGGCGGACCCGGAAGGCGATATGGTCTTCTTTAATCTTCCGGATTTCCCCCACGATTTCCACATCCTTGAGTAAAAAGGTGGGGGTGGGGTTCTCAGGCCCGAAGGGGCCCAGTTTATAAAATTCCTGGATATCCACAGTGGACAGGGCTTGCAGATCCACGGTGACGTCGATCCAGAGTTTGGGGGAGAGGTCTTCTTCGGTCAGCCAGGTTTGGGCCAGATCCCGGAGAGCGGTGCGGAGTTTTGGGATATTTTCTGTACGCAATCGGAACCCGGCCGCCATGGCGTGGCCGCCGAAGGACAGAAACAGATCCTCAAACTGTGAGAGTGCTTGATAGAGGGGAAATCCAGGGATACTCCGAGCCGATCCCTTTGCCACATCGCCGTGGATCGTCATCATCAGAGTAGGTCGCCAGTAGCGTTCGACGATGCGGGACGCAACGATCCCGATCACGCCCTCGTGCCAGCCTTCTGAAGCCAGGACCAGCAGGGGGTCTTCTTGCCATCCCTCCGCTTCAATTTGTTCGAGGGCTTCTTGGAGAGTCATTTCTTCGATCTTTTGACGGCTTCGGTTTTCCTGGTCCAATTCCTGGGCCAACTTCAGGGCCTCCTGGCCGTCGGGTGTGATGAGTAACTGGAACGCCTTTTGGGCGTGGCTGAGGCGTCCGGCTGCGTTCAACCGAGGTGCCAGGATGAAGGAGACATGCCAGGCCTGGAGCGGGCCTCGCTGGAGTCCTGCAACTTTCTTGAGGGCTTTCAGACCGGATTTCTTGGTTCGTTCCAGGACCTGGAGCCCCAGGGCCGCCAGGATCCGGTTCTCTCCCTGGAGCGGCACCAGGTCCGCAATGGTTCCGAGTGCCACCAGGTCCAGGTCCCACATGAGGGGCGTCTCTTTGCGGCCCAGATGTCGGTACAGACCCTGGAGGATCTTGAAAACCACGCCGACGCCGGAGAGTTCCGGAGTTCCAGATTCGGCCAGTTTCGGGTTGACGACCATGGTAGGGAAAGGCAGGGGATCGCCGGGTTCATGGTGGTCGGTCACCAGGACATCCAGGCCGTGCTCGAGGGCGTAGCGAATCTCTTCATGGGCTTTCATTCCGCAGTCCACGGTGACTACCAGGGTTGCCCCTTGCTCCACGGCCTGCTGGATGCCTTTGAGGGAAACCCCATACCCCTCTTCAAACCGGTCAGGGATGTAAGGCAGAACCTTCTCCGCGCCCAGATCTTTCAGGTTTCGATAAAGGAGGGCCAGGGCAGTGACCCCATCAACATCATAGTCTCCGTGGATCAAGATGGTTTCCCCGCGTTCCAGGGCGCGGGCCAGGCGTTGGACCGCCGTCCGAAGGCCGGGGAGGTGGAACGGGTCTTCCAGTGCGGTGTAGGTGGGATTCAGATAGGCTTGTGCGTGATGGGGCGGGATGCCCCGGCTGGCCAAAATCCGACGAATTAAGGGATGGAGTTCCGGATACTGTTCCCACTCCGGGCCTAAGACCGGGGCATCCCGAAATACCCAGCGATACGATGGGGTTACCCCATGTCGACCTCGTATTCTCGTTCCAGGTACTTTGCGGCCTCCTGGTCAATGATGGCGACGGCCTTGGGATGGAGTTGCATGATGCTGGCAGGGCACATCGCGGTGATCGGCCCCTCAACGGTCTTTTTCACAGCTTCAGCCTTATTCGGCCCACTGGCCAACAGCAGGAGCATCCGGGCCTCCATGATGGTCCCGACCCCCATGGTGATGGCGTATTTGGGGACCGCGTCGATGTTCCCGTCGAAGAACCTTGCGTTGTCTTCCCGTGTTTCACGTGCGAGGGTTTTGATCCGGGTCCGGGAGCCCAGGGAGGAGCCGGGCTCGTTAAAGCCGATGTGGCCATCCCGACCGATCCCCAGGACCTGGATGTCGATTCCCCCGACCTCCTTGATGCGCTTTTCGTACCATTCGCAGTAAGCCGGGATGTCCTCCATGGGCAGGGTCCCGTCGGGGATGTGGATCTGGGATTCCGGAATGTTCACATGCTGGAAGAAGTGTTTCCACATGAAGGAGTGGTAACTCTCCGGATGGTCTTTCGGTAAGCCAATGTACTCGTCCAGGTTGAAGGTGATGACCTTCGAAAAGTCGAGCCCCTCTTCTTTATGCATCCGGATGAGTTCTTGATACATGCCGATGGGGGTGGAGCCGGTGGCAAGCCCGAGAACGAGGGCAGGCTTCCGCCGAAGTTCATCAGCGATGAACTTGGCGGCCAGTTTAGACATCCGGTCGTAGTCCTTGACGATGATGACTCTCATGGCACCTCTCCTCCGGTTTGTTCAAAGGTATCAATTTTAAGGTAGGGCCGAAGCCGTTCGAGCAACTTCGAGCCAATGCCCTTGACCTGTAACAGGTCTTCGATCCGACGAAATTTGCCGAGTTCCTGGCGTTTTGCCAGGATCGCTTGGGCCTTTTTGGGGCCGATCCCAGGGAGCCGGATCCAGTCCTCCAAACCCGCCTGGTTGATGTCAATTCGCAGGGCTTCCGGGGAAGGGAGGAGGGTCTGCTGGGACACGATTTGCTCAGGCTGGGGGAGCGGGGGACGGGTCCATTTCCGAACAACCAAGATGAAGTCGCCGACCAAAAACGACACCAGAATAAACAGCAGGACCTTCCGTTCCCGAGAGGTCAGGGTCAGGGAACGCTTTAGAACTGAAAAGATGCGTTGGCGTTGAGGCTCCATTCTCTTGTGGTTCGTCCGGTTTTACGATCCCGGATGTTGGCAAAATGGAACGTCAACCCTCCGGTCACGCTCTTGGTAAACTCATATGAGGAGTTCAAGTCCAAGACCACCTTGAATTGATCGGTCTGGACCACACCTAAGTTGACCGAGCGGGAATCTTCAATCCTGAAAGTCAGTCGGTTGTTGAGTTGGCTTTTGAACTTGAACAGGACCCTCCGGAGGAAGGGAAGGGTGAACCCCTTCGGGTTCCGGAGGGAGTGGGTGAGAGAAACGTCGAAAGACTTGGTGTTGGTTTCGGTCCGACCCGTGTTGTACTGGAGGCTTTGGGAGAAGTTTCGGGTGAGATTCCCGGAAATGGTCATGGTCATCCCGTTTTTCCACTGAAGGTTCATATTGGGGCGGAGCGAAAAGTTTTCGCCCTTGCTGAGAGGACTCCCGCCGAGATCCGCCTCCTGGGTCTGGGTGACCGAGTAGTTCACAGAGGCCGAGGCCGAATTCACAAACTTCTGGAGGAACTTCAACCTCTGCTGGAGACCCGAAAGAGAAAGATTCAAGTTCGGGAAGGTGATGTTTTCCGTGTAATAGTCTCGTTGTTGGGTGTAATTCAAGGTCCGGGAATATTCGGCCGAAGAGGAGAGGCCAAAGATCCAGAGATTGAAATTCGTTTGATGGCTGAGGGAATAGGTTTCGGTACGAACGGTCCGTGTCGTATCGAGATAAGGGACCAACGGCTCGAATTGGAAGCCCAAACGATACGGCAACTCCGGCCGGGCCAGGGCGTTGAAAATCCGGGCATTCTGATTGTAAGAGAGTGTGATGCTGTGTGCCCCAAAAATCCGTTGAAGGGCCTGAATTACAGACCCAATTCGTTGTCGAAAGGAGGGCCCGGAGGGTTTCGTCGTGTCCGATGGAGATCGCTGAGGAACCCTTGCCGTTGGAATTCGAGAAGGTGGGAAAAACCGGCTCAAAAAGCGTAGCGGGTCAATGTTCAGGTTGACACTCGCAGTTTTGCTCCCTTCAATGTTCCGGACCTCCAGATCCTCCAAAAATTGGATCTCACGTGGACGCTCTTCGGAATACTGGGCGGTATACGTGAGGCTCGGATTGACCAGTCCGAAGAAGGAGAAACTGTAGTTTACAGAGAGGTTTTCCGATCGGCCGATCTCTTTGCCGAAACGAAGGTCAGGGCGATAGAGTTTGTCATTGGTGACATTCTGGGAGTAGTGGAGAGAGAGGTTCCGGATGGGCTCCATGCCAAAGTCCCCGCGGAATGTGTAATACTTTCGATGATCCAGACTGAAGGACGAGGCAACCCGAGAACTGTCGAAGGTATATTGGTCGTTGTAGTTGGCGGATAGGGAGATCGACGACAAGAAATAGCGGAACTCCTGGCCGAGAAGCCGAAGAGGGGGGAGATTTGGACGGTAACTGTAACTGAAACGGAATTGAGTGTTCTTCGTGCGCACTTTCCTCAATGGGTTGGAGGTGTAGGTGAGACGCCGGTCAAACCGGGTGTCGATGGGGTCTACCAAGGCCTTCAAAATGGGGTTGCGACTGCCCGTCTTTCGGAACGACACACTGAATTGCTCACTCCACATGGTGGAACTTTCCCGGAGACGCTGTTCGGGGGTCAGGACCACATCGCTCCCGGTGCCGAAGACCGGAAGTTGCTGTTGAAATTGGCGTTGGTACGTGACCGGGAGCGTAATGCCCCATGATTTGGGGAAAAGTCGGTGCAGGTTTGTTTGGGTATTGAAATTGAACACGGTGCGCTGTTCCCGGCTGCGGGTGGTCTCATTGGAGTTCTGGAAGTTCGAAGACCGACGCTCTATGTGTAGGTTCAAGTTCGAAACATCGGAGAGGTTCGCATTGAGGTCCGTTTCAAAGGCCATCCCCCCTTCGGATCTCGGATCCACCAGGCGCATCTCGTCCACCCACACCTCAAAGTTGAGAGGGACTCCCAGATCATTCCGAATCCCCAGTTGGTACATCCGAATCGAGGCAAGGGAGGGTTGGCCTTTGAACGCAAAAGGACCACGGGAGATCACCCGTTGAGGGGGTGTTTGTAAAGTCTCTAACACCGAGAATTTGAATTGGGTCAAAGAGTCCAAGGGGATGGTCACTTCTTGCCAATCCGGACTGCGGATCTTGTACCGATATTCATAGAAGTGGAAGGTATCCGAGCCAAAGCGGATGAGAAGGGTCGGATAGGGTGGAGATTGTCCTGGCTTTGGACGGACCCAAAGTTTCAAGACCCGATAATCCAAGAAGTCGAGTTTTTGAGCCAGGTCTTTCTGGGCAAGGCCGTAGTGTCCGGGTTTGATGTTGGTGGCCACCAAGGCTAAAGAACGTTCTCGCTCCAGCCGTTGGGTGGCCGGATCTCGGTACAGGCGAACGCCCGGTGGGGGAGTGTAATCCGGGGTTTCCTCGTTGTTCACGGAGGCAATACCGAATTTCTCTTCCGGTGTGACGGGAGATAGGGAGTCTGCACTGTGAACCCCTTTGGAGAGCCATTGGTTCCCTGTGATCTTGATCTGGGCGATCATGAGCGTATCTGTTCGGGTGAAGCCCGAGACCCAAATCCGCACAAACTTCACGTTCTCCCACACCGCCTGGTCTCCGAAGAGGGTATAGAAATCGGGGTTTTTGAGGGGGATGCGGTAATACTTCCAGCCGGATTGGGGGTTTTCGTAGACCAAAGCAGTGTAGGTGGGATCGTCCAGATCAATGGTATACTCAAAATAGAGGTTTTCGGTTTCTAATACGCCGTTGGCGTCCAGGTCTTCAGAATCCAGTTTCCCATTTCCCTCTGTGCCGTTGATATGACTATAGTCTCGAGGATGCTGGGGATTATAGCGGTAGTCGTCGTTCCCATCGTCCCCGGAGGAGGGGGACCATTGATCGTCATCACCGGCCACCAAATCCAGGCCCGTGTCTTCGCCAACATCCAAAGTTCCATCCCCGTTTCGATCTTCGTTGTGGATCACCGGAATCTGGATCGTGTCACCGGTAGGGGTAATCTGGAGGGTATAGTCCGTGATCCCGCGGATTCGGAATTGTTTATCTCGCCAGACCGAGCGTTCAGGGATCTTTTTACCGATGTCAATGTGGAGTTTCATGCCGTCCCCTTTGACATACACTTCCAGGAAGTCGTATTTTGAGATATCCATGCCAGAAAAGTCTAAGAGTTGGTTCAAACTGGCCCACGAGTTCGGCGGCGCAGGGTCCAGCGGTTCCACAATCCACATCATCACTTCGACGAAATCGTCTCGGCGTTCTTCCGGAGCGTTGGGATACACGTCAACGTATTTCACCAGGTCTCGAGGCGAAGCCCAGATGACCCGTTTGGCGTAGTTGGTGGTGTCATAAACCTCTGCTCCTTGACTACTGGGAATACTGCCGTAGATCCATTTTTCTCGAGCGATGGAAACATCAATGGTTTTGTCGTTGCTTTCCATGTCGTCCAGGTAGGCGGCCCCAATGGTGTTGATCGTCGGGAAGTTCCGCTTGATGGCCCCACGGAATTGGATCGACGAGTTCTGGTCGGCGGAGATCAACGGGAGCCAGTCCAGAAACCGGGTGATCCAGGGGACTTCCTGCTGGATCGACCAGTCGAGTTCTCCAAAAAGAAGACGAGAGGGTTCACTCCCCAACTGGGGTCGCCGGTCCAAGGTGCTTTCCGTCCGGAGGAGCCACCCCATCCCGATGTTCACGTTGTCCGACCAGTTCGATTCTAAGCGAGCCGCAAAAAGAGAACGCTGTTTTAAACTGAAGAAAGGAGAGTAGTCAAAGGTTACCTCGATCGAGGCGTTAGGATCGTTTTTGATTTCGGGGTTGATGATGTTGATGATCCCGGTCTGGTAATCGATGGTATAATCCCGCCCCCTCTCTAATTGCCGACCGTTGTAGGTCACAACCTCCGAGCCCTCGACGATATTCATGGCCCCCAAAACGATGACATCTAAGCGGGAGGAAGACTGGATCTCCATGTAGTACTTGGTCCCCTCGTTCGGATCCATCAATCTTCTCGGCTTCATGTAGATGATAGAATCCGGGTCAGAAAGGTCCGCAGAAGCGAAGGGATAGAGGGAGGGGAAGATCAAGAGGCCGTTTTCTCGATCCAAAATCGTGGCCCCTGTCCCATATTGTTGGAAGTCTACGTAACCGTCGTTGTTGCTGTCAATCCCGAGGATATTCAAATACGTATGGCCGTTTTCCCCATCCCGGTCGATCCCCGGGCCCTGCTTGCGAATGACCAAACGCAGACCGGTCGAGGGGATCTCCTGGGTTCGTAAGGAGTAAATGTTCTTAAACCACAAGTTCCAGAGGATGTTCCGGGCATAATACCGATACGCCACGGAGTCACTGGGCAGGGGACGGACCGGGTTGAAAACGTAGAGAGAATCGTCAAAACTTCTCGGCTTCAAAATCTTCCCGTAAACAATGGTGGTGTCCCCGAAGTTTCCGACGGTGTCTCCGGATGCGGTGATGTATCGGACACACAAGATCTCCTGCTGGTCACGCAAGGGGCGCTTCAACTGCAGGACATTACTCCCCACGATCTGGTAGAAGATGTAATCCTGATCCGGCAGAAGGTACTGAAAGTATCCTTCTTCCTGATAGACCGGGTTGGGTTCATGGGCGTTCAGATCGTAGAATTGAGCGTACCCGTAGATCGCGTTTTGGTTGTTGTAGTTGTTGTTGTCATCTACAAAGACTTCCAGGGCGACGATGCGAGCGGTATCTCCCAGCCAAACGAATTGGAATGCTTGGTAGTCACGAGCATAAATGGTGTCGACCCGGGTCTCTGCATTCGGGCGAATGGTTCGTTTTTCACCTTGGGCCTGTTCTCGTGTCGCGACTGCTGTAAAGTTGACAGGTCCCAGTTGGCCTTCCAGTTTCACACCAAAAAGACCCTTTTTCCCGCGCTGTGAGAACCCGAGGTTTTGGGCCCCCCGGACACTGTAGTCGGTATCCCCCGTCTCAATCAGTTTCAGGATATCGTCCTCGTCTCCCTCGTAGGTCAGTTTGATTTTGTTCTTCAGTTTATTTTCGCGTTTCGAGTCGTGGTCCACCAGGACCTTGATCCGTTGTCCAACAGTTCCTGTCAAGCGGACCACCAGGTGCTGGTCCATTTTAAGTTCCGGGATCCCGCTTCTGGACGGTCCTTCATATTGCGGGAGGCCGAGAATTCGGGTATCCTGGAGCCCCAAGGAGAGGTCTTGCTTCCCTTCGATTTTGAGTTTCCCGCCTTGCCCAATAAATCCCATGCCTCCGGGGATCTTTACCGGGATCTCAATATCGGGGATCAGCCCTTGCCCGGTCCTTTCGGAGGCAATGCGGAGACTCTCTGAAAAGACTTCTCGAATGAGATCACGAATGGATTCCTGGATGCGATCTGCTTCAAATTGATCCTCCGGGATGATTTCCAGGGTATCCAGGACGACGCCCCGAAAGACGGAGAGCCGGAGTACCACCCCCGCCTCGGGATTATAGTACAAAGAATCATGAATCCCGACCTCCTCCAGGGTTGCTTCCCGGAAGACTCCTTCCTGGGCCCAAATACCGGTCCACCACCCTAAGAGGAGAACGGGGATGCCGATTTTCGCAGGCCAGATGTGTCTTTTCAAAAGCGATTGTACCTTCAAAAACTGTAACGCTACCCCGCTATTATGTTACAAGTCCCCTTACTGGAAATCAAGTCAAAACTCCACTGGACCCGGTCCGTCAATCCAAGATTCTGTCGAAACTTCCGCGCCCTTTGTTTGACTTATGGACGGAGTTTCACTAAACTTACTTTCCATGGACCTTCAGGTGTTCCTGCGAGAGAAAAAGCAACTCATTGATGAGGCATTAGACCGATATCTCCCCAAAGAGACGGACCCGCCGGAAACCCTCTCTCGGGCGATGCGCTATACCCTCTTTGCCGGTGGCAAGCGGATCCGCCCGATCCTCACCCTCACCACCTATGAGATCTGTGGAGGAACGGACGTAGATGCGGTGATGCCCCTGGCGTGCTCGATTGAGTTGATTCACACATTCTCCCTGATTCACGATGACTTGCCAGCGATGGATGACGATGACTATCGACGAGGCAAACCCGCCAGCCATAAGGTCTTTGGAGAAGGCATGGCCATCCTTGCGGGTGATGCCCTATTTGCGTACGCCTTTGATTTAGCGGTCCGGGCTCCGCTGCCTGCACCGGTGATCTTAGACGCGCTGAAAGAAATCCTTTGGGCGTCGGGCCGGGAGGGGATGATCGGTGGACAGGTAGAAGACCTCCTGGCCGAAGGCACCCCGCCAACGCCAGAAAAGGTCTTGCGGATCCACCGCCGAAAAACCGCCGCATTGATCCGCGCAAGCCTGGTGGTCGGTGGCATCGCCGCCCAGGCAGATGCCGAAACCCTCGGGGTGTTAAAAGAGGCCGGGTTGGCTTTGGGGATCGCGTTCCAGATCGTGGACGACATTCTGGATGAGGTCGGCGAAGAGGAAGCCCTCGGCAAAAAGTCTCATAAAGACCGTGCCCGGGGCAAGTGCACCTATCCGCGTGTCTTCGGGCTCGAGCGCGCAAGAAAAGACGCCTTCGACTATCGCGATCGTGCGAAAACTCTCCTGTCACAACGCTTCTCAGATCGGGCAAAGCCCTTGTTGTCCTTGGCAGATTTCATTGTAGAACGGATCTACTGAGATGACAGTCCTACGTGACATCTTTACAAACGAATATGTCATCTTCCCTTTGCTGATTGGGATCTTGGCTCAACTGTACAAGTTCTTTTACCACTTTGCTCGCGAGGGACGTCCGGATTTCCAATGGCTCATCACCACCGGCGGAATGCCCAGTTCTCATTCTGCGTCCGTCATGAGTCTGTCGACCTTGATCGGGTTACGACACGGATTTGATTCCCCTCTGTTTGGGTTGGTCCTGTTTTTTAGCCTCATCATCATGTATGATGCCGCGGGACTGCGGCGCGCAGCGGGCGAACAGGCCGCTGTGATCAACAAGATGCTGGAAGAGTTTAGTGTGTCTCATACCATCCGAGAAGAACGACTTCGGGAACTCCTGGGTCATACCCCGACCGAGGTCTTGGTTGGCGCACTGGCTGGCATTGTAGCCTCTGTCATCTTTGTGAGGATCTTCCCATGAGTACGGCCTTCGAACTCTTATTGCTGATTTTGCCCATTCTTTATGCGTTGACCATCCATGAGGTGGCACACGGCTGGGTCGCCCTGCGACTGGGAGATCCCACTGCCAAGTATGCGGGCCGCCTAACCTTGAACCCTTTGAGGCATTTAGACCCGATCGGTACGATCATGCTCTTTATTGCAAAAATCGGCTGGGCCAAGCCCGTGCCGGTCAACCCGATGTATTTTCAAAATCCCGCACGGGATATGGCCCTTGTGGCCCTTGCCGGCCCCACGTCCAATTTCCTTTCCGCCTTCGTCTTTGGGCAAATTTACCGGGCCATACAAGGGACCACAGGCCTCCCTTACTTGGAACTTCTGTTGTTTTACTTCGTGTATATCAATTTGATTCTGGCCTTCTTTAATCTCATCCCGCTGGCCCCATTAGACGGCTGGCGGATCCTCTCCTTTGTACTCCCCAGAGAGCCCTGGGTCTACACCCTGGAACGCAGTGGCCCAATCCTCCTTTTGATCGTGATCGTGATGCCCATGTTTTTGGGCATCAACCTGCTGGGCATGATCCTATCTCCGTTGATGAACGTTGGCTTACACCTGACCATAGGAGGATAAGACTGATGGGCGTTCGGATCCTGGGTGTCGGTGCATATGTACCCGATCGGGTCTTGACCAATTTCGATCTCGAGAAGATGGTCGAGACCTCGGATGAATGGATTGTCGAGCGGACAGGTATCCGAGAAAGACGGATTGCCAGTGAAGATCAGGCCACGTCTGACCTCGCTTATGAGGCCACCCTCCGCGTGCTGGATCGTACGGGCATGACCCCGGAAGACCTGGATATGATCATCGTCGGCACCGCGACGCCAGATATGCCATTTCCCGCAACAGCATGCTTGCTTCAGGCTCGGCTGGGGATCAAAGGACGTCCCTGCTTTGACCTTGAGGCCGCCTGCCCCGGCTTCATCTACGCCCTCGAAGTCGCGCGAGGCCTCCTGAGCATCGACGATACGTATCGGCATGTCTTGGTCGTCGGTGCAGAGACCCTTACAAAAATTACGGATTTTACCGATCGGAACACCTGCGTCCTGTTCGGCGATGGTGCCGGTGCTGCGATTTTGACCAAGGACGACAGCGACCGGGGGATCCTCTCTGCATACCTGGGCGGTGATGGGACCTTGGCAGATCTCCTGTATTTACCCGCCGGCGGCTCCCGGAGGCCTGCCTCCATCGAGACCATCCAAAACCGCGAACACTTCCTCAAAATGAAGGGCCGGGAGGTCTTTAAATACGCAGTCTACGGCATGCAGGAATCCGTCGTCCGTGCCCTTGAATTGGCCGGCGTAAAACCGGAAGAAGTGGATTGGCTGGTTCCCCATCAGGCCAATCTCCGCATCATTGACGCTACAGCCAAACGCATCCATCTACCCATGGAAAAAGTCTACGTCAACATTGACCGCTACGGGAATACCTCTGCGGCCTCGATCCCAATCGCCCTGGCCGAAATGGAGGATCGAGGTCTCCTAAAGCCCGGCCAAATTGTTGTCCTGGTCGCCTTTGGTGCGGGCTTTACGTGGGGAGCCATCGTTCTCCGATGGTAAATCGGAAGGTCTTCCTGACCGGTGCGTCCGGCTATGTCGGACGAAATTTGGCCATCGCACTCCACCGCGAAGGGTATGAAGTCACCTGCGTAGCCCGCCGAATCGAACGATGTCCCAAAAGGGCCTGCTCGAAGGTGGTCCAGGCCGATCTCCGAACCCCCGGCCCCTGGGTCGACACACTCCCGGGCCATGATGCGGTCCTCCATCTTGTCGGGATTATTCGTGAAGACCCTCGCCAAGGGATCACCTTTCAGACGGTCCATGTGGAGATCACCGAAAGGCTCCTGGCTGCTGCAGAACAGGCCGGTGTTCGACGATGGCTCCAAATGAGTGCACTCGGTGCTGATCGGGAAGTGACACAATATCAAAAGACCAAAAAACGGGCAGAAGAACGCGTGCAGTCCTCCCCGTTTTCCTGGACGATCTTCCGACCCTCGGTTATCTTCGGCCGGGGGGATGTCCTGACAGGCATGATTCGTAGGATGATGGCCTGGACACGGGTGTTCCCCTATTTCACGGGCCCTGACTCCTTTGAACTCCAACCGGTCCACATCGACAATGTCGTTCAGGGGTTTGTGAAGGCCTTGAGCAACCCGGAGACAGTCGGTCAGATCTTCGAAGTGGCAGGTCCAGAGGTGATCCCCTATCGGGATTTTCTGAGGATTGTCCGTCAAACCGTCCCAGGGCCGGTGCTTCTGATGCCATTCCCCGGCGCATGGATGCTCCGCTTGACCCGAGTTTTCCAGCACCTCCCGGGGTGGCCCATGACGGAAGAGCAATTCATCATGCTGGCCCAAGGGAATACGACACCGCACTGGCAGAGATACTTCGAGGTCTTTCAAATCGAACCCATTTCATTTCGAGCGTATATGTCAAAATCTGTAGGAGGAAACAATGGAGACCACACGGATCCGTAAGGTCCTCAATGATTTTTTTCGACTCAAACGGACTTACCGAAGTGGCTGGAGTTTCTACGGTCACGACCCAGGGGAGACGGTTGCAGCGCATACATTTGGTGTCGCGATTTTAACCCTCCTCGTTGGGCGTGAACTCCAGAAGGAAGGGGTCACCCTGGATCTCCACAAAGCGCTGGTCATGGCGTTGATCCATGAAGTCGGGGAGAGCCGGCTCGGAGATCTTCACCTGGAGGCTCGCCGGTTCCTCGGCCAGGAGACGGTGCGGAAAGCAGAAGAGGCTGCAGTCCAGGAGGTGTTCGGCGACGATGAGACGTTGGTAAACCTCTGGAGGGAGTTCGAAGCGGGGGAAACCATCGAAGCACAATTGGTTCGAGCCCTCGATAAACTGGAACTCCTGTTCGAGGCCGCAGAGCGAGCAAAATCCCCCAAACAGCGGATCCAAACTATCTTCCAGACACCCTCGAATCGGCCTTTCTTTGAAACCTTCACTCTCGTCCAGGACCTCTATCGGTCCCTGAAGAAGGAGATGGAGGCATCGACTGACGAGTAGCCTTTTTTGTTTACTCAAATGTAGGTTGGAAAGCCGGACTAACCGGTAGAACTTGACAAAACCACGCAGTCCGCGTAATCTTTTGGAGCACCGGGGTTGGGGAGAGGCCAGAAAGGAGGTGAACCATGTGGCAAGCATGGGTAAACTTTATTCTGGGTGCGTTGATCTTCTTGGTGGCCATCTTTGTGGAGTCTCCCCCGACCTGGATCTATTGGATCGGGGGTCTGCTCATCGCGATTATCTCCCTCTTTCAGGCCATTGGTAAAAAGGAGTAACCTGACTCAGTTCTGAGCCCTCTGGGGTTCAGTCCGGCCTCTCCCCCGGTGCCTCGTGATCCCCTCTTGCCTCCTTGGAGCCATTGCATCCTCTGATGTCTTCCTAAAAAATCGAGACCATGATCGGGGTCCTATGTTTGATGATGAGTTTGCCCTTTCCCCAAAAGCCGTATACCGTTCAGCAGTTCTTGAAGATCAAGGCGGCGTGGTCCCCCAAGCCCCATCCGAAAGGACAATGGGTTGCCTATCTTTCAAACATCACGGGGACCCCGCAGATCTGGCGGCTCGACTTGCCCCAGGGATGTCCCACCCAGGTTACCTTCTTTGAGGAACGAATCGCCGGGTTCCGCGTCGCCCCAGACGGGTCCGTCCTGGCGTTTCTCACCGATCAAGGCGGGAATGAACGGTACCAGATCTATTTGACAACCCCGACCGGCGACCGACTCTGGCAACTGACAGATGCCCCAGACGCCATTCATTACCTCGGGGATTGGTCCCGAGATGGCCGATTTTTGGCTTATGTGTCCAACCGTCGGGACCCCGCTGTCTTCGATGTCTATGTCCTCGACCTCCAAACCGGCAAAGAACGGCGGGTTTGGGAAACCGATGGCTACTATACCGCTCTGGCCTTTTCTCCGAACGCCCGGTTTTTGGTTGTCCGGCAGAGCCGATCGAACTTCGACGAGGACCTTTTTCTGCTCGACCTCCAAACCGGCGAACATACCTATTTGACCCCACATCAGGGGTTTGCACAATATCAAAACGTTCGGTTCTCCCCGGATGGGCAAAGCCTGTATCTGTTAACCGATCAGGATCGGGAGTTTCTGAATCCGGCTCGACTCGATCTCCGCACACGGTCTCTGACCTACCTGGACAACCGACCTTGGGACTATGAAGAGTTTGAAATCACTCAGGACGGGACGCGGATGGCGGCCTTCGTGAACGAGGCTGGCTACTCAAAACTCCTTCTTATGGATTTGACCACCGGGAAGATTCAAGAGATTCCAGGGCTGCCCCAGGGGAACGCTGGAGGCCTCGCCTGGTTGGAAGAGGGACCCCAACTCTTTTTCCACGTAGCGACGCCCACTCAGACCTGGGATCTCTGGCGCTACTCTTTAAAGGATCAGACCTTTGATCAACTTACGGTCAGTTCGACCGCTGGGATTCCGCCCGACCTCTTTGTGGCCCCTCAGCCCGTCCGATACCGTTCTTTTGACGGCCTGGAGATTCCAGGGTTCCTGTATTTACCGAGATCCACATCGACCCGAAAACCGCCCGTCATCGTTTATGTCCACGGAGGGCCGGAAAGCCAGTACCGGCCCGGGTTTTCTCCGCTATTTCAATACTTTCTGTATCGGGGATATGCCGTGTTTGCTCCGAATGTGCGGGGGAGCGCAGGATACGGCCGAACCTATCTCCATCTTGACGATCGTGAGAAACGCCTGGATGCCGTGCGAGACTTGGCAGAGGGCGTTCGATGGCTGAAACAGTCCGGCCTCATCGACCCCCATCGGGTCGCGGTCATGGGCGCCAGTTACGGTGGCTATATGGTTCTCGCTGGACTGACATTCTATCCAGATCTCTTTGCTGCCGGCATTGATATTGTCGGGATCGCAAATTTCAAGACCTTCCTCGAACGTACTGGCCCCTATCGCAGAAGACTTCGAGAGGCTGAATACGGGAGCCTGGACGACGAAGACCTCCTTCGGCAAATTTCTCCCATCCATTACATTGACCGAATTCGTGCCCCCTTGTTCATCATCCATGGTCGGAACGATCCCCGGGTCCCCGTATACGAGGCCGAACAGATTTACCAGGCCCTGAAAGCTAAAAACCAACCTGTAGAACTGCTGATCTACGAAGACGAAGGACACGGCCTGAGTAAACTGAAAAACCGCATTGATGCGTATACCCGGGTCGTCGACTTCTTAGATCGGGTGTTCTTCGGCACCGCCAGCCCCTCGGAGGAAAAACCATGACCTCAAAACCCTGGATTCGTGTGATCCGACCTCCACAGGCTGAAGGTCGGCTCAAGGAGATCTATGATGATATCCGAGAGAAACGTGGCAAAATCGCTGAAATCCATATCATCCATAGTCTCCATCCTGAAAGCCTCCTGGCACACATGGACCTCTATCTAACCTTGATGTTCGGCCGATCTCCGCTCCATCGAAGGGAGCGGGAACTTCTGGGTGTAGCAACCTCGGCTGTGAATGCGTGTGATTACTGTGTGGCCCATCACTCCGACGCCTTGGCCCGGTACGAAAAACGACAGGCATATATCCGCAAGGTCCAACAACGGGCTTGGGAGGATCTGGAGCCTCGAGATCGCGCCCTTTGCCGTTTCGCCGAGAAACTCACCCGAACCCCGTGGGCCGTCAAGATGGGGGACCTGGAGGCCTTGCAGGCACACGGATATGACGACACGGCCATCCTGGATATTGTCCAGATCATCGCCTATTTCAACTTTGTCAACCGCTTGGTTCTCGGCCTGGGGGTGCCCTTGGAATCCGAAGAAGAACGACAAGGCTATCGGTATTAAAACACGCTCCTTACCAAAGCCATCGTGGCCGGGGTCCTTGGAACTTTGGCCATGTCTCTCCTCGTCTATGTTGCGCCGCTCATGGGCATCCCCATGGGAGGACCGTGGAAAATGCTCGCCATGTTTCTCAAAGCCCCCATCTTTGTTGGCTGGATTTTGCATTTCTTGATAGGGATCGTTCTTGCTGGAATCTACGCAGCCTTGTTCTTGTCTTGGCTCCCGGGTGTACCTGCGGTTCGCGGCCTGCTGTACGGGATCTTCCCGTGCTCTTAGCGATGCTCGTTGTGGTGCCCATGATGGGCGGGTCGGTCTTCATGGGCGCGGCCTCTAAAGCCCTGGGAAGTTTGCTGGGACACTTCGTCTATGGCGTGGTCGTTGGCGCCGTTTACGGCACCGGGAAAGCAGGGTAATCTGATGCGAAACGTTATCATCCTGATCTTAGCCGCCCCAGAGACTCAAGAGGGCCTGGGGCAGCTTTACCACGCCCTGGAAACTGCACAGGACCTGCAAAACCATAGCGTTCCCGTGAGCATTTATTTCGAAGGCTCTGGGATCCGCTGGCTCCCAGAACTGTTAGACCCCGGTAGCAATCTCCACCCCCTTTATCGGCAAGTGGCGAACTCCGTCCGGGGCGCCTGTGCCTTTTGTGCGCGTGCCTATGGATTGGAAGAGAAACTCAAGGAGATCGCATTTCCTTTGATTTCGGAGCATGACGGGCATCCCAGTGTCGCCCGGATGATCTTGAATAACGCGAGCATTTTGGTCTATTAGACCCCTTCCCCTTGACCCCCTTCAGGCCTCCCTAAAAACTATCCACATGCGGAACTTCCGTTCACGCAGGACCCTTTGGTTGACGCTGTGGATCATGACCCTTGGGGAGGCACCGGTAATGGCCCTGGAATATCCCAAAACCAGAACAGTCGACGTAGTCGACACCCTCTTTGGGACCCCGGTCCCCGATCCCTATCGGTGGCTGGAAAACCTGGATGACCCGGAAGTCCGGGCATGGATCGAAGCCCAAAACCATCTCACGCGGCAAATCCTTGATTCCTTCCCAGAACGCCAGAAGATCCTCGAAGAACTCAAGACGTTGTATCGCACCGAGACCTTTTCCCTGCCGAATATCGCTCAGGACCGGTACTTTTATTTCCGGAGGGAGGGGCTCCAGAACCATGCTGTGCTCTACCTGACCGAAGGTTCCTTTCAACCCGGCAAAGGCAAAGTGGTTCTGGACCCCAATACCTTTAGCGAGGATGGGACCGTGGCCTTGGACTGGCTCTATATCTCGCCTGACGGACACTACATCGCTTATGGCAAATCGGCTCAGGGTACAGAACTGAGCACCCTGTATCTTCTGGACGTCACGACCCAGTCTCTCCTGCCGGAGACGATTCCGGATACGCGATGGACCTCCATCGCCTGGCGCCCCCATAACGAAGGGTTCTATTACACCCGAAACATGGATCCGAAGGGGTTCCGCCCCTACGTGTTCTACCATGCCCTGGGCACGGATCCGAAGGAAGATGTGTATGTCTATGGCAAGGGACTTCCAGAAGATCATCTGCCGGGGGTAGAGGCTTCCTCCGACCACCGCTACCTTTTCCTTTCGATCCACCGGGGATGGGGGAAAAATGACCTCTTTGTTCGTCCCATGGACCAGGATACCGGTTGGACTCCCATCGCGGTCGGGAAAGATGCGACCTTCTCTGCCGATGTCCTCCGGGACACCTTGGTGATTCTCACCACAGACCAGGCCCCGCGCGGTCGGATCGTTAAAGCCCCGCTCTCCAATCCCCAAGAATCCCAATGGCAAGAGATTGTTCCCCAGATGGATGGAGTGATCGAAGGCTTTCAGATCGTCGGTGGCCGGATCGTTGTTCACGTCAAACAGGATACCTATTCCCGGCTTCTCGTCTACGATCTGCAGGGCCATCTGGGGCGGGAGATCCCACTGCCCATGAAGGGGACCGTGGCGTTCCGGGGCACACCCGACAAGCCCGTCCTTTATTACCAGTTCCAATCGTTTTTCTACCCTCCAACGATGTTTGTGATGAATCTGGAAACCGGAGAGACCCGTCAACTGTGGCAGATGCCCATCGACTTTGATGTTTCCCAATTTGAGCAACGGTTCGTGTTTTACTCCTCCAAAGATGGGACCCGAATCCCCATGTACATCCTGATGCCCAAGGCAGCACCGATGGACGGGTCCACACCCACCCTTTTAACCGGCTATGGGGGATTTGGAATTGGCATTTCCCCGTTCTTTACGAAACATCTGTTGCCGTGGTTCCGACGGGGTGGGATCGTGGCGATCCCCGGGATCCGCGGTGGGGATGAATACGGTGAGACCTGGCACAAGGCCGGCATGCAGGAAAACAAACAGAATGTCTTTGATGACTTCATCGCTGCCGCCGAGTACTTGATCCGGGAAGGCTATACGAGCCCCGAAAAACTCGCGATTTCCGGCGGAAGCAACGGCGGTCTCCTGGTGGGGGCGGTGATGACCCAGCGACCGGATCTCTTCCGCGCTGTCTATTGCGCAGTCCCCTTACTCGATATGGTCCGATTCCATAAGTTTGGGGTGGCCCACATCTGGACGACAGAATACGGCAATCCGGACATTGAGGAGGAATTCCGCTACATCTATTCGTATTCCCCGTACCATCATGTTCAGCCTGGGGTGCGGTATCCTGCGGTGTTTTTTAAGACCTCGGAGGGTGACACACGCGTCCATCCCATGCATGCGATGAAGATGGCCGCGAAACTCCAGGCAATCGCTCCGGAAGACCGACCAGTCCTTCTATATGTGGAGCCGAAAACCGGCCATGGGGCCGGTCGGCCCCTCTGGAAGTTCTTTGAGTCTTATGCCGACCAGTTGATCTTTTTGTTGTGGCAGTTGGGGATGATCGGGGATTGAAACGGAGCCCCTTACTGGGCACGGTTCAGGAGGGTCCGGAGATAGGCTTCAATCAGAGCACGATAGGCCGGATCGATTTGGCTCCGGTCGAGTTGTAAGAGGGCCCGCTTGATCTTTTCCCGGCTTGCGGCCTGGGCCTTCGAGGAGGGTGGGGTGTATTCGTATGGCTTCCCGGGTTGGGACTTCCGCTGGCGTGCAAACTCCCGTTTCCGGATTGATCGCTCGGCCTGGAGGAGCCGTTCTAAGGCTTTCTCCTGCTTCTTTAAAACATCTTGATCATATCGGCCTTGTTTGAGGGCCTCTTCCGCCTCCTGCATGGCCTTTTGGGCGCCCTCCAGGGCGGACATCAGGCCTTGATCGCCAGCCATCTGCTGAAGTTGTTGAAGGGCCTGGCGAATGGCCGCCTGTTGCGCGGCCATCTGAGCCAACTGCTGTTGGAGCGAGGAAGGGATCGGGCTGGGCAACGGCAACAACGATTGGCCTTGCATGTTCAAGGCCATCTGCTGGTTGGCCAACTCGGCGAGTTGCTGCAGCATCTGGTCAAGCCCGGTGGAAGAGCCGGAGGACTGTGAGAGTCGGGTCTCAGACTGGAAAAGGACCAAAATGACGCGGTTCAGGATCGCCTGAGCTTGTTCCAGATAGGCGCGGGCACCCGCAGGGCGGAGGAGTCCCAGGTTCATCGCGGCCTGACCCGCCGCCTCCCGTGCTTGATCAACCATTGCCCCCAAGGCCATGGACAGCATCAGGGTCTGCCGACTGAGATCTTTCAAAGCCTGGAACGCTGAGGTGAGCCCTTCTCGGACACCCTCTACACGGTGCCCTAACTCTAAGGGGTCTACGTCACTCGCTGAGAGATCCTGCAAGACCCGCGATTGGATTTCTGACAAAAAGATTAAAGACCTCCGAAGTCGGCGGATCTTTTCTGCAATTTCTTGCTTGCGGAGACCGGAAAATTGCTTGCGGAGGGCGGAAAGTTTTTGTTTCAAAGCCATGAGCGATTGGAGTGCCTTCCGCTGGGCGGACGTCGCACCCTTTTGCGATTGGCTGGATAACTCCTGTCGGGCCGTTTCCATGGCCTCCTGTGCACGCTTCCCCTCGGATTCGGAAAGGTTTTGGAGGGTATCCGCAATCTCCGGTGTTTCGGTCTGAAGGGCCTGGGCCAGGGACTCCATTTCCTTGCGGATGTCCTGGAGTTCCTGGGTTAACGATCTCTGTTGTTGTGCCAAAGCCTGGAGGTCTTCCGGATTCGTGGTTTGTTCGGTCTGTTCCTTAAGCCGCTGCTGTGCCTCGACCAACGCATCCAACCGTTCTTCCAATTGCGCCAGCTGAATCTCCTGGCGGAATCGCTCCAGGATCTTTTCCATCCGCTCTAACGCTTCCTTCAGAGCCTCCTGGTTCTGCTGGAGTTCCTCCAGGGCCTTTTGAATGTCCTCCGGCTTGACCTTTTGGAGAGCCTCGTGGAGTTTTTCAAGGGCCTTCCGGAGTTTGTCCGTCATAACTTCCTGGAAGAGTTCGCTGATCCGGGCCGCCTTTTCCGCAATTTCCGGATCCAGTTGCTTCAGTGCTTGAAGGTTTTCCAGCCCTTGATTGAGTGATTGGATCGCCTGGCTCAGCCGTTGGAGTACTTCCTGTTGTTGCTGGAGCGTTTGCTGGAGTTGTTGCTGTTCGTTCCAGCCGACCTTGTTTTCGCTTTTGAGTCGTTCGGAGAGTTTCCGAAGTTCCTCCAGGAGGTTTTCTGTAGCTTCTTGTAAGGCGGAGGTCGTTTGTTCGCCCAATTCTGCAGCCTCGGCTGCCTGTTCATAGGTTTCTACAAGGGACGGGAACCGGACCCGAATTCGCGGGCTTTCCCCCCACTGTCCCTTCCAGTCCTGAGCTCGGACAAAGAAGACCAGTTCGTCCCCGGGCATCATGTTGAAGGGACGGAGATCCAGGCTCGTAGACACCGTATCCTGGGTGGTGTTCCTCGTTGAAAACTGGCGGATCTGGACCCGGGAAGCCCCCCCCTGAAATTCGACCAAGACCTCTACCTGTCGCAATCCGTAATCGTCTTCAGCGAGGCCGAAGACCGGAACCGTTTCGTCTTTCGGGAGTTCGATCTCCTCGACCGGCGGGAAAAGGAGGGTCACTTTGGGCGGATCATCCGGGGTAACCCGTGCCTGAACCATGGCGGAGTCCACAAAGGTCCGACCGTTCAACGTATAGGCAAAGTGTAGAACACTCGTTGTGATTGGGGACCAGGTGAATCGAACTTTGGGTCCGGTGGTGACCACTAACGAGGGGCCAGAGTCGGGAAGCACCTTCAGCGTGTCTGCGTACCGAAGCAGGCCCGTGAATTGAACCTCCGAGCCCTCTAATAGATCCAGAACATACGGGTCCGTTAAGGTGTCCGGTGGCCACCCCGTATAGGCCGGATACCGAACGATCGCCGTGAGGTCTTCGACCAAAGGATGGGGATCGACCCGGATATGGTATGCCGGTGACTCGAACGATCCCGCCACCACCCGATAGGTGACCGTGCCTGCAGAGGGGAACACGCGCTGTGCCTCAAACACCGAGCCAGCGCTCTGGATGGGGGTGAGGCGGAGCGTGTCAATCTTGTTGAAGACGAGGAGGGGTCGGACACGGGGCACCGAATAAAGTTCGATGTGGAACCGGACCGGGTCTCCCTCCAACACCCGAGTGTCTCCCGGCAAGACAAAGGCATAAGGGGCAAAGGGGTCGGGTTGACCCATCTGCACCGCGAGCCAGCGGACCAGACCTTCAGGACGGAGGATGAGGGCAAACAGGAAGAGCCCAAGAGCCAACCCAAAGGCCCGGCCGGCTCTCCGGGACCAAGGAATCGCAACCTTCTGGGTTTGAAGGATGTGCTGGACCTGTTCCCAGAGTCGTTGGCCGTAAGGCCCTGAAAGGGCTCCCTGACGTTGCAGTTCCACATAACTGAGGTAGTCTTCAGTTTGGGGGGCGATGCGATAAAGGTACCGCGCAAAGGCGTAGGAGGTGACAAAGTGGCGCCAGCGGTTTGCCACACCAAACCCGAAAGCCAGCGCCGAGAGGACCTGAAGGGTCTGGAGGGGGACCTCCAGCCACTGGAGTGTGGCAAGAACCAGCCCAAGGCAAAAGACCGTCAGACCCCAGAGAAGCCCCTCCGCCACCCCAATGCTTGCAATCCGGAGGAGGTAAGGGCGGACTTGGGGGTTCCGCCAATGCGAGAATCCCGGTGTCGAAGATCGCGTCGCGGTCACATCCTAATCATACGCCGGGCCATGGGAGGCCACAACTACCCTGAGTTCCGCCAATCGCTCAGTTCATCTAAGATCTGCATCTCCTCGTCACTGAGTCGGAACCCCACGGCACCCAGGTTCTCTTGGAGTTGTTCGACCGTATTCGCGCCGATGATCGGGGCCGTGATATAGGGCTTGGTCAGGAGCCAAGCCAGGGCAACTTGAGCGATGGTTTTGCCATGGTTTTTCCCGATCTCTTCCATTTTGTCCAAGAGTTTGAAGTTTCGGTCCGTGAAGTATCGTTGTTTGATGCGTTCCGCCCGTGCACTGTCCGGGAGTGGCTTGTCTGGGCGATATTTGCCGGTCAAAAAGCCCGCTGCCAGCGGACTATAAGGAATCACACCGATCCCGTATTCCTGGACGACATGCATCAGTTCCCGTTCAAATTCGGCGCGATGGACCAAGTTGTAGTGCGGTTGTAAGGAATCAAACCGGACCAGGTTCCGAACATCACTCACCCACAAACTCTTCATAAGGAGCCAGGCCGGGTAGTTGGAAGCCCCGATATAGAGGACTTTGCCTTGATGGACCAGGTCGTCCAACGCCCGCAGGGTCTCCTCAATCGGGGTACTCCAATCCGGTGCATGGACCTGATAGAGGTCAATGTAATCGGTCTGGAGTCTCCGCAGACTGTCTTCAACCGCCCGCATGATGTGATGCCGGCTCAAGCCCTCTCCATTGGGTCCTTCCCACATCCGTCCCCGGACCTTGGTCGCCAACACGATGTCCTGGCGGTTCCTCCGGTCTTTCATCCATTTGCCGATGATGGTCTCTGAGACCCCACCTGGATTCCCCTCGGCCCACCGGGAATAGACATCTGCCGTGTCGATAAAATTCCCACCCGCCTCGTAAAAGGCATCCAGGATCTTGAACGAGGTTTGTTCGTCGGCGGTCCAGCCGAACTGCATGGTGCCCAAACAGATCTCACTGACCTTCAGGCCGGTCCGTCCTAAATTACGGTACTCCATCGTCTTTCCTCCTTTTCTCTACGTTCAGTGTCGTTGGGATAGTTTACACCCTATGGACGGCTGCCTTGACCGGGGGATTGCAGCACAATCGATCGGTCCGCCACCGCTTCCCGTAAATAGCGATCGTGCGAGACCAAGAGCACGGTGCCGTTCCAGTGCTGGAGCGCTTGCTGGAGGAGTTCGATCGAGGGCGTGTCAAGATGGGTGGTGGGTTCGTCTAAAATCAGGACATTGGGCGCCTTGAGCATCAAGTCCACGAGCCGGACTTTGCGGCGTTGCCCTTCGCTGAGCAGGTGGGTCGGACGATAAACCGTCTCCTGCCGGACCCCAAGACATCCCAGAAGTTCCAGGGCACGCGTACGGATGTCTGTAGGGTACCGATCGATGAGGGGCCGGGCATCCGGGTCGGGTGGAAGGGCCTGGGGGAGGTTGCCGATCCGGGCTTGCCCGTGCCAGTGGATCTCGCCCTCATCCAGGGGAAGATCTCCCAGCAACAGCCGTAATAGAGTGGTTTTTCCGGCACCGTTGGGCCCGAGGATGACCACCTTCTCCCCCCAAGAGACGGTGAAGGAGAGTCCGCGAAACAGGACCTTTCCGCCGAGGAATTTGCTCACTTGAAATACGGACAAGCAGATGCCACGGGGCACATAAACCTCTGGAAATGCAATGGGATGCACCCGTTCTACATAGGGTTTCACCCTTTCGAGTTCTTCAATGCGTTTCTGGATCTGCTCCCGGGCCCGAGCGGCGCGCTTCATCAGCCGGGCAGCCCGACTCCCGATAAAGCCCTTGTCAAAAGCCCCACGCTTTTCCTTCTCCTTTTGATGCCCCCAGATGTGATATTGATGCTGGACTTGCTTGAGATGCCGAATTTCACGGTTGATCTTCTGGGCTTCGCGTTCGCGCTCGAGCCGAAGCCGTTGTTTGGTCTCAAAGTATCGGGTGTAGTTGCCACGGTAAACGGTCAGATGCCCTCGATCCAGTTCGAATATTTGAGAAACCGTTTGGTCCAGGAACCACCGATCATGGGAGACGATGACAAAAGCCCCTTCTTCCCGTTGAATCGCCCGAACCAAAAGATTGAGACCCTGGTCATCCAGAAAGTTGGTGGGTTCATCCAGGAGGTAGAGTTCTGCAGGATGTAGTAATGTCCGGAGAATATGGAGGAGCCGTTTCTCTCCACCGGAAAGATCGACCCAACAACGATGCGCCCATTCGGGATCCAGTCCCCAGCGGCGGAGGTGACGATAGATCTCCTGGATCCGTTCAAAACCTCCCTGTTCCTGGAACTGCTCTATGCCGTTGGCATAGCGGATGGGATCCGGGATCCCCTGTTGCTCCATGGTTTCCAATTCGTGGTGGTGGGATTGAAGGAAAGGGTCCCCGAGCAAAAAGGTCAGCACCGAATATTCAAGATTTCCCGGGACATCGTGTTGGGGGAGCGTTGAAATCCGGTGGGGCCGTCGAACAATTTGCCCGCCGGTGGGCTCGAGGACCCCGGCAATCAATCGCAAAAGGGTGGTTTTGCCTGAACCGTTGGTCCCCAAAACCCCAACCCGGTCCCCCTCGAAGAGCACAAAAGAGACATCCTCAAAGAGGGGCCGGATCTGTTGAGGGTATTGAAATGAAACGTGTTCGAATCGAAGGAGTTCTCTCATGGGGCACCTCCCTTTGAAACCCTGGGAAGACCTTGGGCAGGCTGGACAAGATCCAGATCGGAGGCAATGGAAGGATTACTTCGTGCCCATGACGGTCACTCCTTTTGGATTGGCTTCCTTAATATAGCCGACTTTCTGGTCCAATTCAACCTGATAAACAGGTGCTTCGTGCCGTGTCTTGGAGGTCTTCAATCCCCCGAGATTTTCTCTGAGAAAGGAGTGAAATGGGATGAGCCTTCAGAGTGGGAAGATGGGTCTTAACCATGGGAAAGATCGGGATGGGTCGGGTTCGGCTGAGGTGCGTCAACCTCTTCCTGGCCACGGGAAGCCTCAAGAGATGTAGAAAAGTTGAGGATTCTGATTGTCAAAAGTCGTGGAAACGGTCTAACACTCTTTGCCTTGAAAGCGATCTTCCAACAGTGGATCATCTAAGGAAATGTCCTTGCATGGATGATCCAGTTGTGGATTTCCTTCTGGATTTTTGGGTGGACCACCGTGCCCTTGTTCCCTTCTTGGGGAATCCTGGGGACTCCGTCCAACGTCCTCCTGAAGGAACGTGCCCACACGTTCTCGTTTGCTCGGTATCTTGAGCGTGTCAATCGCATCGAAGAACGGGTGATCACCCTCCAGTTTCCAGAAATCCCGGGGATTGCAAAACGCCCCTGGCTCTTTTCCGTTGTGTTCTCAGGCATTCTTCTGGAGTTGGCCATCGATCCAATGAATCGTGAGGCGATCCTTCGAAAGATCGAACTTCTGACCAGCCCCAACCATGCTCAGCCAGAGAACAAAGGTCGCTTTCGGTTCCGTACCCTCGAGGAGGAACGACGACAGCCCACCCAGTTAGACAAAGGGGTCCATTTCCTTGTGCCGTATGTCTTGACTCGGTGGTCCTTCCGCGCTCTGGAGTATCTGGGATTCCCGTCCAATCGCCAAACCCGCTGGCTGGCAACACTCGGCGTCGGAGTCCTGTCCGTGGTGGACGAGTATCTGGATGGCCTCCAGGTCGATGAAGGGTTCAGTATCTTTGACTTCTTCGCCAATCTGGGAGGGGTGGCCTGGGCCTGGCTAAAAGAAACCTATGCCCTGGATTTCGTCGACATTTTCTGGGATTATAGCGAGAAGCCCAAAGATTGGAAGTGGGCGTGGTGGAACTACATGGATGCGTATACCTTTACGGTCCGCATAGACTTGTTCCGTCTTCAATCACGGCCCCGTGCCACGGCCGAGCCTCCCCTGTATGCCTTTTGGCGGAACTATGTGCAGTACTTTCCTTACCCTGTACTGATCCAGGAGCGATGGGGATATCGGGCAGGACCCTGGCCCGGAGATTAATCCAGGTCCAGGAGAGATCGGCGGAGGAGATCCAACAGCGTGTAGGCGGCCCGGTACTTGACATCTTCTCGGGTCCCCGAAAAGACCCGTCGAAAGACTTGGGTCTTGCCCTGAATCGAGAGACCGAGGTAAACCAGTCCCACGGGCTTTAGAGGCGTCCCCCCGGTGGGACCCGCAATCCCGGTGGTGGAAAGCCCGACATCCGTTTCGAACTTTCGTCGAACCCCTTCCGCCATCTGCTGAGCAACGGGCTCTGAAACTGCCCCGTATTGCAAGAGATCTTGGTTCCGAACCCCTAACTGCTGCCGTTTGGCGAAGTCTGAATAAGTGACCACACCCCCCTGGTAATAGTCCGAACTTCCATGAACCTGGGTGATCAAATGGCCGACCAGTCCGCCGGTCAAGGATTCCGCCGTTGCCACGGTCCACTGTCGTTCGCGCAGGAGCCGACCAATCACATACTCCAGGGTTTCGTGGCCCTCTCCATACAGGTGATGTCCTAAAACCTCCCGAATCCTCTGGAGTCGGTCCGCAGGCTCTTTCGGAACATACAGATGGATCCCATCCACATCCGGGATCATGGACACCCCTTCCAGAAAAGAGGCGTCCTGGGATTGGAGGAGATGGCTCACTTCAGGTTCAGTCAGGCCGAAGACATGGAGAACGGTCCAGGATCGGCCCCCTTGCCCCCACTGATGCAAATAGGATTGCAATTCCCCTCTCAGGATGCCCAGGACCTCTTGCGGAGGGCCGGGGAGGGCCACCAGGAACTTCCCATCCGAGACCTCCCGAAGCAGGCCCGGAGCCAACCCGCGAGGATTCATCAGGAGGTGGAACCCTTCGGGGAGTTCGGCAAACCCCCGATACTTTTCGAGATCCGTTCTCCCGGACCGCAGAAGGCGGGGCTTGATCCACTCGAAGTACGCTTCATCGAATCGGATCGGTGCCCCGAAGTAATCGGCCAGAACTTGTTTGGTGAGGTCATCGTGCGTGGGTCCTAAGCCACCAAAGGTGAAGACCAGATCTGCAGACTGAAAGGCCCGGTCCAGTTCATCCTTCAGGGTCTGGACATCGTCCGGCAAGGTGACCACACGGATCGGGTCAATGCCATGCAAGACCAGTTCTCGGCTGACCAGGCTGGGGTCCAAATTGACCTTGCCACGGAGCAGTTCAGAACCGGTCGCAATGAGATAGGCTTTCATGAGGGCTCCTCTTGGAGGTCCTGGGCCTGCGCCCAAACCCGTTCATGGATCTCCTTGGCAATCCGGAGGAGGTCTTCCAAGTGATCCAGAGGCCACATGGAGGAAGCGTCGGAAAGGGCGCGAGGTGGGTCTGGGTGGGTTTCAATGAACAAGGCGTCCACACCCGCAGCGACCCCAGCTCGGGTTAATGCCGGGACGTGTTCGGGACTTCCACCCCGCGGATCTGCGGAGGGGATGCCGTATCGACGCACCGTGTGGGTGACATCAAACACAACGGGATACCCTGTCTTTCGCATGATTCGGAAGGACCGCATGTCGACAATGAGGTTGTGGTACCCAAAGAAGTTCCCCCGCTCGGTCAAGAGGATTTGATGGTTGCCGGTCGATTCCATCTTTTTGACGACTTTGGCCATGTCTTCCGGTGCCAGGAACTGGCCTTTTTTGATGTTGACCGGCTTGCCTGCTCTGCCAACGGTCAACCCCAGGCGCGTCTGCATGCACAGAAACGCCGGGATCTGGATGACATCCAAGACCTCGGCCGCAGCCGCAACCTCGTCCGGGTAGTGGACATCTGAGAGGACCGGGACCCCGACCTCTTGCTTGACCTTTTCGAGTATCCGCAGCCCCTTTTCCAACCCCGGTCCGTAGTAGTACTCCACAGAGGACCGGTTGTCCTTTGCATACGAACTCTTAAAAATGAAAGGAATCCCCAGCCGATGGGTGATCTCGCGGATTCGTTCCGCGGTCTTCAGAGTTAGGTCTTCGGATTCGATCACGCAGGGCCCCGCAATCAAGACCAGCGGGTTCCCTCCGCCGATCGGGATTTCACGGACATAAACGATACGAGATTTCATGGCCTTTCCTTAGGGTTTCTTTTCTTCCGTCTGGGTTGTGTCAACCTTGGAGGGGAGTCGGTGCCGGGTCATGACCGAAATCTGCACTTGGCTTTTGTTCTCCCAGCGGTCGATGGCTTCAACTTTCAAACGGTGAAGTGTGTCCGGGATCTCCGGGAGCGGTGCCACAATTTCATATGGGGGTGTGGAATCGCTCCCCATGGGCCGTCGATCCAGAGAAACCTGGACCCATCGGACGCCGGAGGGATCTTCGGCCTCGATCCGGACTCGGAGGGTGTCCCAGATCGTGTCGCCGTCCGTCGGTTCCACAAGGCGGATCTCCGGCCCTTCCAGTTCCGGTTTCCCAGGAGGGGGCATGGGTCGCGCACACCGACCGGCCAGCCCCACGAGGAGCCCCAACCATGCCACAAGTCCAATGCGATTCAGGACTTCTTCTCCTTTCGAACCTTGGCAGAGGCGGCCTTTCGGGCCGTCTTCTCCTTGCCGGAGACCTTCTCCTTGAAGGAGAAGATCTGGTCTCCGGTGTATTTGGACAGGACATAGAGGGTCTCGTCGCCTTTGACCTGCGCGTAATAACCGCGTTCTTCTTTAGGATTGCCGACTTTCAAGACCTTTTCGGTGCCATCGCTGAGTTCTACCACGACCCGCGCTTTCGGCGGGTTGAGACCCGCTTGGTCCGGGGTGAGGGTGTCTGCAAAGTCGATCGCCGTGAGTCGGCTCAGGATGCGCAGGAGAGAACGAATTTGCAAAGTATCCGGGGACTCGATTCCCTTCACATGCCACAGCGAATCCCGGTACGCGATGACGGAATCTTCGGGCAAGTAGATCCGGAGGCCGGTAGCCTCTTTGACATCAAAGGACATCATGTTTCGATCCCGCCAGGCCCAGGGTTTCCGCGGGAACAAACTCCGCAGATTTGCGGAGGCCAGATAGACGACATTGGCATCCTTGACACGGACATAAGACGAATTGTAATCCGGCCCCAATTTGCCGATCAGGATATCGGCCAGGACCTTCTGATCCGGGCCATAGAAAAGCACCTCAACCGCTTTGTCTGCCGTGACCTCGAGGTTTTTGAACTTCTCTGGATTCCGGGAGGCTAACTCGTAAGTTGCCTCGCTCAAGATCCTTTGCCAGCGATCGATCATGTTGGTATTCACACGGCCGGTTCGGACCGAGTCCAATCGAATCAGCCATGTATCGCCCTGTCGGACCAAACGGATCGTATCGGACCCCTCAATGATGGTCAAGGCCGAGACGTCGGTGGGTGTGATCCGTTCCAGGATAAACCCCGACCGTTTCTGGCCCTTTTGTGCCACAAACCGGCCGATATAGATCAAGACCAACACCAGCAAAATGGTTAAGAGTACCGTAATTTCCTTTCTCATTCTGCCTCCTCCCTTCGGCGTTGGATATACACGATCACCCCAATCAGCGCAATGAGAATGGGCAACGCGTAGATGTTGATGAACTTAAAGAGGGTCTTCTGGGCCTCGGTGAGAGGTTTCAGAGGGCGATCGGTCACCCCTTTGGACCGGATGGCGATCAACTCTTCGCCCAACCCGAAGTAATCTACAAGGTTCATAAAGAACGTGATGTTCTCCGGGAAAGAGCCAGCAAACATATCCGTCAAGAATCGGGTGTTACCGACCACGGCGAGCAGGGTCTTAGGGCTATAAGCCGTGGTATCTCCAAAGTGACGCCGGAACGAGCCATGTGCCAAGACGGCCATGGTAAACTGCTTGCGTTCTTCTTTTTTCGGAATTCGGATGGACTGCGGATCAAGGATGAAGAAACTCTTCTGATCCCAGGCCTTGGGGGTCGTCTGAACCAGCGGTTGGAACTCCACGGGATGTGCACTGTCACTGACCGTCGTGTCCACATCTACGGATGAGGCCCACGGCAAGACCAGAGATTCTAAGCGGCGAACCGGAGGGAGTTGAGCATTAAACCCCGGCTTTAAGATCTTTACCCAGAAGGGATACTGCACAAAGAACCGGATGAACCCTCGTTGGAAGGGAGCGATTTCGTTCGAGACATCCAGCACCAGGTTCTTGTTCACCCGGATCCCATAAGTCTTTAGCATTTTCAGGGTCTGGGTCTGGGAGGGGAACGCTCGGAGGTCTTCGGTTACATACACCCCATCCACTAAGAAGATGGTATTGCCGCCAGTTTGGATGTAGTCTTCGATATGTCCTAAGGCCTTTTGGCTCATGGTGTCGCCGTCAACCACCACCAGGACATCCACTCCTTCGATCTTTTGGTCTGGTGTAAAGGTCTTGACCTCGTATTGCTTTTCGACCTCCTGTTTGACCGTGGTGTAGTCGTCCTCGAGCGAGTGTTTCCCTGCGAAGATAAACCCAACGGTCTTTTGTTCCGGTGAGGTCAGTTTGAGGATGCGGGAAGTGATCTCATATTCCAGGTTTGAAACATCCTGAACCACTGGAATAACTTCTTTTTTGTCGGCATAAAAGAACGCGATCCCCAGGTAGCCTTTGACGACCTCCAGTTTATCCTTTTCAAAGACGTTCATTTGGACGGGAGGGATACCCAGCCGAACCACATAGGATTCGGTTTTTGGGTCCTTCTGAGGATCAATGAATTCTACCCGTAGGTTGCCCCGTGCAAATGTCCGATACTCCTCGAGGATGTCTCGGACTTCATCCCGGACCACCATGAGATCCGGGGGCAGTTTCTTGGAGAAGAACACCTTGACGGTCACCAGGTCATCGAGATTAGACAAGACCTTTCGGGTGGCGGGAGAGAGGGTATAGAGTTTCTCCTCCGTGAAGTCATACCGGATGGGCAAGTTCCAGACCAGGCCATTGATTAGAACGATGACCCCGACGAACAAGGCCCCCATGGTCCAAGAACTCACACGAACGCCGGTCCGTTTTTCCGTGGCCATGATCAACCTCCCAATCTCCAAATTTCTATGCTACGCAGGTTGAGATAGAGAAAGATCGCCATGACGGAGAGGTAATACAGGATATCCCGGATATCCAGCACACCGCGGATGATCCCTTCGTAGTGGTAGCCCAGGCCGAGGTATTGGAGCACGGCCGCGATCTTTGGCGGGAAGGTCATCAAAATCCATTGCATCCCAATGAGGTAGAGGAGGAAGATGAAGACCGCACCCAGAATAAACGAGACGATCTGATTAAAACTGATCGAAGACGCAAAAATCCCGATGGAGAGATAGGCCCCGCCGAGCAGGAGAGCCCCGATGTAACTGGTGATCACTTGTCCCCAGTCGAGATTGCCGATCAGGCTGACGCTGATCGGCAGCGGGAGGGTCAGGATCAAGGAGATGATCAAGAACAGGTACGCCGCCAAAAACTTTCCGAAGAGCACTTCATGGTCCTTCACCGGGAGCGTCAAGATGAGTTCCAGCGTGCCCAGCCGACGCTCCTCGGTCCAGAGTCGCATGGTGATGGCGGGAATGAACAACAGGAAGACCCAGGGGAGGATAGAAAAGAAGGTCCGGATGTTGGCTTGGTTGATAATGAAGAATCCGCGGAAGAAGATCCACATGGTCAAACTCAGGAAGACCACGAGGTAGATATAGCCCATGGGGCTAATCCAGTAGGCCTTGAACTCTTTTTTTAAGATGGCGGTCATTCCTCTCATGCGGGGACCTCCTCAGTTGTCAAGTGGAGGAAGATCTCCTCCAGGGTCGCCCGTTCGCGCCAGAGTTCTAACAAGGTCCAGTTCTTTTCCACCGCCAGTTTAAAGAGGTTTTCCCGGATATCCTGTCCTTCCGGTCCGCGGACAGCCCAGCGATAAACGCCATCCCGCTCTTCCACGCGCTGGAATCGTTCAATCCAGGGAACGGATGAGAAGGTCTGCTCGACATCCTCCGGATTGGCCCGGAGTTCGACGTAAGTGGACTCCCCTTCCGCCGCCTTTTGGGTCAACTCTTCCAGGGTCCCTTGGGCCACGATTTTGCCTTGGTTGATGATGGTTACACGACTGGCGGTGACCTGTACTTCCGGCAGGATGTGGGTGGAGAGGACAATGGTCTTTTCTTTGCCGAGGTCTTTGATCAACCGCCGGATTTCCACAATCTGAGAGGGGTCTAACCCGGTGGTGGGCTCGTCCAGGATGAGGATCTCCGGGTCGTGGAGGAGGGCCTGGGCCAAGCCAACCCGTTGTTTGTATCCTTTAGAAAGCGTCTCAATGGTCTTTTTGTACTTGGATTCCAGGCCGGTCGTTTCGATCACGCGTTCAATAGCCGCACGTTTTTCCGCACCCGTCAGGCCACGGATCTCTGCAACAAAATTGAGAAACTCGTTTACCCGCATTTCCTGGTAAATCGGGTTGTCCTCCGGCAGGTACCCGATGAGGCGTTTCACTTCGAGGGGGTGTTCCAGGACATCGTATTCGCCGACCTTGACGGTCCCTTCATCGGGGATCAGGAATCCGGTAATGATCCGCATCGTCGTGGTCTTTCCAGCCCCGTTGGGGCCTAAGAATCCCAGAACTTCTCCTTTTTGGACGGAGAAACTGACCCCGTCCAACGCGACAGCGGTGGCGAACCGCTTTTTCAGATTCAGGACCTCAATCATCGCGGAAACTCCTGGTTTTCTGGTACTTAGGGAGTCCCTATTTTAGTCAGCCTTCCATACGAACGCAAGAATCCCGACATATGGAGTCGGTTCATGGTTCGTTGTTTTGTGGTGTTCGAGAGGCTCGCCGATCCCCGGAGAAGAGACCCATCCACCATCCTCCCACACCCATTGGATCTCCTGTTTTCCTACCGTCTCCCGGGCAGCAGTTGAGAACGTCCCCAAAGGCTCTGGGAGAGCGGTGTCAAGAATTGAAGGTGAATCGAGAAAGAGGCCGATCCCCAAAACTTTCGGTAATCGAGGGACATGCCCCCATAACTTTTGTGTTGGGTCATCCAATAGATCAGTCCCAGCCGCAAATTGGGGTTTGACGTCGGAAGGTCCACCGCCGAGCCCATGAGGGATTGTCCGTTCGATGCATAGGTTGCAAAGAAGGTATAGTGGGGACGATACGGGTTCCAGGTAGGTGTCGGGGAACCCCAAGCACTCTCTGCCATGGTTCCCGTCCACAACGAAAAGAGCAAGAGAAATGTTGTCATGTTCAAATTTTATAGGCCGATGGCCCGTGTTGCCAAGCAGATCACCGCTGAGTACGAACCTCTTGATAAGCGACGATACAGACATACAACGCAGGGTGATCCACGAAATTCTGCGGCATGACGGGCAAGAGGACCATCCTAAAGGCCCGATAGGGTCGAAATACTTGCCATCGGTGGCCTACGACATCGACCACAATGAGCCGTGGCTCCCGAGGCAGGAGAGAAAAAGGATGGAGCCCTGGAGGCCTAATTTCTTGGAAGATCCGGAGACTGTCCGATGGCAGATGAACCTGCTCCGGGGACTTCTTTTCCCATTCCTCCCACTCAATCTCAAGCCGGTTACGGACTCGTTGAATTACCAGGCGTTGTGAGTCTGTTAGGGAACGGGTCCGGAGCAGGGAGTCCAGCCGATGTACTTCATATTGAAGGGCTTTCAGTTTTGCCTGGTACCAGAGGAGCCGGCGTTCTTTGGGAGAGGCAGAGACACGGGAAACCGGTCCGGATGTTCGGCACAGCCCCATCCCCCCGATGCTGATACTCAACAACCCGATCCAGAGACCCTTCACGGTCCTCATCCCTCCACGAGCATCAGGTCCATCCGCTTCCGGAATTTATCCACTTTGACCACCTGGACGCGAACCTTTTGGCCCAGGTGGTACTCTGCTCCCCAGGAACTGATCAGTGCCCGTTGCTCCCGCACGTAGGTAAACCGCCCTTCCAGGCTCTCCACAGAGACGAAGCCTTCCGTCAAGTACAGAGGGATCTCGACGAAGAACCCATAGGGCGTTACATGGGTGATCACCCCCTCAAAGATCTCCCCGATATGGCCTTTCATGAATTCCATCCGCTTGAGATCCTGGATTTCGAACTCTGCATCCTGAGCAACGATCTCCCGTTGGGTCGAACGTTCTGCGATTTTCTCAAGCCGTTCGATCCATTTGGCATCTTTACGGGGTCGTCCTTTCAAGACGTCCTTGACGATCCGGTGGACCATTAAATCCGGGTACCGACGGATCGGAGAGGTGAAGTGGAGGTAGTGTTTGAGGGCCAGGCCGAAGTGTCCGACGGGCTGTACCGAGTACCGGGCCTTTGCCAGAGACCGAAGAAGCAGGTAGTTCACAAGTTTCTCTTCAGGGCGCCCCTCAAATTCGTGCAGGATGGACTGAATCAGTTTCGGGGTTACTTTCCTCACCGGCCGTACGGAACGCCCCAATAGGGATTCGACGATGTCCAGGAATTCTTCGATCTTTTCCTGCTTGGGAGGCTCATGGATTCGATAAATCGTTGGGATTCCGCGTCTTTTGAGGAAACCGGCCACCTGGGTGTTGGCCAGGATCATGAACTCTTCAATCATGCGGTGGGTATCCAGCCGGACGGCCGGTTCAATCCCCAGAACCTCTCCAGTGGGACGCAACGCAAAAACCGGTTCTGGCAGGTCGAAGTCGAGCCCCCCACGTTCGACCCGGTTGGCTCGAAGATGGAGGTAAAGGTCATAGGCCGTACGAAGGGCCTCTCGCAGGGTCTTAAGGTCTACGGCCAGGGTCGTTTCCGGGTCCTCTGGATCTTTTCCCTCCAGAATCCGCTGGGCGTCTTCGTAGGTCAGCCGAGCCTTGGAACGGATCACCGACGGGGCCAGTTTCAGACGGCGGGGGATGCCACGAGCGTCCACCGTAATCAACGCGGTCATAGTTAGCCGATCTTCTCCCGGCCGCAAGGAACATAAGTCGCCCGAGAGGCCATGGGGGAGCATGGGGACCACGGTGTCCAGAAGATAAACGGAGGTGCCCCGTTCGAGGGCCTCCCGATCCAGAGGGGAACCTTCTTGCACGAAATGCGAGACATCGGCGATATGAACCCCAAGAACAAAGCCGCCCTTGGGCAATCGTCGGATAGAAATCGCGTCATCAAAGTCCTTCGCCGTCTTTGGGTCGATGGTGAAGATGAGTTCTTTCCGCAAATCCAGTCGATCCTGGAGGTGTTTTTTGCGGATGCGCTTGGGGAGGTCTGTTTCGAGACCGGGGGGAAACGTCTCGGGCAGGTTATACTTCCGGAGGACCACTTTGATGTCCACCGCGGGGTCTTCCTCATGGCCCAGATCTTCCAGAATATGGGCTTTGAGGCTTTTCCCATGCCCCACCAATTGGAAGACCACCTTGTGATCCGGCTCCGCGCGTCCCCGGACCACGGGCAACGTGGGAGGAAGGGTCAGGAGATCCGGCTCCACATAGCCCCGTTTGCGGACCTGCCGATAAGTGCCGATGTAATTTTTGATTTCCCGTTCTAAGATCTGGATGACCCGCCCTTCTGGCCTGCGTTTCCCGCCGATCCTTTCGACCAAGACCAAATCGCCGTCTAAGGCACCTTTCATGCCATGTGGTGGGATAAAGACATCCGGCCCGTCGTCCCGAAGGAGAAAGCCAAAGCCCTCTTTAAAACGTTGGATCCGACCTTTATAGACCTCGGTGGCTGCAAAGTATTTTCGACCCGAGGGGTGGACTTTCCCCTCCCGGATCAGGGTTTTCAGGGTTGCCTGAAGGACCTTGGCCTTTTTGGGGTCTTTGCCGATTCCTAAGGACTTTTTGAGGGTTCGGAGGGTGACCCCTCGATACCCTCTCCGCTGGATGAGGGAGAGGACCCGCTGTTTGAATTTACGATCCAAAGATTTTTTCAATGTATTCTCCTGCCCGCGTTGCTGCAATGGCTGCATCCCCAACGGAGGTCGTGATCTGCCGGAGGGAGCCTGACCGGACGTCCCCGGCCGCAAAGACTCCGGGCACAGAGGTCTGCATATTGGAATCCGTGGGAATATGGCCGGTCTCATCCAGTTCCACAAAGCCCTTCAAGAAACCCGTATTGGGGATATGGCCGATGTAAATGAACACCCCAGACACCGGAATTTCGCTGACTTCCTGGGTTTGGACATTTCGAACCCGGAGGGCTCGAACCTGCTGATCGCCGAGGATCTCCTCGACCACGGTATTCAGCACGAGCTCGATTTTCGGGTTTTGACGGACCCGGTCCTCCAGGATCTTTTCGCCGCGGAACCGGTCCCGTCTGTGGATCAAATACACCTTGGAGGCGAGGTTGGTCAGGTACAGGGCTTCGGTCTTTGCTGAGTCGCCCCCGCCGACGACGGCCACCACCTGATCTTTAAAGAAGTGTCCGTCACAGACCGCGCAATAGGACACGCCCCGACCCGTGAACTCCTCTTCTCCGGGGACTCCGAGTTTCCGGGGATCCGATCCGACGGCAATGATCACGGCTTTCGCTCGATAGGTGCCGTCGGTTCCATAGGCCCAGATGTAGTGGGCCTCATCGCGTTCGAGCCGCTCGATTTCGTCATACACAATTTGGGCCCCGAACCGGGTTGCTTGTTCTTTCATCCGTTCCATGAGTTCGGGCCCTTCGATGGGCTCAGGGAACCCCGGGTAGTTTTCCACATAGTCGGTCATCGCAACCTGTCCGCCGATTTCGCCGCGTTCGAAGACGTAAACGGTGAGGCCGGCCCGGGCACCATAGAGCGCTGCGGTCAATCCTGCGGGACCTGCACCAATGATCAAGAGATCCATGTCTAAATCGGGTTTCGGGGGTGTCATCCTTTGCCTCCTTTTTCGCCGATGGAGGCCAAAACATACATGAGATTCCCGGAGAAGTCAAGGAAACACAAGATCCAGAGGCCGTTTCCGGGGGTTACAACATCTGCTTCAACACATCGAGCAACCGCTCAATTTCCTCTTCGGTATTGTAAAAATGGGGGGAGATCCGGAGATAGCCCTTTCGTAGAGCCACAATGATCTTCTCGCGTTGGAGCGTTTGTAGGATGGTCTCGGGGTTGCCAGGGACCTGACACGTGACGATCCCGGCTCGCTGGGTCGACGGGGAGGGGGTCAACACGGGAAGTCCGAGGTCGGCAATGCCCTCCATGAGTCGGGTGGTTAAATCCCGGATCCGGTCGGCAATCCGATGTAAGCCAATTTCCAGAAGCCAACGCAAGGAAATTTACAGACCGGTGATGCCTAAGAAGTGGTACGTTGCGTACTCAAAGCGTTGGGCTCCGGGTCGGAGCCGATGGTTAGTGGTGTCGAAGGCCATGAAATCTTCCACGGAGAGCCACCCCATCAGGCGAACCTTGATGTTTTCGAGGATCTCCTGTCGAAGATACAAAAAGCCCGTAGCCATCGGGCCAAAGAGCCATTTCGGACCCCCGGCAACCAAGAGGTCGATGCGGCTTTTTTGGACGTCCAGCGGCAGGGCCCCGAGGCCCTGGATGCCATCCACGGCGACATAGGCCCCTATGCGATGGACAATCTCGGTGAGGGCTCCGAGGTTCAGGCGGCGCCCGGTGAGGTAGTCG
Organism: Caldifarciminota bacterium; assembly: GCA_015490555.1. Lineage (GTDB taxonomy): Bacteria > Hydrothermota > Hydrothermia > WGAB01 > WGAB01 > S141-55. Next base: position 13,828 of record WFXO01000044.1, on the reverse strand, counting down.
ACCCAGGAAACCACGACCCATCGGGTTCGTGGGGTCAAGGCCTTCTCGATTTGTGCCAGAAGGGGGCCATCCCTTGGCTCCACCCAGCGAATTTCCACCCCCTGGTCTCGTAGCGGAACCCAGGGATAGTAAAGGGCGGGAAATTCATCCCGAATCAACAGGATTTGATCCCCTGCCCTCCACGGCCAACCGGTACTGAGGATCAGGAGCCCATCGGACGTCGATTTAGTCAGGGCGATCTCTTCTGGTTTTGCGTGGAGGAGTTGGGCGATGAGATTTCGGGTTTCTTCTAAAGTTTGCCACCACGTGTCTTCCCAGACCCCTCCGTGATCGCGACGCTGTTCCAGGAATTGTTGCATCCCCTGGACGGTGCGTTTGGGGAGAGGAGAAACTGCCGCATGATTCAGGTACACGTAGTTTTGGGTGATGGTTTCAAATTCTGCTCGGTATGTCTGGAGTTCTTCCATGATGCCTCCTTTCGTGTCCTTGCGATGGATGGGGTTGTTAGGATGGTTTTCAAATCTCGGCCCAATCCCCGGTATCCGAAAAAGCCAAAAACGCCCGAACGGGCTTTCCGTAAAGAAGATGGAGGGCCTTACGATAATGCTCTAATTGGGGGCGATACCGTTGGACCAGGGCCTCGAGCGGCCCGCTCACCGGCGCGGTTTTGAAGTCGATGACCCAGAGATCTTCCTCTCGGAACCAAACGACATCGGCACGTCCCACATAGGCCGTTTCTCCTTCTTTCCGGATCAAGGGAAACTCTGTCCGCACGGAAGCAGGGGGGACCTGTTGATGGAGCAGGGGACGCAGGGCTTCGATTTGTTGTAGGTTGTGCCAGTGCTTCCAGAAGGCTTTCTCATAGTCCTCTCGACGCTTTTGGGAAAGCACGCGGTTCCGGAACAGTTCTTCGACCTCCGGTCTGAGCGCGTTCTCGTCATTGGGGAGTTTTCTTTGGATCACACGCAGCACGATCTCATGGAACAGCGTTCCAAAGAGGCTCCATTCCGGATCTCCCCCATGGACATCTTTGGTCATAGGGATCACAGGGGGCGTCGATTGGATGGGAAGCGGATCGGGATGGATTAGTGAAGGGGGTGGCGGAGGTTCCTTTTCTGGGGAGGGAGCCGGAGCCGGCTTGGATTGAATCTCGGCCCATCGGTGGAGAAAGACACCGGGGATGGAAGGGGCCAGGTTCTGGATTTCGTCCCACGTCATCCCTCGATCCATCCCCAGGGCCTGAAGGATGAACTGGGAGACGTTGGATCTGAGGTTTCTGGAAGTGCCCAAAGGGATGGGGAGGAGCAGGAGGTCCCGGGCACGGGTCATCGCTACGTAGAGGAGCCGTTTCTGTTCTTCGATCCGTTTTTCTTTCGCCAGGGCATCTTCCATGAGGGTGGTCCGATAGCCCTCGCGAGGGTCCAGAGACTCCTGGAACAGGATGTTCCCTTTACTTGAGACATCCCAGGAGAGGGTCCCCACGAACACGATGGGCCACTGAAGTCCTTTGGCGCCATGGATGGTGGTGATCCGGACGACATTCATATCCGGGTCGATCAGTTTTGCGGCCTCCATCCCCTGACTTTCTTTTTGATGGAGGATTTCTGCGATCTCTCGCCAGGATTTCCCTTCGCCGTCCAGTTGTCCGATCCAGGACAGGAATTTTTCTACATTTGCCAGAGATTGGGGCGACGTTAGAGTTTTCCAGAAGTCTCGTGCCAGGAGGATCTCTTCCAGCACCTCGGAAAGGGGCCGGGAATCCCGTTGGCGGACCCATTTTGAAAACGGGTGGTTTTCTGACGAGAGCGGCACGTCGTCAAAGATTCGGGCGCGTTCCTCCGGAGGAAGGTCCCCAAACAAGGGGCTATTTAAGATCTGGTAGAGGGAGAATTTCGCACTTTCTCCATAGGCCAAATAGCGGACCAAAGTGAGCAAAATCTGGATCTCTTCGGCTTGGAAATACCGTTTGCTTCGATCCATGAGGAAGGGGATCTCGTAGGCCTGGAACACGCGGGTGTAGATCTTTTCTTCGACCCGTGTTTTCAAGAGGATGGCGAAGTCTCGGAATTCCGGGCGTCGGCGGGTGTGGTCCTCGTAAACCCATCCATGTTCCATGAGTTCTAAGATCCAGCGTGCAAAGATCTCTGCCTCGAGTTGTCGACGTTGGTTAACCCTGGATACGGCGTCATTTTCCAATTCCGCAAAGACGAGGTGGACCGCGCCCGGGTCTTCGATCGGCCGCTGCCGAGCAAAGGGCTGGTAGACCGTTTTCCAGGGATCCGGGGATTCCTCTGCCTGAAAGATCCTCGGAAAGATCCGATTGATGAAATCAATGATCGCTTGAAGGCTGCGGTAGTTTTCTCTTTTGTACACGACTTCGAACCGATTCGGCCCCAAATATGAAGCCAACTCTTCCCGAACCTGGCGAAAGACCTCGACATTGGCCCCCCGGAATCCATAAATTGACTGTTGTTCATCTCCGACGATAAAGAAGGTCGGGGTTACCCCTTTTTCTTCTTTGGCACCTTTGCCGGCCCGCCATTCCTCCGTCAGTTTCGAGAGGATGCTCCATTGGAGTAAATTGGTGTCTTGGAATTCGTCCACCAGGAGGTGGTCTGTGGCTTCATCGAAGGCCTCAAGGATCTGAGGCCACAGGGGCTCCTGGTTTTGATCCCCGTTGCCCTCTCGATAAAGTAACCGGTGTGCCAGAAATTCCATGTCGGCGAAGTCGATCAACCCCAGCCGTTGTTTTTCTTTTTGGAACTCTTGGAGGAGTTTCCGAAACAGAGGGTAAAGGGCAATCCGCGCCTGGATTTCGGGGTCTTCGGGATTCTCTAAGAACTCCCACCGTGGACGGAGTCTGAGGAGATTGACCAATTCCATCTTCAGTGATGAGATTTTTTTCGTGACGTTTTGGAGCAGCAGTTCGTGGAGTTCCTCATCGCCCTCCTGTGCCCGCAAGAGAATGTGGTTCAGGAATTCCTGGAACATCCCCTCTGCATAGGTGAGGACCCCGAGTTGGGGATCAAAGCCCATTTCTAACGCGAAGTGCTGGATCAGTCGACGTCCGAGGGAATGGAAGGTCTGAACCCGGAGGTGTGCCAGATCCCGTCGGATTTTCTTGTAGAGTTCAGGGTATTCTTGGCGGATCTTCTGGATGATCCGGGCCCGCATCTCGGCCGCGGCCTCGTTGGTGTAGGTGACCGCCAGAATCCGGCGGGGATTGGGCGGGTCCATTTGGGCCAGGAGCGAAACAAACCGTTCCGTCAGGGCCTCGGTCTTACCCGACCCGGCGGGTGCCGCGACCATGTAACTCTTCAGTGGATGGAACCTTCCCTCTTTCATTGCGTCGTCCTCGGACAAATGAGCCGATAGGGACAATTTAAACAGAGTCCCGGCTGCAGAGGTTCATAGGGGAACTCCGCATTCTGGATTCGCCGGACAATGTCCTCTGCCCTGTCGATCGCCACCTCGATGATTTCCTGTAGAGACTCTGCTTCGAATTCAATCGGTTTAAAGTCATTGTTTTTAGACCAGCCGAAGTATAGCATCTTGTCACCGCGGAGGCCCGTTTTCTGGGTATAAAAACGCCAATAGAGGGGCAACTGTAAATACTCCCCACGCTCCACTTTTTGGAGGGTAATTTTTCCCGATGGAAAGGTTGAGGTCTTATAGTCAATGATCTTAAACCTGCCGTCCGGGTTTACGTCCACGCGGTCAATCCGGCCTTTCAGGTGAGTGCCGGAAGGGAGATCCCCTTCGATCCTGTACTCGACCGCCTTGACCTGAAAGCCTGAATCTTCATAGGCTTTGCGATAGTCCTCCATCACCTTCTTGAAAGGCTCGTCATAACGCTTGAGGAGATACCGATGCCACAGGGGAGGAATCCCCAGTTGCCGGGATGCCGTTTCGCAGGCGTGTTCGTACAGGGAATTCTGGTCTTCCAGGGAAGGAAGGTGACCGTTTTTCAGGATCGTCTTGAACGTCTCTTGCAGGACGGCATGGAGCCACGCGCCTTCCTTCAGGAAATCGACGCCTGGCTCGGGTTCTTCTACCATCTCCATCTCAAGGACGCGCTGATAGAAAAATTTTCTGGGGCATTTGGCGTAATCCTCCAAATCCGTTACATTGAGGTTCTCCAGTCGGCGTCTCAGCCGCTTTTCGATCATCGCATGATGGAAGGCTTCCTGGAGTTCGTGCCGGCTTTTCTGGCGGTCTCCGGCCCCTTCCTTCCGGCCCAGAAAGATCGCAAACTCAACCGGACTCAGGATCCTGGATTCTCGATCCTTCCGTAGGGACACGGACTCAAAATTCAAGGCGTCTAAAAAGACGGAAGGAAGAACGGGTTGATCGTCCTTTTGGGCTGTGTAACTCACGTAAAGGGCCTGGCGCGGGCTCTTGAGAACAGCCTGGAGCCGGAGTTCCTGCTGGTCAAAAAGCATGTCACGATGAGGGAGCCCCAATTCTTTCCGGACATGATCGGGCAACAGCAGCCAGTCTGGAGTGTCTTGAGGATAGGAATGCTCATCCATGTTCAACACAAACAAAATGTCGTGAGGGATATGGTAGGCCTGTTCAAACCCCACCACCTGGATGGGAAATTCCGGAGGCGGGACTTCGGGCTCTGGCAAGCGTTGGTTCCTGAGCACCGTGAAGAGGAGATCGTAGAAGGCGTCCGCCGTGAGAGGAGGATCTTCTAACAAGGTTCCCAGCGCATCCAGGGTAGAAAGAGCATGTGCAGTGATTTCCAAAACAGCCAATGGTTCCACATGCCGAAGGTCTGTAAACCGATCAATAAACTCCCGGAAGTGTTGCAGATAGGTCGATAAAGGCCGTTCTTCAGGGGTTTCCCAAAACACTACCCATTCGAGGAACTGAGTGAGGATTTCTCGGGTGTGGAGGGAGAGGGTGGGTTCCGTGTTCGGGTCCGAATCCAAAAGAAAGGATTGCCATTGGTTGCGGGTGCCCACGAGGCCATACTCCCGAGTGAGGCGATCCAATTGGTCCTGCTCTGGAAACCTTTTGAAGTACGGAGAAGAGAAGAGATCGACCATGGGAAGGCGCATGTAATCCCCCTGGATGACCCGAAGGGCCGACAGTAAAAAGCGGACAAAGGGGTGTTGAGTCACGGGAGGGCCAAACTGACGACCGTAAGTGAGGCCGTACTCCAAAAACGCCCGCGAAAGCGTGGGCTCAAATCCATAAACCGATGGCATGGTGATCAAGATCTTGTGGGGCGAGCCCTGCGACGAAGAGAGGAGAAGAGTCTTGATTTCTCGTGCGACAAACCGGGCTTCATCTTCCGGGCTGGCAAAGGCGTACGCCTTGGGTGAAGGAGGGGAAATGGGCCCCGTCGTGGTGATCTGCAGGGGAACCCCTTGTTTCTGGAGTTCCTGAAAGAGTTGGGCCGCCGGGGTCAGCCCTTCAATGGGAGGAACGTCATACACCACAGCCAGGATCTGAATCTCCCTCGCATGGGCTTGGTGAAGGAAACGGCGTGCGATTTCGGCCTGAAGCGGGGTCAGATAAGTCCAGCCGTCCACGAGGAGGGTCGTGATCCCCTGCAACAAAGTGGTAAAGTCTGGGCCTCCCTGTTCCAATGCCTGAACTGCGGTTTCGACTGCATCAAGGGTGTTCTTTCCGTAAAGGAACTCGCGGTAGATTTGGAGAAAATCCAGGACCTGACGGGTGCGATCCCAGACATAGGGATACGTTCCCAATTTTTCTTCGACGGTTTTGCGGACCTCCTCGATGTCGAGGGGGAATCGGTAGGTTCGCAGGTCGTCAAAGAGCCGGAGGATTTTCTGTGCGTAGGGGATGGAGAGGTGTCCACTGGCGGGAATGAGCGCTTGAAGTCGGTCTCGATGCCGTTGCGCGAGGACCTGAAGCACCAGGACTCGTTCCTCGGGCCCCAAAAGGGAACGCGCTTCAAAAGTCAGCAGATTTGGAAGCGGTAAGGAGCGGGGGAGGGTTGCGGCGCCGTCCTTCAAGTGGTTCAGAAGGGTTTCTCTGAGAAAGGCGTATTGAGTCCGGATCTCGGGGATGTAGAGGATCTCGTCGCCTCTCCCGTTTTGGAGAAGGGGCAAAATGGGCTCGAGGAGGAGTTTCCCCGTCTCCGTAAAGCCAAGAGGGACTTGGATAACCCTGTGTTCCTGCACGATTGAATTATACAACCTGTCAGGTCATTCTTTGAGGAGCAAGAAGATCCCCAGCCCCCCGAATAACAAATTAGGGAACCAGACAGACCAGGGTGGTACCAGGAGTCGATCTGCCAGTTCTTCCCCTCCGATGAGGAAGATGTAGTAGATCATAAAGATGAGGAAAGCGATGCCGAAGGCGGTTCCATAGCCTCCCCTCCGGGAGCGGATGGCGAGCGGTACACCGATGAGGATGAACGCAAGACTCGCGAAAGGGATCGAAAACTTCTTGTGGAACTCCACCCAGTATTGGTTCCTCTTCCGTTGGAGGATCTGGAGGCGGAGTCGTTGCTCTTCGGAAACCTTAGCGATGTCTTGATCCAGTTTCCGGATCTCCCGGAGCAACATCCGAGCAGACATCTCGCGGTCCGTACGGAAGGTCCGTTTCCGCCGGACCCAGGTGCCCTGGATTGGAATGACCACGCGGTGGTTTTTGAATTTGAGTCGGCGATAGGTTTCGCCCTCTGGCCCTATGGCTAAATGAATTTCCCCGTCTTCGAGGTCCAGAATCAAGGACTCGTTCTTTTGTGTCACCATCCGTCCTCGTTTGGCAAAAATGGTCTGAACCCCTTCTTGTGTTTTTTGTTGGATCATGATCTCTTGGATTTCGTTGGTACGTTCGTCTTTCTGTCCCACGTAGATGAGGTAATCCCCGATGCGATTAAAGATCCCCTCCTCGATTTCCTGGGTAGGTTTTTTCATGCTGATGTCGAGCATCAGGTTTTTCAAACGGTGATTGGCTTCTGGAAGAATCGTGTTGTTGAAGACGCTCATCGTGGCAAACCAAAAGAGGCCGAAGAGGAGGGCAGGGGTCAGGATCTGTCGCGTATGGACACCGGCTGCCTTCATCGCCAGGATCTCGAAATCCGCTGAGAGACGACCAAAGGCCACAAGGGTCGCGATCAAAACCGCCATGGGGACCGCCAGGGCTACCATAAAAGGCAGCGAATACCCAAAGAGTTCCAGAACAATTCGCACCGGGAGCCCTTTCCGGAAGATCATCTCCATAAGGTCAAAGATGCGGTCCAGGAGAAGGATGACCAAGAGGACCAAAAGACCTCCGAAAAACGGAGGGATATGCTCACGAAGGATATAGCGTTGTAAAAGTTTCAACGGCGGAGAAGGAGGTTCAGAAGGACTGTGAGGACGACGGAGAGGAGGATCGAGGTGGCGATGGGGATGTAGAGGGTCCAGTTGCCGCGTCGGATGACCAAGTCTCCGGGTAATTTCCCCAAGCCCGGCACATGCTCCAAGAGCAGGACGGCGATTCCAACAAAAATCAATAAAGTCCCTGTCAAGATCAGAAACCGGCCAAGCATGTTGAATTTTATACACGGTCGGATCGGATCGTGCAAGTTTTTCTTCTCTTGTTAACTCTTTCATTTTCAGGGGGTTGCAAGATGAGAAAAGACTGAGATACCTCTGTGATGGCCGTAGTGCATTCTTTGGACATGATGGGTATACCAGAATTGCGTTGGGCGTCGATCGAGGGGCTCAAGATATGTCCGCGTTGCCAGTATTGGGGGCTGGAGCATGAGAAAAGATGTGCACGATGTGGGAGGCTCCTAATTAATCGGTGTGTCTGTGGGGCCCCAATCTTAGCGCCCTTCGCCCAAGAATGTTTCCACTGCGGGAAACGTCTGGATCACGTACAGGATGTCTTTGAATTGCGCGACCGTCAAGAGACGAAGTCTCCAGACGTTTTATCCGCAAACGATGAATTAGGACGGTAACCCCCTTCGCACAGGACCCCGGGACACGGAAGGGAACGCTGGGGCGGGAGGGGCAGGAGGGGTCCTGATGTTTTATTCCGTTCTCACACTCCAGCGTATAATTGGGAAGCGCTGGATCGATATGTGGAACCTTCTGAAAAATCGGAACCTAACCCTTATCGCCGTTGGGAATACCATATCACAGTTCGGCGATCGATTGACCCACATGGCCCTTATCGGTTTGATCGCCGCGTTCCAGCCCGGAAGCAGTATGGCATTCTCCAAAATGGCGATTTTCTTTTCCCTCCCGGTGATCTTACTTGCTCTCCCCGGCGGCATTCTGGCCGACCGATTCCCTCGGAAACGGATCCTTTTGATCGCGGATTTCTCCAGAGCGGTTCTTTTGGGAGGGATGGCCTACAGCGTATACCACTGGCAATCAATGAACGTGGCTTATGCGATCGTGTTCCTGGTGTTTGTATTTACCATCTTCTTTAATGTCACACGCGGATCGTTTATCCCGGAAATTGTCCCTAAACAGGATTTACTCCATGCCAACTCCCTCATGACCTTTCTCGCAAGGATTGCGACCGTTTTGGGCACGGTCTTGGGTGGGTTCATCGCAGATCATATCCCTTTTGAGGTGATTTTTGTAGGGGATGGCCTGACGTATTTGGTCTCCTTTCTTTGCATTCTTGCCATCCGACCCCTTTACACATCGAGATCCTTAGCTGCCCGAGCGGATGCTGAAGTCCAAATGCCGCCCCGCAGATTCTCTCCTCGTGCCTTGTGGAATGCCTTGAAGCACCCTGTCGTTCGGGTTGTGATGTTGAGTGTTGCGCTCTTTGGCCTTCTGTCGGCAGCCTCTTACAGTCTGATGATTCCTTTGGTACAACAACTTCGAGGATGGGGTACCAGTGGCGTGGGAATCATGGGGGGCATGATCGCCGTGGGCATGATATTGGGGGCATGGATCATGGGCCACTTTGGCCGTGACACATGGATGGGACCTGTTCTGGCAATTTCTTTTCTCCTTTTAGGAAGCCTCACTGCGTTGGTGCCCCGGGTGGTTGTTTTTTGGGGCATTGGGGTGGGGGCGATCGTTGCGGGTGCCCTTTCATCCGCCATCCTCATCGTACAGGATACCTTGTTCCAAAAGAAGGTCGAAAATGCCTTACGGGGGCAGGTATTTGGATCGAGAGAGGTCGTTGTCTCCATCAGTTTTTTGGTGAACACTGTCGGGTTGGGATGGTTGGGAGATCATATAGGAATGTGGCGAGCGCTTGTCCTGAGTGGCGTTGCCATCTCGGTGGGGGGCGTGGCGATCGGATGGCTCTGGCGAAAAATCCCATCTTCTACCTGATGCCTCGGAATGTACAGGAACCCTAGGAGAATCCCGTAAAATTCTCTGGTACCCAAGAGAGCCTCTTGCATATGTCCACGACAAGCAAGCGACACTTTGGTCTTCTTTGGGTTGGCCAATTTATCTCTTCGGCCGGCGATTATATGTTTTATGCAGTTCTTCTCTTTCTCGTGTTGACTGTAGAAACACAGCATGGGGGAACAAAAGCAGGGGTGGTCAGTTTCTTGGAAACCTTACCGTTTCTTTTATTTGGTCCCTTTGTCGGAGCAGTGGTCGATCGGGTACCGAAGCGCTGGGCAATGATCGGATCCGATTTGGCTCGTATGATCGTCCTGTTGGCCTTTTGGCCATTTTACTGGATCGGCGAACTTCACTGGTGGTCGATCGGTGCCTTGGCGTTTTTCCATACCACATTTTCGACGTTTTTTATGCCCGCCCGGGACGCCTTTTTGCCTCTCCTCGCAAAGTCCTGGCTCTTTCGTGCAAATGCACTGATCCAAAGTTCTACACAACTGGCGATGGTGACAGGGGCTTTTGCCGCAGGGATTTTGGTGGGACGGAATGCATCCGTCGCCCGCATGTTGATGGTTTTGACCGTAGATGCCCTCACCTTTTTGGTCTCCATCGCAACCTTACTCGCCATCCGTGTGGATGAGGTCCCTCAAGGGCGCGAGGAACGGCAGAGCCTGTGGCGAGAAAGTTTGGAAGGGTTTTGGTATGCTCGCCGGGACCCGTTTCTCTGGAGACTCCTGATTTTAACGGCCGTGGATAACCTCTTCATTATGGGGCCTGCCATTGTGGGGGCGAACCTTTTGGTGAAACGGGTCTTTGCGTTGGGCCCTTCCGATCTTGCCTTTTTCCAGGGATCCATGGCCCTTGGATGGCTTGCCGGGACCTTGTTTTTGTATTTCAGAAAACCCAAAGATGCATGGCACATCTTGGTCTGGGGGATTGTTTTAGATGGAGCTACTTATTTGCCGTTTCTATGGATCCGATGGTTCCCCTTGGCCCTCGTTGCGATCCTGTTCCATGGCTTCTTTATCCCGTGGATCACCGTCTCCCGCACCACCCTTATTCAAGAAACTGCTCACCGAGACTACTTAGGACGGGTCTTTGCGCTGGTCCATCTGACCGTCTTGGGGTTTACCTCCCTTTCCTCCTTTTTAACCGGGGTGATGGGCGATCTTTTGCCCGTTCCGTATATCTTCTTCTGGCCCGGGGTCATGGGAACCCTTACCGGGATCCTTGCTTTTCGAGTGCTCCCTCGCCCTCAACCCGACGTCGAAGCAGGGTGAGACGGGACTTCCTTGACCAGGGTGAGCAGGAGGACCATCGCAAGCAGAGCCAGTCCAGCGCCTACAAGGAACGCCGCTGAAGGGCTAACGGCTTTCCAAATCCATCCAAATAAGAGGCTTGCGGGCAGACTCCCTAATCCAATCATGAGGTGATACCACCCGTAAGCCGTTCCCTGTCTTTCTGCAGAGACCAAATCCGCCACAAATGCCCGCTCTACACCTTCCGTAAACGCATAGAACAACCCGTAATACACAAACAGCAAGATCACCGCCCAGGCGGTAGTGGCAACAGCGAATCCGAGGTAGGCAGTACCATAAATCAGCCAACCCAAGACAATGGTGATCCTGCGTCCATAGCGATCCGAGATGATCCCCGCTGGGACGGACAAAAGCATTTTACTTCCGTTAAAGAGCATCCAGAGGGCCGGGATCCACCCCACAGGAATGCCAGATGTTTGTGCTCGGAGGATTAAAAAAGCATCGGTGGCATTGCCCAAGGTGAACAGGAAAACAATAAAGAGGAAGGTTTTGTAATTTCTCGAGAGTTCTTTCCAACCCGTGAGGGAAAGGGATTCCTTGGAAGAAGTGAGAAGAGTTTTGCGTTCGGGTTCATGTACAAACGTTAGAAGGATCAAGACCGCCAATGCCCCGGGAATCAGGGCAAGGAGAAATACCCACCGCAGGCGGGTCCCAAAGATGGCCATCACGACGATGGCCAGGATCGGTCCCACGATGGCGCCCAAGTGGTCTAAGGAGCGGTGGACCCCAAAAGCCTTTCCGCGGATTTCCGGAGGGGTGACATCGGCGATCAGGGCGTCTCGGGGCGCGGTCCGAACGCCCTTGCCGATTCGGTCGAAAAAGCGGAGTCCCAACACCTGTCCCCAGGATTGCGTAAGCCCGATGAGGGGTCTGGAGAGGACCGCAAGGGTGTACCCAACAACCACAAGGGGCTTCCTTCGGCGGATGCGGTCGGAGAGGATTCCAGAAACGAGTTTTAGAAGGCTGGCAGTGGTTTCAGCGATGCCTTCGATGATCCCTAAGGCCACTGTCGAGGCGCGGAGGACTTGGGTTAAGAAAATGGGGAGTAAGGGGTGGATCATTTCCGAGGCGCTATCATTCAAGAGCGAGACCCACCCCAACGCAAACACTTCTCTTGGGACTTTTGTCTCTGGTTTTTTGGTGATGGCCATGGATTGTTTCTCCTCAAATTTCCAATTTTATAGGATTTCCGGGCGTTTGAAGTTGACTGAGTGCCTCAGGAAAATCGGGAATTCCTTTCATGCATAGGAGATTCTGCTTGACTCGATAGACGGTCCGTTGTATAAGTGGACCTTGATGGATGCCAAGACGCTTAGACTCCTGAAGGAGTCCCGGAGAGTTGCGGAAATTGTGGGCGATCGTTCGCTGGCAGGGGAGGTGAGTGTCAGCATTGCGAAAGTCTTTATGAAACTTGGCAAGTACCAAGCCGCACGAGAGGCGTTGAAAGACGCTGAGGAGCATTTTAGTAAACTTAAGGACCTGGAGGGGATGAGCAAGGTTTATGAAGTCTTTGGAGATATGGAATTGGCCCGGGGCCGGAAAGATCGAGCGGTCGAGTTTTACGACCGTGCCCGGCGCTTAGTCCCTCCCAAGAACCCAATCCTTTATTATCGGATTCAGATGAAGGCGGCAGAACAGTTTTTGGAGTCTGGGGACCTCGATTATGCCACGGATGCAGCCAGAGACGCATTTAACATCGCAACATTCCACGGGAGTCCCATTCAACAAGCACAGGCCCTTTTGGTGTTTGCTCGTGCGTTAAAACAATTGAAAGATTACGAACGTGCCATGAGTTTTTTGGAAGTGGCCCACATGAAAGCGAAAAAGGCCATGGCGATTGATTTGATCAATCAGATTTTGACTGAAAAATCCGAAGTTGCCCCTCACTTACCTCCGGATTCCCCTCTGAAGAAAAAAGGGCCAAAAAGCATTCCGTCTTTTTAATCCGGATAGAGGTTCTTCTGATGGGTTTCTTCCCTCTTGAGTGGTTGATCCGGCGGCTTGCTAAGCGGTTTGCGAACCAGTTTTGGAAAAGTTGGACTGTGGTGAATCCACCCTGGGAAGTGGTATTTACCTACGTTCCTGCAGGATGGATTGAGAAGCCTTGCTGGGGGGATCTGACCCGTGTATGGCGAAACGGAATTCCAGCCACCGGTGTCACAGGATTCCTTTGTGGGAAGGCATCCCAGGCAGGACCCTCGACACTCTGGGTACCTGAGTCACCCAATTATTTGGCCTGGTGTGGCGTATACATTTACAAGCCGGACCGTTTCCAAGATTTTTACCATCCTGAACAGGGAGCGACAAAACTGGCGAGAGAGATCGGGTATCAGGATGACCTCTCGTGGGCAAAGATCTACGGCAATCCTAAGGCTTCCTATGAAGAAATTTACGTGGAACGACTGGACCAGCCCCTTCTTGATGTCTCCTTCCAGACCGAGTCCTATTTTTCAGTGGTCCGCTGTCAGACGTATCTCGGCCCTCGAAGTCTTCGTTGGCAGGCTGTCCTTGCCAGTGAAGTCATAGCCGAACTTTACAAAAATACATCTGGGATTTATCTCTCTGGAGCCTTTTTCCGACCAACCTCTGAATTATGTCGTACACATACTTACGAGGATGTTCTTCGAGATGTCTGGGTGACTCGCGTACTTTTCCCTGACAAAGGACTGATTTACGTCCTCTATGCAACGAGTGTTAGGGCCGTGGATGGATCCTGGAATTATTCCAAGGTCCTATATCCAGAATTCAAGCGCTTCTTCCGAGGTATTCGCTTTGTGAGGAGAAGCGCAGAGAAGGGATTCAATTAGTCCCCTTCCATCATCCTGCGGATTTTATCCGCGCGGGTTGTATTCCCCAAAGACCGATAAATTTGTTCGGCTTCTTCTAAGACAGATTTGTCTCCTAAAAGATCAGCAATGGCTTCCAGTGCTTGAGCTTTCTGAAGAGCTAAGCCATATGTTTCACACTCTTCTGTGACTTTTCGGAGGAGTTTTTCTCCTTCATTCCGTTTCCCCCCTTTAATCAGTGCAGTTCCTAAGGTAATTCGGGCGAAATACATCCCAAAGTAGTCATGGTTGGCTTTCAAGATCTCAACAGCCTCTTCGGCAGTCCGTTCTGCTTTTCCAAATTCTTGGACTTTGATCCAGTATAACCCCCAGTTCATTTGGATATATCCAAGGGCGTATTTGAGGGTATGTTCTTTCGCGAGAGATTCAGCTTTTT
>WFXO01000043.1 GCA_015490555.1 Caldifarciminota bacterium | reverse complement strand
TCGGCGGTCAGGGTGAAGTACAGGGCAGGGGGAACAGGGGGGCCACCAGAAGGCATGGTATACCATGGGGTGATGGTTGCCGGGGGTGGTGCAGTGGTATCAATCACAAGTTCCGTTGAGACCCCTACATCGCTGGTGTCTCCCTCTCCGTTGATAGCAAGGACCCGGACCACATAACGCTCGTTGTGTTCCAGGTGTAAGCCTCGGATGGTCATCTCGGTGATGGTTGCCGCACTGGTCCAATCCATCAGGGGCTCATAGGTGGGGAGGAAGTACCCGCCGCCCCACCATCCGCCCGGCACCCACATCCAGGTCTTATGGGCGACCTGGTAGAGGTATTCACTGATATCGGATTCAGGGTCCGAACTGCTCCAAGATGCGTGGATTTCCTGAGTATTCCGGGAATACCGCTCCTGGGATGATTGGTGCGGACCAATGGTCTTCCGCGGATAGGGGAGACTCACGGAGGGGGTGTAAGGAGGGGTGTTGTCTTCGAGAGTGTAGGTGTGTTCCGTTCCCACATCGCGGTTGCCAAAGGGCACAGGAATCTGCAGGGTCTGAGTCAAAGAGGCTCCCGCACCCCCTCGCACACGGAACTTGAAGGAGAAGTCTTCTTCCACTCCATCCGGTGCAGCGTCCGGATCATTTTGGGGGAGAACAAAGAACCGGAGATGTCCGGCTCCATTCTTGGGATATTCCCCCATCGTGGTTGCCGGAACGATGTTCCCTGCGCTCTTGAGAGACATCCAGGGATAGCCTGCAGAAGAACGACGGAGCCGGTATGCAGCATCCAGGAGTCGATAAGGATGATAAGCGTCGAAGGTGACCATCATATCGGCGTAGTCATATTGGTTTGTGATCGTGACTTGGAGATTGTAAAGGGTGGGCGCAGCCAGTTGTTGGAGCGCCTCTTCGCGGATCTCTGCGATGGTTAGTTCTGTCCCGGCCCCAGGAGGAGTCCAGCCCGGTGGAAGCCCTCCGCCAAAGCCCGGGGGGACCCATCCGCCCGGCGACCAACCAGGAGGCAAAGATGGTGGAGTTGGACCGGATGGCACCGTGTCTTCACCGGTCCAGAAGAGATACCGGTCTGCAAGGTCATACAAGGAAGTCGTCAGGTCGTGGCGAACCTCGTGGATTTGGTCTAACGCCTGGGTAAACTGGATGTGTGGTGCCTCCACAGAATCTTCGTAGGTGGTATGAAAGATGAATCGCAACTGGTTCCCTACCTGGTTATAATGCTCGTAGAACTCACTGGTCCCCTCCCTCGGGATTTGATACCACAGTTCAAACCCATTGCTGTTGCAGAAGTTCCGCCACCAGGTCACCGATTTCCCGGAGGTGTCCACAGCCGCCAGTTGAGCCTGAGCTGCTTCTTCATCCCCTTCATTTGCCATCAGATACGCGAGGTACTTACGGTTCATCGCTAATTGTTTGATTTGGCTGAGACTCAAAGAGTTGGTCTTATTGATGATGGCGTTGTAAATGGCGGAGGAATCCAAACCGAGTTGAAAATACCTTCCACCGGCCCAGTTCGACAACCTGTTCGCATACGCACTGTATCTTGCGTAATACTCCTGGTGATACGCATCCAGCATGGAGAAGGCGTGAGCGACAGAGTCCAGTATTGGCCCGGAGGTCAACAAGTCAATGGACCTCAGAGAATCGCGCAAAGTGCGAATTTGCTGTTCCAGGAATCCCTGGAGTTGGGAGACGTCTTCTTCAAATGTTGAAAGCCCCGCCTCATTCGCCTGGTCTTGGGCGGGGTCAATGACGACCTCGGGAGTGTCCGTCACCACCATATAGCCGTTTGCTTCGTAGGCAGAGAGGGTGAAATCTGCTGTCTGAACGGGATTTTGGGGCTCGTATTCAGGGATGGCTCCTGCCTCCTGGAGCAATACCCGGATCTGGTTCAGGGTCGCCTCAGCCTGCGGTCGCAGTGTATTGATGATTTCTCGATAAGTTTCGAGCGTGTTTTCCAACGCTTGGATCTGGAGGGTATCGTCTGCAGGCGGGGCATCTTCTCCACCGTATACCTCTTGCGCAACATTCTGGAGTTCTGGGGGATAGCCCCCCACGGATGCTTCAGCCAGCCCCAGTACAAAGATCATTCCATTGTTCCGGAAGGCGTATCGAAATGCCGTTTCCATCTGCTCTTCTGAGAGGGTATAGGCGGAAGCCGATGCTTCCTCCATGGCCTGTTGAGCCTCCTGGGCTGCCTCGTTCATGTTTTGGGCCTGTTCCCGTGCCTCGGCAATGAGCCGTTCCATCTCGGAATCTCTGCCAAACCCACCGTCAAAGCCGTCTTTGGAAATCTTTGCCCAGATGCTGCCGTCCCAGCAGATTGCCCCCCAACCTACACAGACAGAGAGCCCCGCAACACCATAGAGATAGTAATTGCCCTCCGTCCCCAAAAGACACCCTTCGAGCCAGCCTTCAGCACTGGCGGCTCCGGATAGGACCTCTGCCGAGATCCAGGTCTTCATGTACCCACCCCAGGAGGCCGCCTCCATGTACCAGAACTCCGTTCGCATCCCCGACGAGAACTCTACGATCCAGAAGTTGTAAGAAACTTCGGACTGGGCCATGAGATAGAAGCCGGGTGGCCCGATAAAGAATTCGCTCTCCGCCGAGATGATTGTGAGAATATCCAGATCCAGACCGCCCTGGATTCCCCAGACATCCGTACCGTAGACGAAGAACCCGAAGTTCCCGTCTCCTTCAATCAGGGAGGCGATGTCCAGCAGCACACGGACATTCCCCTCAGCAAAGAAGTGCTGGAAGCCCACACCCAGGTGGATGTCCCCTCGGATGCGGTTCTCCTGATTCAGGAGTTCCACCCGACCGTCTAAGTTAAAGTACTGGTCAGTCACCGTGACCAGGACCCGACCGTTGGCCGCCCATTCAGAGACCACCGAAGCACTGGCATAGAGGAGCACCGCAAACTCGGTTGTGGGCACATCAATCCCACTCGCAATTTCGGTAGGAACGCCAGAGAGTTCTTTAATCCTCGTGATATCGGACTCTTCGGGGTTGTAGAAGAAGCCACCACCGACCCCGGAGAGGATAATGAGACCGGGAATGATGTCAATGCGGGTATTCACTGCCGCAAAGAGTCCAAAACTCGGCTCACCGCCCACCGTCGCCACCTTCCCGTAGGCGGCGATCTGGGTCTCCACCGGGATGATATTCGCAAAGCCAGCCATCACCAGCCGGAAGTCTTCCCCGGTCTCAAACTCCATGTCTAAGTGCATGTCCAGGAGCGAGGGAATCCCAAGATTGGCGTCCTGGATGATGAACCCAAACCCGCCGTCGGTGAGCGAATAGGCCAGGAACCGCTCCACACCCCCGCTTGCGACATCAATGATGTTCATCTCCAGGCCGAAGGAGAAGTAGGAGTCCACATGCTCGATGACCACGGTGGAGGTATCGCCGTCCGGGGTCTTGCGTTTTACCCGAAGGGTGGTGTCCACATCGGGATCGCGGTAAGTGATCTCTGAAACGCTAAGGGCCACGATGTCGGCAATGGTCAGATCGCCCCCGGTGATCGTGGGCCAGTCTACGGAGCCATCAGAGTGGATCTGGAACCCGGTGAATTCAATGCCCCCACTGCAGACATCCAGATTCAGGCGGAAAGAGCCGGAGAAGGAAAGCCCGAAACTGCCCTCCACGAAGGTCAGGTTGTTGATGTTGAGTTTCAGGGCCTCCCAGTCGATATCCGGCAGAGCGTCAGGGACCCGGACATTTTCCTCATGCCAGTCCAGGTCGCCAGAGAAAGCGAAGGTCAGGAAGGGATGCGGGGTCCCGCCCTCCATATAGCCGAGGTCCACCTTTTTCGTGTCGTCAAACCAGAAGGCGGAAACCAGATCTACGTGGCTCTCTGCCCAATCCGAGGGTGTCAGGGTCACCGCCAGGTACAGGAGGTCCAGTTTGCCGATCCAGAGGTCCCATTCGGTGTCGTCCCCGCCACCAAGGGTGGGGGCAGGTTCGTTTACAAAGTAGATCGTGTTGTCCCCGGAAACCGAGCCGTCAAAGCCGATGTTGAAGCCGAAGTGCTGGGTGCCCGCATCATCAAAGGGTTCTGGGAGATTGATACTCCCCGCCACCCGCAGGTAGTCTTCGGTGATATGCAGGGAGTCAATCGTGAGATGACCTTCAATGATGGCCAGGGGTTCGCTCAAGAGGTCCGCAGACTCAATGGAGATGTCGCCGTTGGTGCCGATGCGGAGCCTGCGGAAGGTTACGGTGTTGTCTAAGAAGGTCACCTCCCCCGAGAGTTCCACATAAAAGACACCGTCCTCATAGGAGAAGGCAACCCCCGGGATCACCTCGCCGCCTTCGGTGATGTCACGGATGCCAAATTCCAATCCAAAGAGTTCAAAGAACTGTTCAGGCGAAGGATAGTGGATCTCCGGCACCACCACATAGGGTTCCACATTCATCACCTTGAAGCCGGTAAAGGAGACTTCAAAGCCTTCTCCCAGCATGGGCAGGGTGAAGGTTCCGGAGAGTTCGAGAGCAAAGGTATCGCCCACGGAAATATCAATCGGTGGGTGTCCCATGAGGTTCTGAGGGATGAACTGAGCCACGGAAATTGGCAATGTATCCGGCGGCTCAATGTTGAAGTCCAGGCCCTCGGTGCCCACGGAGACCCAGAAGTGGATGGGCATTCGGCTGCCGCCCTCTTCCTCAAAGAGATCCACCGCGACATCCCCGGAAAACCGCACCTGTGGACCTTCAAAGTCCACCTCAGCGCCGTTCACCAGGAGTCTCAGGAAATCCAGGTCCAGGGAGTCCAGATAGGTTTCACCCGCTGAGTGGCTCTCGTGCACCGTGCCGAGTCGTGCGGTCCCTGTGAGCCCGTCGCTTGTGATTCGCAGACTGTCAAACACCAGGTTCAATCCACCCAAAACCTCCGGCAGCTCAATCCCGGCGGAGAGGATGAGCCCATAGGTGTCCTCCAGGTTCAGGTAGTGGAGTTCGGTGACATCGAGGGGCAAGCCCAGCCGCCGCAGGGAGAAGAGGGTATCCAGTCCCTCGGGCGGCTCCACATCGATGGAGCCATCCACGAACGCAAAGTTCACGGGGTCCACGGTCACGCTGAAGGTCACACCCAGGTTGGGGGTCCAGTCTTCAGTGCTCAGGGCGGGAATGTAAAGGTACACGGCTTCGCCCTCTCGGGTCGCCAGGTGTAGTTGAGTGCCGTCTAAGGTGAAGTCAATGAGCAGGTTGCCCTCGTCGTCCCGAAGTTTCAGGTAGGCGATGGAGGTATCCGGCAGGCCGAGTTTGGCCGGGATATTGATGGCACCGGCGAGGTTCACATGGAGCCCTTCAGGGTCCAGCCAGGCGACGCGGGTCGTGTCTAAGAAAAACTCCACCTGCCCGGAAGCCACTCCAAAACTTGGGGTCCAGGTCAGGAGGAAATCATCGGAGAACCGTGCTTTCAGGGTGTAGTCGGTGCCTTCCCAGCGGAGGGTGACCATAGAGAAATCGCGGATGGCCAGCCCGCCCGACTGCAGAGAGATGTTCTCGGGGAGGGCCATCAGGAGCCCGGAGGTCCAGTCTTCGGGAAGCGACGCCGCTGCTGCCACCGCCGCCCAACCCAGGTCGGGCTCCGAAGGGTTCAACCGAAAGCCAAAACTGGACACAAAATCCGCACTCCCGGATTTGACATGGAAATCCGAGAGGTCCAGCACCAGGTTGTTAAAGTTCACGCCGACATATTCGCCCTCTAAGAGGTTCAGGCGACCGGTGCCGGCGATATGGAACCCCGCGGTGTCAATCCGGGCGGAGTCAATTCGGAAGGAGAGGATGGGCTCCTCGGAAGGGAGGTTCCAGAGGAAGGGGGAGGTAATGGCGATGTAGCCGTCGATGAGGTCGGCACCGATGAGGTCAAAGACCAGTTCGCCTTCGGCGGTAATGGAATCCGGTGGCGGGGAGGGTGCGGGGAGTTTCACCTGTCCCTGGAGGTCCAGGATGGCTCGTTGATCGCCGGTTTCGGTCGTATCAAAGGTCAGAGTAGAGGTGAGGATATGCACTTTGAGGGCGCCCAGGTCTAAGGGGCAGGGCGGCACGAGGTCTTCGATGGTGCCCAGCACCGTGCCATCGCCCTGGATGTGGAGGGTGAAGGCGGTGAGGTCTAAGGGACCAGACTGGTCGGGACACACGAGTTCCGAAGGTAGACTTAGTTTGCCGGAGATGTCCACAGAGCCATCCACGGAGAGGCCACCACTGAGCGATGCCGAAAAGGACCCGCCGAGTTGGGTGAGGTAAAAGGCGACATCCCCACCCAGTGGGATTTCACAGCCGGGGTCCGGGAAGGTCTGGGTGGGGAGTGTAAAGGAAAAGGTGCCGCCGGAGAGCGAGACATCGTTTAGGTCCAGGCTTAGGTTTCGCATGCAATCCGGGAAGACATCGGGCAAATTAGGCATCTTGAAGGCGAGGTCGAGGTGGATCGGGACATCGTCGGGCCAGGAAAAGCCGCCGGTGCCGGGCCAAGGGAGGGTAAAGGCATCGATGGAAAGTCCGTTGACCGAAAGGCCAAAGCCGCCGAAATCAAAGGGCGGCAATCCCAGATCGGTTAGATGAATGTCCGGGAAGGCGATGCCCTCGGTGCCGATCTGGATGCCCGAGAGCCAGGGGAGGTCGAGGTCCGGGATGGAGGGGAAGGCGAGTCGGACATCCAGGCTCAGGGTGAAGTCCCAGCCCGTGACGGCGTCCCAGGCGAGGTTCACGAGATCCAGGTTGCGGAGGCCTAAGTTGAGCCAGTCCATCGCGACTTGGGACAGGGCCTCATCACAGTTCGTGTTGAATTCGTCCACATTGAGGCCGGAGGGGGTGAAGGACAGGGCAAACGTGCCGCCGCAGGGAGTATCCAGAAAGTCCAGGGAGAAGCCGCCCCAGAGGTTCAGGTCGAAGTCGGCAGTGGAGAACCGCCCCTTGAGGGAGTCTAATCGGAGATAGGCGTAATCGGGGACAATGTCGAAGGTGTGTTCGGGGGTTGCCCGGAGCCGTCCCCGCAGTTCCCCGCCTTCGTAGCGGAGGGAATCCAGTTGCACCGGGACGGTCTCTCCAAAGATTGTGAGGTTGCCTTCGGCTGACAGGACCGGGCTGGAGAAGTGCACTTCCAAATAGGTACATTCGAAGCCAAGGTTATCGTTGCCTGCGGAGAACAGGGGCGAGCCCGTGCCCTCTAAGGAGCCGCTGAGGCCGGAAGGTGTGACCGTCACGGTGCCGGTCAGGGGTTGGTTCCCACCGCCCAGGGCTTCGGGGATTTGGAGTTCCACATCAAAGGTGATACCCGTGGGCACTGAGAAATCCAGGCCGGTGAAGTTCAGAAGACCACGGGTGATTTCCTCCGGGAAGGTGCCCGGGTCAATATCGCCGGAGAAACTGCCATCTGTAATGGAAAAATCCGTTTTGCTCACGGTGAGGTTGTTGACCGAGACGGAGATCCCGGGATTGCCGGGGATGATGGGTAGGTGGAGAGTTGCGGTGCCATTGAAGATATAGGCGTCGTCGGTCTCCTCCTGGCTCAGGTCTGAAAGGAGCAAGTATGCGGCATTTTCGACGATTACCAGGGTGTCCCCGAAGAGTCCTGTCCCACCGGGGATTAAGGAGGCATAGGTAAAGGCAAAGACTTCAGACCTTCCGCTATTTTGTCCGAGGGGTGTTCCTGTGGAATCAAAGGCCTGAACACGCCAGAGGTAGGTTTTGCCGTCTTCCAACGGAGGCGCATCCATGGGATAGACAAAGAGAGGCAGATTTTCAATATCTGTTTCATAGAAAGCAGGGGCTTCGATATTCAGGTCTCGGGGTTGTCCAGGGAATGCCTCCACAAGTTTGAGATGATAGGTAACGGGATACGCTGGCGGTGCAGTCACCGGAGTCCAGGTAAAGGTGGGGAAGGGGAGGGGCAGGGTGTCCAGATCGGCGGGGGAAATGAGGGATGGTGGTGCAGGATCGATAAACTCGTAAGTTTCGCAGTCGCTCGCCAAGGGGGTCTGGTCGGGCAGGTGTTGAACTTCGACACAGAGGGTATAGAGCCCTGCAGGAAACCGGCCCGTTCGGATGGCTTGTTCTTCAAACTCACTGCTATAGGAAACCCGATCCCGATCTACAAGATCGGTGTTATCGACCACCAAGGTATAGGGTCCCGGGGGGATGTCAATCGGGAGGCTCCACGCCTCAAGAATGGTACTGCCCTCGCGTTCCAGTCGGAGATAGAGTTGGATTTGGCTCGGTTCAGAACCTGTATAAGTGACCGTAACAGCGGCATTACCAGGATTGTTCTCCCAATCCGCCAGGAATGGAGAAGGGTTCGGAAAGATAACAAGGTCGACATCCCATTGTCCCCAGGCCCCTCCTACAAGAAGACCAAGGATCAACCATCGCCACATACCTTGACCTCCAAAAATGATCTTCCGCTACAAATAATCGATTATCATGCCCTTAAATGAGAATGTTGCTCAATTTTTTCTTTAGAAAACGCATTTTAAAGGATTTTTTGATCTCCGTCAATCATCAAAAGAAAGATGGCTCAGAGAGTTCGAAACTTTATGTATCTCAAGTTTGGAGAACTGAAACCATAAAAAGAGGGGTGGTTTTCGATCGCCAACTTGCATAACCTTGGTTGGGTGGTTATGATTTAGGGGATGGTAGAGAGTTGGGTGTTGCTTTGGATGGTTCTCGCTCAGACTTGGACCCTCCAAGATAGTGTCCTGAGGTGGGTATGGATCGAGGGGGCACTTGGGAAGATCCAAAAAATCGAGGTGACCCACGAGGATTCCACTTCTGTCACGGTCCTGAATATCTTGAGCACAAAGGAAGGTCTCTTTGCCAGAAAGGATACATTGATCTGGCAACGGACCCTCCTCTCTCCCAGGGATTCCATCTTCCTCGCCTGGCTCCAAGATCCTTCACCGCCAGGACTGATCGTGACCCAGGAGGGCCAGGTCCTCACATGGTCAGAACTGTCTCCGTATTTGACTTCTACCCATCGGATTGGACGGCCCCTGGTGGTCGCACTCCCTGTTGCTTTGGTGTTTGGCCCCATACTCTCCCCCATCATTGGGTTCCTAACAGAGTTTGAAACGGGGAAACGGTTGGATGTGGAAGAGGCGGTCTATCGGTGGCGGTCGGGAACCTCTCCCGGATGGAACGCCAATGAAATGGCCTTTTTCTTCCATGTGGGATACCGTTCAGAAAGCCGATGGAAATGGAAGCCCAACCGATGGCTTCGAACCCCGGGAACGTTGGACTTGGGCTTCAGTTATTGGTCTTATACCCGACACCTCTTCGCAGGGGGTTTTCGTGTCCGGTTCTTTCACGATTGGATCAGTCTCGAAGATACACTGGGCTATGCACTGGCGGTAGAAAGACGGATGGGGGCTACCCTGGAGCAACAGGGCCGAATCGCCTTTCTTCACGGCCCCTGGCTTCACCTCGCGCTCGTGGGGAGTATCGGGTTTGGAGTCGACTGGAGCAAAACCACGACCTGGCGCCCCGGGTTCTCTCCCGCCTTCTTTCAATCGGGCCTTTTGATGAACGTTCTGTTTTCTGTTGGCACGCACCTCTGGCTCAGGCTCCCACAATCCCCCTGGCTCCTCAGCATTGAGTGGCTCAGGATCTCTCAATCGAATGCAGGAACAAACATGACACTTCAACTGGGGGTCGGCTATGCCTTTTAATCGCCGAACCCTGTGGGGTTTCTGGTTGTTGCTTTGGGGGC
>WFXO01000042.1 GCA_015490555.1 Caldifarciminota bacterium | reverse complement strand
GTGCGACGGTGACGGTGAAGGTTGCGGTGCCGTTGGGTCAGTACGCAGGTCTATACACCGGTCTCGTCACAGCAAGAGATTACAACGGTTATCCGTCGGATACGGTGCGGATCAACCTGACGGTGAACGAGAGTTATGACCTCGATGTGGCCGATAACTTGCAGGACTTGCTCGCGAACACGATGGGGTTAAACGCGTTACCGGGGGCGAGTGACAGTGGACGTTTTGTGGTGATCAACCCGGATCAGGAGGCCAATAACGTGGATCCGGACCCCTTCGGAAACACGGATCTGACAGGCCTTGTTGTCAGTGTGACAGATCTTATCGGACTTACAGATACCATCGCTTCCTCGCAAGTAACAATCACAGGGATTCCAGATCCATTGGATCTTGGCCAATCGGTCAACGCAAGATTAACCATTGACATTCCGAGCACCACACACTTCGGGGTGTACACAGGGACAGTGGCAGTGATTTATTTGAACGGTGCCAATACAGATGTTGCAGATACCTTCCATCTTGTGGTCCAAGTTGGTCCTGTGGAGAGTCTTGCGCTTGGTTCCCTTCCGGTGTTGAGCATTCCTCAGGGTAGTGAAGATGGTGGGGATTTTGAGGTCACAAACACAGGGTTAACACCCTTATCCGGGATTCTGATTGACATCAGTAATTTAAACCATGCTACCGTGCCCGGTGTCTTTATTCCCAGAGCCAACGTAACGTTCACGCCCGCGATGATCGATTCTCTCGTACAGGGAGAAACCGCCACCGTCGGGGTATCTGTTGCAGTTTCTATGGGCCAATTGGCGGGTTCATACCAAGGAGTGGTCACCGTTCGAGATGACGATGGGTATCCAGTAGTTACGGGCATTTTGACGGTGAATGTATTGCCGAGTTATGACTTGGATATTTCAGACAACGAAGCAAACCTCACGGGGAACCAGATGAGTCTATCCGGAGATCCTGGGACAATCCCATCCGGGATTTTCCGATTAGTGAATCCGAACACCCCGGAACTCAACGTAGACCCCGATCCCTTCGGAAATGCCGACCTAGCCGATCTTTACTACTTACCCACAGATCTCATGCACAATTTAGGATATATCGTTCCTGCGGAAAGTGTAAGTCTCAGTAATAATCCCACGTCGTTAGCATCCGGGGCATCTGTAGATCCGGTTGTACATGTTTCTATTCCTTCTGGACAACCCGAAGGGCTTTATTCAGGGACCCTCGTTGTCATCGACAGTGCTACAGGGGTACGGGATTCCTTTGAAATCTCTGTGTACGTTATGCCCCAAGAGGGGGTAGACATTCCCGAACAATCAGTGAATGGCACGGGTTTCCACAATTCACTTGTCACTTTGGGGACATTTCGTGTGGCAAACACGGGGAACCGGCCGCTCTATGGGATTCACTTTTCCAGTGAAAATCTGATTTACACAGCCCAGGCCTATCTTCCTGGGGCCAATGTAACCTTTGTCCCAACGTCTATTGACTCTTTGGGCATTGGAGATACGTCAACCGTGACTGTGCAAGTGATGGTTCCCTTGGGACAATTGGCCGGTGTTTACAGTGGTCTCGTTTCTGCGGCAGATTACAATGGGAATCCTTCGGATACCGTTCGCCTCCATCTCACAGTTTCGCCGCTCTACGATCTGGATGTCGCCGACAATTTACAAAGCCTCACCAGTAATACGATGACGTTGAGTGGCGAGGTTGGAGATACCCTCGTTGGGCTCTTTCGAGTGGTGAATCCCAATTCTTTAGAAGACAATGTCGATCAAAATGACGGTCCTGCGAACGCAGCCTTAACTGCAATTTCTACAAGAATTCCGGTACTCGTTGCAGGATCGGATACCCTCAAGATTACCGTAACCCCAGATCATGGATGGAGTTTGGGGTCAGGGACTGCTGCAGATGTCCAGACCCAAGTTATCATTCCGATGACCATGCAGGCTGGGATTTACCAGGGGTGGATGGTGGTGGCCGATACGGAGGGTCTTGTTGAGGTTGATCGAGACAGTTTCCTTCTGCAGGTTGACGTAGGACTCCATGAGGACCTCGATATCGTTGAGAATTCCGGTATTCAAACAACAGGCGATCACGGGGGATTGTCTAACCCTACAGACTTCACTGTAGTCAACACCAGTCCCGCTTGGAACCCGGATACCTCTGATGGACCTGGCAACACCCCGTTGGATAACCTTCAATTAATGAGTACAGATCTGGTGGGCTCATACGGAACAATCCCTTCTGTACAGGTTCATTTTGATCCATCGGGAATCAATACCTTGGGAATTGGAGCCGGAGAAACGGTCTCGGTTTATGTGGATATTCCTCAGGGAACCTATGCAGGGACATACACCGGCGTCCTAACTGTTCAAGACGATGACGGGACTCCCTTCGATACCGTGACATTGGACTTGGCTGTGAACCCTATTGCCGATCTCGATATCGCTGATTTTGAGGGGAATCTGTATGGCAATGAGCTCCGAGTGGTTGCACAACCAGGAGATACGGTCTCCGGGCGGTTCCACTTGTACAACTCCAATACCGATGCCAATAATGTGGATCCAGGGGATGGCCCCGGAAATGTGGACCTTAATCATTTGGTATACAACGCCAGAGACTTGTCCGATGGTCTTGGACACAGCATACCGAGTACGGCCGTCTCTTTCCCCAATGACCCGACGGCGCTTGCATCAGGTGACTTTTACAACGCGACCCTTTCGGTTCTTGTTCCTGAGAACCAGCCAGAAGGTCTGTATCAAACGATCGTATGGGTGACGGATACTACCTTAAATGTTTCCGATACGTTCCAGTTATCCATTGATGTAGGAATCCAGGAAGATTTGGATCTTTCGAATACCCCTCTCCAAGGCTCGGGGAATCACGGTGCCAATCAAGTTCCAATTGGAACGTTTCGTGTCTTGAATCCCAGCAGGACCTCGCCGAACTATGATCTAGACGGACCAGGAAACGTCGACTTAGATAACATCCAGTTTGAAATTTCTCCGCTGATTTCAGGCTCGTTCGTCCTCGATCCGGGTCAGGTCACTCTGAATCCAAGCTATTTGGCTGCTCTTCTATCGGGTGATAGCGCAGACGTGGCTGTTGAAGTCAATATTCCCGCGGGCCAACATGCGGGTACATATACGGGATTGATTAATGCCCACGACGATGACGGCGAGCCGTGGGATACACTCCGCGTTTCGCTTGAAGTGTTGCCTTCCTATGACTTAGATATTTCCGACGACGAGGCCAATCTCGATGCCAACGAGTTGGCCCTCACCGTAGACCCAGGGGACTCCACTTCAGGATCCTTTGAAATCGTCAACCCGAACAGCCCTGAAACAAATGTGGATCTGGACCCGTTCGGGAATGCGGATCTGACAGCAATCCAATACTGGGTCAGACCACTCATCGGCCAAAACACAGGACTTGTCTTAGGGGCCAATTCTCTCTCCCTCTCGGGACCCACCATCCTGGTTTCCGGTGCTTCTGCTTTAGGGATGGTTGTTGTGCAGGCCTCCATGTACCAAGTTGCAGATACCTATCAAGGCTGGGTCATTGCTGGAGACACGGTGACGAACGTCTCGGATAGTTTTTCTCTCAGGATCACGATCCAACCTGTAGAAGACGTGGATGTCGTGGAGGATCAGGCCTCTGCGACCGGACATGCTGGGGATACATTGGTTGTGTTTACTTCTTTTACGGTGATCAACCCGGATTCTTTGAATAACCCCGACCCAGATGGGCCCAGCAATACTGATCTCACTCGTTTGGAATTTACGACCACAGGATTATCCATGCAGAATGGCTACGGATTCATTGCCCCTGAACAAATTTATGTGGCAGTAACCAACTTTTTTGGCCCCACCCCCGTAGATCAGGCAATGATCGACGTTCTTCCATTAGGGGAGACGGCAACGGTGCAGACTACAGTGCTCATTCCTGCAGGACAACATGCCGGAACCTATACGGGAATTCTTCGTGTGATCGATGATGACGGGGTTCCAAGTGATGTCATCGGACTCACCTTGACCATTACACCTTCATACGACCTCGACATTGTGGACAATGCGGCGGATGTGCTTGGGAACGTGATGGCGTTTACGGAGGATATGGGGGATGTGCTGACGGGAATCTTCGAGATTGTGAACCCGAACAGTGATGCGATGAACGTGGATCCGGATCCGTTTGGGAATGACGAGTTGCGGACGTTGAGTTATACCGTGACAGATTTGGACTATGTGGGTTCTGCGGTGGCG
>WFXO01000041.1 GCA_015490555.1 Caldifarciminota bacterium | reverse complement strand
TTCTGGGAGGGGCTGGGGGCGGAAAGAACGGGCTTCGGCCACCTCCACGAACCGAGAACGGAACCATGCCTCCCGAAACAGGCCCCCGTGATAGCCAAACTCCCGCACGGCAGTGCCCATCTGTCTTTGTACTCCTTCCACAGAATCCAGGAGGGCCTGGATCGCCCTGTCAATAATTTGACGCGCCACATCGTCCCCGTCGCGTGCCACCTGAACGACCTGTGGGAAGAGGGCCGCGAAGGCTTCCGCGTAAGGCTCCCTGAGGGTCTGAAGATAGTCCCGGGGGTGCAGCGTCCCCAGGATCCGTTCCTCGAGTGCGGTCTCCGTGCCCCGTCTCTCTCGAGCACGAATCGCGGCCTTGGCCGCTTCCAGCCCGATCCAACTCCCGGATCCCTCGTCATCCAAAAGAAGTCCCAGTCCGCCGGCACGGAACCAGCGCCCCTGCTCATCCCTCCCCAGGGCAATGGACCCTGTCCCCGCAATCAACAAGACCCCGGGCCCATCTCCAAACATAGTATAGAACGCCGCTTCTGCATCCGAGAGGACAAACACCTCCTCAAGAGAAGGAAACGCACGTCGAATGACCTGCTGTAATTGTTTTTTTTCTTCCGGTTTATAGACCCCCGCCGCGCCGACACAGATGGCGGAAATTTTCTCAATCCGATGGTCTCGACGGAATACATCAAACGCCTCCTGGAGAATCCGGATCAGGTCTTCCGGGGGTTGCCGAACCCCATTAAATCCAGGTCCCCGATAAACTGCAAGACTGAGCCCATGCGGAGACAGCAGCCGGACCTCCGTCTTGGTCCCTCCGGCGTCCACTCCTACGACATACGCGCCTTTTTCCGGAATGTCCGCAACCCTCCTTTCAGAGAGTACGCTTCAAAGCCCAAATTCCGTAAATACCAGGCCGCCTCCATGCTCTTAAAGCCGTGTTCGCAGACCAATACCAGGGGCCTGGTTTTGTCCAGTTCCTGCACGCGCTGTGGCAATTCTTCCACTGGGATCCACAGATCAGCCGCAAACGGGTTCTCTTTCCGTTCCTCCTCCGACCGGACATCCACCACCTGTGCCCCTTCCGGAATCTCGCTACACTCCAGATGGTCCAGGTCTGGAAGGTGTGTATCCCGAACTTTGTAGACCCGCGCCTGTTTCACGAGACGCTCCAGAAGAGTCCAATCCAGGTCTCGTTCCTGAGCAAGGACCCGTTCCTCGGTGGCACGGGTCACCGGATGTTTCGGTACCATCTGGCAGTATTCCAGAAGTTGAGAACTGAGTTCATAGGTCCCCACTTTTCGGCTCAGGTCAATGATTTCCTGCTTGTCGTAGGTCAGGAGAGGCCGAAAGATCGGAATCTCTACTGCCTTTGTGGCCACCGCTAAATTCGCAAGGGTCTGAGACGACACCTGTCCCACACTTTCTCCGGTGACAATCACGAGATAGTCCTTCTGCCGGGCTAGACGCTCCGCCGCACGATACATCTGCCGTTTGAGAATGAGATTCCAGTAGTTCTGTTTGACCTTCTCCTGAAGTTCCAGCATGACCGGGCGGAAATCGATTTCATAAAAGACCGGATCGTACCCATAAGCCCATCGGTCCGACATGACCTGGACCACCTCAAAGGCACCGTGCAAGTGGTAAATCCCGCCCAAATTAAAGAATAGAAAATCCACTTCGACCCCGCGCTTCAGCATCAAATAGGCAGCCACAATGGAATCAAAACCACCGGAAACCAGAGCCAATGCCTTGCCTTCCGCCCCGATCGGTAATCCGCCAGCACCGGGGATCCGCTCAAGGAAGAAATACGCCGTATGGTCTCGAACCTCCACTTCCACAGTAACTTCCGGATGTGTTAAATCGACTTTCCCGTAATCCGCCAGATGGCCACCCAATTTCCGTTCAATGTCAATGGAGCGAAAAGGGTGAGTCCCGACCCGTTTGGCTCGGACTGCGAAGGTTTTCCCGGAGACAATATCCTTGTAGAGTGACTCGCCCTTCTTGGCGAGGTCATTTAAATTCCGGAATGGGAAAACCTGAACCGGCGAAAGAGAGACGATTCCAAAGACGCGACTCAGGACTTCGAGGGCCTGGGGCTCCTGGTCTTTCGGGACTTCTACGAAAAGGCGACTCCACTCATTGATGACTTCAAAGCGTGGAAAGCCGTTCCTCGTCAAGGCGTCCCGGATATTTCGGAGCAAAATCTGGGTGAAGCGCCGTCGAACGGCTTTGCTTTTAAGGGTGAGTTCGCCCAGCCGGATGAGGATCAGAGCACCTCACCTCCTCCTGGCAATGACTTCAATCTCGACCAGGGCATTCAAAGGGAGTTCTTTGACAGCAACCGTGGCTCGTGCTGGATATGGGGCTGAAAAGTACTCCCCGTAGATGCCGTTGACCGTCTTGAAATCCGACATCTGCGCAAGGAAGATGGTGGTTTTGACGACGTCCGTGTAGTCAAGCCCAGCCGCCCGGAGCACTGCGCCAATGTTTTCCAGTGCCTGTCGGGTCTGAGCCTCGATGCCCTCTTTCAGAGTTCCGGTTTCGGGGTCTAACCCCAGTTGTCCACTCACAAATACCCAATCTCCGGTATCAATCGCCTGGCTATACGGGCCAATGGCCTTCGGCGCCTGATCTGTTTGAATTGCTTTCTTCATCTCCAGAACCTCCTTGTTTGAGTAAATTTTAAGTGATTGCGGAAGGGTAGAAAAGCAGAACCCACATGATTTAATAGCCAAAAAGGCGAGGTCAACAAGCCAATTCATTGATAGGGCACTGAAGAATGACGGGTGTAAAACGCCCACATCCCAAAGGGATTCACCATCGAAATGAGATCCTCCTGTTTGTTCTCTTACCCAAAACAGCCCTCAGGAAAATTGAAAAATCGGCTTGCATCTTTTTTTCGCTTAAAATTGGGGTGCAGAAGTTTAGGAGGTGTGATATGCAACGATGGTCAAAGGTTGGGTTGATGTGTCTGCTCATGATCTGGGTCATAGGCACCGAGCCACTGCAAGGTGAAATAAACGACGGAACAATGTCGGGAGCAACGTCCAAGACTTTCTCTGGAGAGAAAGTCTCTCTGGAACCCATGCTCGATGAACTCCGCACTGTTCTGCAGAAGGCGGGTGTGGTGGATTTGATGGAAACGGCAAAAACTTCGGAAGACTGGAAAAAGGTTGTAGAGGTTATGAAAACCCTGACAGATCAGGTGAAACAAAAAGAATCCCTCTTTTACCTCTATATGCTCATCTTCAAAAGCGGGATCAAGGCAACTGCGGGTGTAGAACCTGTAGATTGGGACAACTTACTCTCATACGGCATCCAGGCGAAAACGATCGGTTCCGAATTGGATCCGCTTCCTCAAAAAGCGTATGGATCCTTGCTCCTTGACATTCAAGCCGCAGAAATCAAAGCAGGGCGATACCAGGACGCCCTGGCGCTGGGGAACAAATCGTCCAGCGTTACCAATCCCTGGAAAATTGGGATCAGTCTTCTCTCTTTGCCATCACCGCGGTGGGGCAAATGGTCACAGCGTATCTCCGATCTCCGGAGAAAAATCCCGCCGATCTCCAATATCTGGAAGAACTCGAAAAAGCAAACCGAAACACGCCCTTAGGCATGGCAACCCTCGCAGGACTGGGAGAAATCGCGATCCAAACCCATCAAGTGGATCAACTCAAAAGATATTTCACCCTCCTGGATCAGTACCACAACGAGCGGGTCAAAACCCTGCGAGAAATCTGGAGTCGGTGGCTTGCGAATTCCGGCAAGTAGCCCTGGGAAGATCCAGCCGGACTCCTCTTCCCGGATCATGACAAGCAGCATCTTAAAGGGGGTCACCGTTTTTATCACATGTGACTGACTTGAACAGAAGACGCTGGCTTTAGATTCCTGCACGAGGCCAGAACTTCTTGTTTGAGTAGATTTTCATTTTTCCCTCGCAGTGAGGCACTTTCTTCAATCATAGAAGACCCTTTTGCTTCTTGTGTCCTATTCTCGGAGTAGCTTGAGTTGCGTGATAACGCGATAAAAAGTGAACAATCCGGAATCCCTCTCCTCCCTCCCTTTCCGCGTGTTAACATATTCCAGGACTAAACAAGTTTATCGTAGTAAGATAATCTTTTTGTAAATGGGGGACTGATTTTCGACCATCAACCTCAGGATGTAAGTTCCAGATGCCAAGGAAGCACCGGAGTCGTCTGTTCCATTCCATGGGATGTTGTAATAGCCTGCATCAAGGTCTCTGCGAATGAGGGTTCTGACCTTTCTGCCCACTGCATCGTAGATCACAAGACTCACACGGGCAGCCTTGGGAAGGCCAAAGGAAATTACAGTCTGACTTTTGAATGGGTTGGGAGTATTTTGATTTAAGAAGAATAACTTTGGTACCGATGTATTTTCTTCTACCCCATAAGGTGGCGGATATGCCAAGAATTCCATAAACCACAGGACCAGGGAATCCACGGGCGGGTCCGATAATACTTGGGAGCCACTGTTCCCGCTTCTCTTACCAACTTTTGCAAGGCCCGCAGGGGAAACGCCTCCAATCTCGTGACTCGAAGCAATTGTGGTATAAATAGAGTTTTCATAGGACACCCCCGTGTAATAATTTTCCATGTAGTTATAGAGGATGGGAGTAATTTGTCCGCCAAAGGGGGGGGCTGGAAGAATGGAAAGTCTGTCAACCCGGGAGTTTTCACCATAATAAGCAAAGGTATCCGCCTCAGTAAGACCAGAAACACCTCCACTGAGTCCCATGAAGTAGGTAAGATCATCGAAACCATCCTGAGTGTTTGCGGGATCAATCCCGAATATTGAATCCAAGATCCACCTTGATAAGTCCTGTCCCCAGCAGTCGCCGCCCTCAAGATACATACTCCCACCGTTCATGAGATAGGTTCGGATCGCCAAGGTCTGGGAAGAATCCAACTGATAATTATTCGGATACATCCCCAACATGAGCCATACGGCAGAAAAAGGGGTCATGGTTGAGTCACTGAGGTCCGAGATGTCTGTTGAGTAAACTCCACCATACCCAAGGTCTTGCATGATATTGTTGATGAGAGGGCCGGATAATCTGGTTGGGTCGATGTCAATGATGAGGTAGTCAGTCCCAGGCATCTGGACAAAAGTTTGGCTGGTTGCCGTATCATTGGAGGGGTTTTGATCTTCTGGTAAATCTATCATGACTTGATTCGTAAAAGTGCCTCCCAATTCCGGTGTCCATGGTGAAAACGTCAAAGATGTGCTCGTACCGGCATCAAGACTATCGACTTGGTGGGTCGACGAATACACCTGAGTTCCACGTGCATCGTAAATATGATAGATCACTGAGAAGCTCTCATGGTTTAATCCGTTATTACGTACGGTCACTTGAGGAGTCACGGATTCACCAAAAGCAACCGTATCATAAGGTGCATCAATCGACTCAACCCCCACATCGTGTCCATACCTCACATAAAACTCACTCCCCATCTTGTCGTTCCCAGGATTCATATCCCCCGGCAACATCACCCAAACACTGTCCGTATAGGTCCCTACATCCGGCGGCAACCAATAGGTAAAATAAACCGGCGCAGAAGCACCAGCCCCAAGTGCCAACGTGTCCCAATCCGAATATACCTGACCCCCTAAAGAATCCCATATCCCAAAATGCACATAACACGTATCGTAACTCAACCCATCATTCCGAATGATCGCCCGCGGCAATAGAGGATCCCCCATCTCCAACGTATCATACGGCGCTGGCTCATC
>WFXO01000040.1 GCA_015490555.1 Caldifarciminota bacterium | reverse complement strand
CTACCGAAACGGATCCAAATCAAACCCTCAGGGACTACTTTGTAGTCAACGTCTCTTCAAGTGAATACAAGGGACCTAGATATCTTGGATTGGACGATACCACACGAGGAACCTTCTTAGAATATATGCTCTCCAAGATGGCGATGTGGCAAGCCGATCATTACGAAGATCTCTTCCTTATTACTGGATTGGCATTGTTGAATACTTTTTGGGCAGGTGGAAATGTGACTGAAGGTCTCCTCCCTGGTTTAGAATTCTCTACGAACTTTAACTACTCTTTGACTCAAGGATCTATCGATCACCCTCACGCTACTGAGATGCGCGAAGTCGATCGAGAACGGCTGTTCCTCTTTATCGAATACCTCTACGAAAAGTATGGTTTACCACTCATTGTTGAATTGGCCACATCCACGCTCCGTGGACTCCATTCCATCGAATCCGCATTGGAACTCAGGGGCGATTCTCTCGCAGGCATTTTAACAGAGTGGGCATTCGCAAATTATTACGATGACACCACACTTTATGGGTACCGAAACATTGACGTGACTATAACCCCCGTTTCCATCACCCAGAATATTGCCCACGTAACAATTTCACCATATGCAATCTATTACTTCCAGGATACAAGAGGAACTGACCCCGCGACAGGAGACACTCTTTACGGGATTTCCTTTAATGCGAAAGATAACTCGACGTTCGGGGTATACCGTCTTGAAGATACCCCTGCTGTGCAGGATTGGGATCCTGAGACCAAAATCTTCCAGGTTTCAGGAGATACCGCCCAAACTGTATGGGTCATTGTCAATGTTCATGATAACACCTATCAGTTTGCTGCAGCGAGAGATCTTACGCCTCCGGAAGAAGTTGGACTCTATACATTGCAAAACTCTGTGTTCAATCCCGTTGTTGACTTCTTCGTTCTGGGGACCGAAAACCTTTACACAGATGTCGGACAACCCAGCCCGACAGTGGTACTGACCAACCTTGTGGATTCTACACAACAGATGATCCAGACATTTACCTACACATCCGGTGATACGACGATGGTATACAATGGTCATACCCAGCTCTTTACCTCTGGAATCTTCGAGGTCAGCCTGATTGCTGGAGATGAAGTAGGAAACTGGGCAACCTATAAAACGGACACGATCGCTGTGCTATCCCTTTCCCCGCAGGGCGGAACTTTGACCCTTTTCAATGGACGGTTGAGGCTCGAATACGCTTCTGGAACTGTCACGGGAGACGTAAGAGTCCTCTTTGACGAGCTTGGGCCAAACGATCTTCCTTCTGAAATCCCCGTCCCAGCGGTTCGAGGATACGTCATCGGAAATGGCAATGTCGTGTTTGCACATCCTATGACTCTTCAGATCGATGTTTCTGATCTTGAAGACCTCGATGAGTTCGGCCTCTTCCGATGGGATGGACAATCCCTTGAGCCCATTCCATATGTGTTTTCGAATGGGAAAGTAACTGCTGAAATTAGCTCTTTTGGCCTTTACTTCCTGGCGAAGGGACAAGGTATCCAACTTCCCGAGAGACCGAAGTTACTGGCCCTATCACAGAAAGTTTATTCTCGCCTTCAACCACTCACCTTGACTTTTGCAGTCCCAACACGGCAACTTGTGGAACTGGAAGTTTATGATGTGAGCGGACGAAGGATCCAGTCGATTTACCGTGGTATTGCGGAGCCAGGATTCCATAGAGTGGATGTGAATACTTCCAGACTTCCATCTGGACTTTACCTCCTTACCTTCAAAGTGGGGCAACATCTGAAACAAACGGAAAGGTTCATCCTTCAATAAGAGGAGGAGGCATGATGAAACGGTTCTATTCCTTGGTTTTGTTGGTCGTTCTGGGGACCTTTACGTGGACAGGCTGTGGAGTTGAACGTCGTGCAGTCCCTTCACCGGTAGATATTGATTCATTACTTGCACGTGCTTGGAGTTCTTATGACGCGTTGAATTTCGATGTCGCACTGGCACGATTTGATTCTGTCCTCACCTTGTTGGCAACGGATCCCTCTCCATACTTCGGGAAGGGTATGATCCTTGGTTTTGAAGGGAATTATACGCAGGCCCATAACTTCCTTAATCTTTCCGTTTTCGCAGCCGGACAGTCCGGAGATCTCTTTGTCCCAAGCGATACTTTCGGATTCTCTTCATCCGCATATGTCAATGGTCAATACGCCATCGCTCTCCCAACAGAAAAAACACCTTTGGTATATCCTGTTTCAGCCACCTACGTCTTAAGATACTGGTATGAGTTTATTGAGGAAGACCCGAATACGGGACAAGTGGACACATTAGTCGCCGAAATTCCTCAATACACACCCATGAATCTCACCTACTTCACGACAGATACTGCATTTTTCACACCTCCTGCGGATACCACTATACCAGACACAGCAGATTGGCCAATCCCTGCTGTGGCTCCAGATTCCGGGTTTGTATTTACAGACACAATCCCATACGCGGATCGCATGGTCTTGTTCTCGTATTATTACATCCGTCCTGGGGTCCAATACGAAACAGATATTCCGATTCTCGCATATGGAGCCAATGCTGGTGCGTACCTTGCAGAGGAAGACTTTGTTTCTGCAATGCGGAATGCACGGGTGGCCACACTTCTGAAGGATTCGCTCTCTATGGATCATTATCCGTACTTTACACAAGCGAATATTTACCTGATCGAAGCGTATAGTGCGTTTCGCCTCGGACTCTTCCAAAATGCGGTGGATGCCATACTCCATGTAGATCCGACGTGGACACCCCCGGAAGATCCTTCAGACCCAGACAGTTACTGGGACATTTTGGGCAAACTGGAGGCATTGGTCCAAGAGTACGGGACGGTGTTTTAATCTATTGACAAGGCCGTCGTTCTACCTTAAGAATTGAAAGCAAACCAAAAGGAGGTGTTTATGAAGCGCGTTGTACTGGGTGTACTCGTCAGTGTTGGGCTGATGATGGCGGCAAATGTGCCGGCCCAACAGAAAGCTTATATGGACACAGAAACAGGGCCGGTGCATGTCGCAAAGGCGAATCCGGGCTCCGAGGTGACACCTCTCAGCATTACTATCGCATATGAAGACTCTTCTCGAAACCAGTATACCTTCTGGACACAAATGCAAGATCCGATCTTTTTCAGCGAAGACGGGAACTACATCGTGTTCATTTTCAGAGGATATGAAGTAGATGGGACTGGTTTTATTGCATGCGCCGCCAGCGATAACGGTGGAAGCAACTGGGTCGTTGCCCGTCGTATTAACGAAGCTGCTGGAACTTGGGAGTTTGGAGGCCGTTATCCCTCCGCTTCCCTGCAAGCAGGGAACCCAATCTCCTCTCACCCCGAATTAACTTCAGCACCTGCGTGGGGATATGCTGCGGATATTACCGGTGATTGGTCCGGCGATCCCAACAACTGGTATGGTGAGGCCTCCCAGGATATCGGTGCTCACAAGAATATTCCCATTGTGCTTCCGGATAATCAGCGGATTCTGGCTCTGATCTCTTCTGCAACCAGCGGATTCATGTATGGCATTTACGATGCAGTCAATGGTTATTTCGAACTTCCACCTGCGGTTGTGGATCCTGGTTTCTACTTGGTTGGCGGTGATATCCTTGGAAACACTGCTATGGCCTTCGGGTTTGATGCTAACGGTCAGCTTGCATACTACACCTATGATGTAAACAGCGGATCTTGGTCAGGCCCCACGGCCCTCCAACAAGTCCCAGTGGAAAACCTGCCTAATGGAGAGGTCCTGAACGTCTATGACTGGGCAGATGGGATTATTCTGAACGACGGAACCCCAATGATGGTTGTAGACATGTCGGATGGCTCAGGTGTCGACACTGTCTATGCCGGCCGTACGATCTGGGTGGTGACCCCAACGATGGCCGTCAAGGTTCTCGACGCCCAGAGCACGGATCCTGTCTGGCACGTAGTTTATCCTCAGCTCTCTATTGATCGTGCAACTGGGAATGTTTTCGTCTTCTGGAATCAGTTAGATCAATGGTACGGTGACACCCTGTATGGCTATGGAACCTGGGATATTTGGTATTCCGGGTCTTCTGACGGTGGTGCTACTTGGAGCACCCCTGAAAACCTCACTGCCACTACAGGGTCCAATGAAGGGATGTTCCAGGTGGCCAAGAGAGTTGTGAACGGTCGGGCGTGGATCGCGTACCTCAAGGCAATGGGGGACATTGACGGTGACCTTTATTGCGACGTCCTCACAGGTGTCCCGTTTGGCGGCGTTTGGCCGACCTATGATTACCTCGGATATGTTGATGGGTTGAGTGTTTCTGAGAGCGGTAACGGCGAAGCTTCCGTCTTCCAGGCTCGTCTCATCGGAAACCAGGTGAGACTCACCCTGCCTGGTACTGACAACGTCGAACTTTCCATCTATGACGTGACAGGTCGTCAGATCGCAACCGAGACCTTCTCCCTCAATGCGGGTACCCACACGCTCTCCCTCCCGACCTCAACCCTCAATCCGGGCCTCTATCTCGTCAAGGTCAACGCGAACGCCGGTACGACCACTCTGAAGCTCGTCCGCTTCTAAGATTCGGAAAAGGGGAAACTTCGGGGGCTCCCACGCTAGTGGGAGCCCCTTTCTTTTTATGAAAACTACCGAGATTCCTTCATCTACCCGAGATACGATGGAGTCGTTCAGCGAGAGAGGTGTACTGTTGGATGGGGCGTTGGTTTCGAATGGCGATGCGTAACGCTTTCCGGACACCGGCCAAGACCAACAGTTCCTCCGCCCTGGTCATCGCCGTATACAACCAGTTCCTGTGTAGCATGACGTATTGTTCGGTTACCAAGGGCAGAAGTACGACCGGTGCCTCGGACCCTTGAAATTTGTGAACGGTCAATGCATAGGCCAACTCCAAATTATCCGGAATTTCCTCGGCCTCATACTCGATTAGCCGACCCTCGCCAAAATCTACTTCGATCACTCGATCCTCAGGCTTGACTGCAACAATTCTTCCGATCTCTCCATTGAACACGACTTTTTGGTAATTGTTGACGACCTGGATGACCCGATCCCCTTTCTTTAATCCTGCCAAACCCGGCCCAGGATTCGGATTCAAGATTTCTCGGAGCATCCCGTTCATGGTTTCAACGCCGAGGGCCCCTTTTCGCATTCCGGTTAAAAACTGAAAGCGATCCCCGTAGTGTTGTGCCATTCGTCGGGCCAATGCCTGGATCCTTTCTGTGACCTCATCTTCGACCTCGATGTAGAGAAAGTCCTCGGCTCTTGTCCGAACCAGACCTCTCCCTTCACGCACTGCGTTCGCATTCAGGACAATACCGTCTTTTCCCTCTTGGCGGAAAATCTCGGTAAGGGTCAGGGTCGGGACGGTTCCAGACTGGATCAAGTTTTGAAGCACAAGTCCTGGACCAACAGGGGGAAGTTGTGCGGGGTCCCCGACCAAAATCAAGCGGACATGCTCGGGCAGTGCGTCCAAGAGACGATAAAACAACAGTAAGTCCACCATCGACATTTCATCCACAATCAAGGCATCGACAGGTAAGGGTCTGTTTCGGTGAAAGAACCACTGCTTCCCGTCAAATTTGAGGAGACGGTGAATCGTGCTGGCAGGGTATCCGGTTGCCTCCGAGAGGCGTTTTGCTGCTTTGCCCGTCGGCGCACAGAGACGGATTTTGAGACTCGCATGCTCCAAGATCGTTGCAATCACTCGCGTGGCTGTGGTCTTCCCTGTCCCTGCATACCCGGTGAGCAGAAAGACGGGATGACGAAGGGCTTCCACAACCGCTTTCTTTTGTCGGGCCGAGAGGATAATACCCTGTGTCTCCTCAGACCGACGAATTGCTTCCTCGATCACCCAAGGAGGAATCGTGGAAGGGAAATGTTCCAAAAGATGTTGAAGTTTTTCCGCTATTTGCACTTCGGCAGCGTACAACTCCCTCAAGTAAACTTTCCCGTCTTCAATCACGATGGAATGCATCTCTCCTAAGGCCTCAAGACTTTCCTGAATCCGATCTGGGTCAGAAATTTCGAGTTTGGCCAGAGCCTGAAGGAGGTCCGCGGCCGGGAGGAACACATGGCCTCCTTGGTACGCAGCCTCTCGAAGCACATAGAGAGTACCGGCCCGGATTCTGCGGATATCGTCCGGAGGAATCCCCATCTGCTGTGCGATTTCATCTGCCTTACGGAATCCAATGTGAGGGATCTCCGTCAATCGGTACGGATCCTCCCGGAGAATCTGCAAAGCCTCATCCCCAAAGTGCTGATATACACGTCGAGCAATTCGGAAACTCAGCCCAAATTCAGCCAGTTTCAGAAATAGTTTCCGGGTTGTGGTATAACGGTGCCACGAAGCCTGGATTCTTGAGAGGGTAACCGGGCCAATGCCTGGCACGGAGAGGATCTTTTCTGGATGCTCGTCCAGGATTTCCAGAGTTTTTGCACCAAAGAATTGGACGATGAGTCTGGCCTTCTTTTTGCCAATGCCACGGAGGCTCCATGCGAGGAAGGTAGTCAGTGCTTCGGGATCAGAGAGATCAGCGGGAACTTCGAAATAAGACATCTGGATCTGAGGACCATAACGGGGATGCTGCTTCCACTCTCCAACCACCACAATGGGAAGTCCCACACGGATCTGTCCATCAAAAGGGCCAGCGACAACGACCCCGTTATCCAGTTCTACCACCGCATATCCAGAGTCTGGTGCTTCAAAGATGATCCGACGAATTTTCCCTCGGAGACGGACTTCTTTATTCGAATCGCGGTTCATGTTCGACGCCAACAAAAACCCCAGGGAGCGGGGACAGACTCCCTGGGGCAGGAGGGGGTGGTTGGATGGGGATGGTACTATATTTATAACCCCGTCCCGCTTTTTTGTCAAGCCCCTCTCCAAATCTTTGGCTCATAAGGCAATTCAGGCTACCGAACCTATCTTGTTTCCGTGCGGACAATTTCGAACAAAGGCATTCCATGGGTCACCGCCTGCCCAGCCTGGACATGGAGTTTTTTCAAGATCCCCGGAATCGGGGCCTGGATCTCGTTTTGCATTTTCATGGCCTCCAAGACCAGGATCCCTTCACCTTCCGACACCGGTTCGCCTTCCTCTTTTTTCACAAGAATCACGGTCCCAGACATCGGCGCCCGGACAATCGAATGGTTCTCCGATTGTCGGTTCTCTTTGGGCTGGAAGCGCCGAATCCTTGCTCGCAAAGACACATGCGACGTTTGGATTTCTACCCCACCTTTGTCATTCCGAACAAAAAATAACAAGGGAGAACGGTTATAAAACGCCAGATACACACCTCCTCCCAAAGGAACGATTTCTAATGGAACCCGTCTTTCTTTTCCGTTCTCTTCTTGCTCGTAGACCCAGATATGGCGGTTCTCAGAAGTGTATTCGACACGCAGCATCTTCCCGTTGAACTCAATAAAAACTTGTCTAGCCATCACCAGTCTTCCCAAGGTTTTGAGGCTGGGAATCCCACGGATCTCCAGCGAGATATCCCTGATTTGCCTTGCGCGCGGGTCGGAGAGGGAGGTTGAGTGGTCTGAACCACAATGGCCGCAGGAATCGCCTCTCGGCCTTCAGGTTCGGGCATCTGGAAATTCTCCAGAATGCGGGTTGTGTAGTCACCCGATTGGAGGTCGGAATGCTGTAGCAGGTGGTGGTGGAACGGTAGGTTGGTAGCGATGCCCAGCAAGAGATAGTCTTTGAGCGCTCGCTCAAGCCTCGTAAGGGCCTCTTTCCGATCCTTTCCCCATGCAATCACTTTGGAAAGAATCGGATCGTAGTAGACCGGAACGGTATATCCGGCGTAGATCCCAGAGTCAACACGGATTCCCGGCCCACCGGGTTCCACAAGAAACCGGATGGTTCCCGGAGAGGGGAGGAAATTTCTGTACGGATCTTCCGCATAAATTCGCGCTTCGATCGCATGGCCGTGTGGAGTCAAATCTTTTTGTCGGAACGGCAGCCGTTCGCCCATGGCCACGAGAATCTGTAACTGGACCAAATCCAAGCCAAACCTCATTTCCGTTACAGGGTGTTCGACCTGAAGCCGAGCGTTGACCTCTAAGAAGTAGAACCGGCCCTGTTCATCCAGGAGGAACTCTACAGTTCCCGCGTTGGTATATCCCGCCTCACGGATCAAGGCCACTGCCGCCTCTCCCATGTCTTTCCGAAGAGACTCCGTGAGGGCCGGGGAGGGAGACTCCTCCAGGACTTTCTGGTGCCGACGTTGGACAGAACACTCTCGTTCGCCCAGGTACACAACATTGCCATGATGGTCTGCGAGAATTTGGACCTCGACATGTCGAGGGGATTCTATGAACTTCTCGATATAAATCCGGCCATCCCCAAAGGCCTTCAGTGCTTCGTCTGAGGCCATGGGGAAAAGGGTTTTCAATTCATGTTCATTTCGAACCACCCGCATCCCCTTCCCACCGCCTCCCATGCGTGCTTTTAAGAGAACCGGGAACCCAATTCTCTGGGCCGCGTCAAGTGCGTCGTCAACGTCTAAGAAACCTTCCGATGTTCCAGGTATCACGGGTACCCCTGCCTTTTCTGCAACACGACGTGCTTCAACTTTGTCTCCCATCCGTTGCATCGCTTCTGGCGATGGGCCAATAAAAACCAGACCTGCCTTCTGCACTTCTTCTGCGAAGGTGGGGTTTTCGGAGAGAAAGCCGTAGCCCGGGTGAATCGCGTCTGCACCACTTTCTTTGGCCACCTGAATGATTCGCTCGATATTCAGGTAACTTTGGCGGGCCTCCTCCGGGCCGATGGGAAACGCCTGGTCAGACAGAAGGACATGGAGTGCGGTTTGATCCGCTTCCGAATAAATCGCAACTCCGTGGATTCCCATCTCATGGAGCGTACGTAGAATTCGGACCGCAATCTCTCCTCGGTTTGCAATGAGGACTCTCTGCACACTCTGACTCCTTTGTGGTGGTCTAAACTTCTGATGTTGTTTTGCGCTTCCCGACTTGAGCCTTACAATTTTAAGCCCTTGCAGGAGGTGACGGAAACGTCCCCCTTCAAGGTTGGACAACTCGAATGAGATTCCGACACGCTTGAGGAGGTATCCGAATGAAAGGATTGGTTGAACCTCATGGAGGAAAACTGGTAGATCGCCGGCTTGATGGGGAGGACCGGGAACAGGCCCTCGAAGAAGTACAGAATTTGAAACGCCTTTTCCCGGGCGTAGACATCTTGATGGAT
Organism: Caldifarciminota bacterium; assembly: GCA_015490555.1. Taxonomy (GTDB): domain Bacteria; phylum Hydrothermota; class Hydrothermia; order WGAB01; family WGAB01; genus S141-55. Next base: position 923 of record WFXO01000040.1, on the reverse strand, counting down.
GCCGAAAAGATTGCCATCGGCGCCTTCAGCCCTTTAGAGGGGTTTATGACCCACCGGGAACTCAAAGAGGTCTTAGAAACCATGCACCTCCCCACCGGTTGGGTTTGGACTCTTCCGGTGATCTTTCAGGTTGACGATGACACCGCCATTCCCATCAAGGAAGGGGAGCGGGTGGGGTTATGGTACGATGAGCACACTCCCATCGCCATTCTGGAAGTCGAGGAAAAATACCGCCTGGATAAAGTGTGGGTTGCAGAAAAGACTTTTGGGACCGTCGATGAGGCTCATCCCGGCGTTGCAAAGGTTTTGCAGGGTGGGGATTGGGCGCTTGCCGGAAAAATCGATCTGATCCATCCCGTTCCCCATCCCTGGCGTGACTTCGAATTTACCCCTCAAGAGACTCGGGAGATCTTTCAAAAGCGTGGTTGGACGACGGTTGTGGCGTTCCAGACACGAAATGCACCGCATCGTGCCCATGAGTACCTCCAAAGGGTGGCTCTGGAAATCGCGGATGGCCTTTTCGTCCAGCCCATCCTTGGATCCAAAAAACCGGGGGATTTTGACAACGAGACGATTATCAACGCCTACAAGGCCCTGATTCAGAACTATTTCCCTGAAAATCGGGTCTTCTTGGGTGGACTTTCCACACCGATGCGATATGCTGGGCCCAAAGAGGCCGTGTTTCATGCCATCGTCCGCAAAAATTATGGGGCCAGTCATTTCATGGTCGGCCGTGACCACGCGGGCGTTGGCAACTACTACGATCCCTTCGCTGCGCAACAGATCTTTGAAGAATTTGAGGATCACGAGATCGGGGTCCAGATCATCAAGTTCGGCTATGTTTTCTATTGCCATGCGTGCGGAGGGCTGGCGTCTGACAAGACATGTGGACACACGGATGAGCAACGGCTCAAGATCTCTAT
>WFXO01000039.1 GCA_015490555.1 Caldifarciminota bacterium | reverse complement strand
GTAATATCGAGCTTCTGTGGAAAGGCTTGTCAAATCCGTTTTTTTCGCGATATCGAATTTCAAATTGACGAAGCCCAACCCGATCCGGATTCCCACCCCTGCATCCCCACGCAGGTCTTTGAGTTGGAGTAGCCCATCCCGGAAGGTGAAAGGATGAAACGCTTGATAAGGGTCCCATGCATTCCCCATGTCTAAAAAGATTACACCACGAATATGGCGAAGTTCCAAGGGAAGTGGGAATGAGAGTTTGAGATGATCAATAAAGGGGATCCGAAGTTCAGTGTTAAAGAGAAGCATGTTGTACCCTACAATCTCGTCATAGTTGTATCCCCGCAGGGTAGAGGGGCCCCCCAGCCAGAAGGGTAGAGCATCTTGGCCCAGGCTTACTCCACCCATCAAACGGAATGCCCAGGAACTTCTGGGAGTCAGCCGGAAATATTTACGGAAATCTGCGAAAAAGATTTGTTGTTTGAGTTCCCACGCAGTTCCTGCGGCCCCGACGAAGAATCGTTCTCCATCCACGGGATAAAATGGGGTGTAAAGAGCGTTGTCATATACCCAACCTACGTATCCCTGCACAGTTTTATAGCCTCGTGAATCCACCACATCATAACGATTTTGGAGATAATTGTATGTGAGGTAGTATCGATAGGGGAATTCCAGCCCGATCCCTGCCTCCATTCGGAAAAAGCGAGTAAAGGGATAATATGCGAGTGTCAGAAATCCGCGTGTTTGCTCCAAGATCACGTCTGTGTAGGAAAGATAATAGATGTTCCATAACTGATAAAGGTTGAAACCCAGATCTACACGTTTAGGGAGATACAGGTACAAGAGGTCGAAATTCGAAGTTTGGATGTTTTGGAAAAGATCGGTATTCAAAATGATCCTGTGATTCCCTAAAGCGTCAGAAATTCCGATCGTTAAGGCTCCGAAGAGTCCAAACGGGGTTAGGTACTGGAGCCCGCCAGCGAGCCAATCCACGGAGAATTCCAATGTGTATTCTTTGGAATTAGAAAGCGAGACCGAATCCAGGTCAGCAATCTCGGGGCCGGGAACCGTATCTGGACTCACCGGCTCTGGTTGGAGAATTTCCCACTTCGTGACAAATACATCATACCCCCCTTTCCAGAGAAGAGAAAAGGCAATGTAGTCCCCACCGTGTCCCAATTCACGAATGCCTGTTAAATATCGGGTGAGTTGATAGAACTTTTGCGAGCGAAGATCATAGTAAACCACATTGGAAACCCCATCCACCAGTCCAACAAACGTAACTGCAGTGTCTCCTAAAAGGACAGGGTTTTTGACTTCTGGGAGATAAGGTGTCAAGCGGGTCCGTTGACCTGTATCGAGACGATAGGAAAAGACCGCATATTGGCGAAATGTCAAGGTCCCATCTTCCCGATATTCGGAAGAGAAGATCAATGTTTGACCATCGGGACTAAAGGACGGGTCTCGATCTTCGTAAAGATCATCGGTGATTTGTTGGAGTTCTCCACTCCGTAAATCGTATAAGTAGATGTCCGACTGACTATCCTTGAGTCCGACGAAAGCAATGTGGACCGAGTCAGGAGACCAAACGGGGGTGTAAACCGCATCCAATCCAGGTGAAATCGTACGGATGATTTTTTTCTTTTGGATGTCCACAATATGCAGGAGGTCCGAGGTGTTCCCTTGAGCAGCAAAGATCAGGTACTGGCCATCCGGCGAAAAGGAGAGCCCGGGACGGAGTAAGTGGAGGTTCTCTAAATCTGGGGTCTTTCCTCCAGAAACCAGTTTTCCGATCAGTTTCCCCGTTACGGTCGAGGCGAGGTAAATATCCGTGTATCCCGTACGGTCTGAGATAAAAGCAACCAGGGATCCATCCGGAGAAAGCGCAGGTCCTACATTAAGGAAACCGCCGCTCTTTTCGTGGTCCGTAATCCGTTTTTCCTGATCAGGAACTGCGTGATCCTGGATCAGCGGGTAAACGCGTTTCTTGTAGTAGAACGCGAAGGATTCTTCTAAGTCTTCCATGTTCATTCCGAGGGCTTTTTGGATCGCTTCTTCGAAGTTGCCTTGGAGTTTGAGAAGGTGGATGAAGTTTGCGACCTTTTCCTCACCGAATTCATCAGCGAGATAACGGAAGAAGGCCTCTCCTTCTTTGTAAATCAAATAACCCCCGTATTCACTCAGACGCGTGATGGGGATCAGCGTGTTGTTGATGACTTGGTCTCGGATAAAGGATTCAGCCTCCGGAGACCATCCCTCTGAGAAGTATTCGGCGGACCCTTCGATGACCCATAAGGGAATCCGGAACGAGGTTGCGATACTCAGAGGATTGCGCAAATTTTTGAAGAAAATTTCGTACTGGAAGACATGGACTAACTCGTGATCTAAGACGTGCTTGAACACCGCATAAGATCCCGTAAAAGGAACCACAACCCGACGTTTAAACGATTCTGTAAATCCGCCGACTCCTTCCTCGATCAGACTAAGCGTCACATTGGTTTGTTGGAAATCCTTATGACTTTTGTAGAGAATAACGGGAATTTTTTCCTCGAGTTCGGTGTTTAGGAGTTTTGAGTAGCGCTGGTACGTGTTCTCAAGATTCCAGGAGGCAAAACGCGCTAATGGTTCTTCCCCAGGGTAGTAAAAGATCCGGAAGTGTTCAGTTTCGGTGATTTTCCAATGGAACTCCTTGTATTGGACTTTGTTTTTACCGAAGGTATAGGGGTATCCGACCCCAAACCCCGCAAAAAGGCTGGTCAAAATTCCTAAAATCAGCGTACTCAAGGCCTTGATGATCGATCACCTCACTCGTAATACACAGTTTCTGGGATAATATAGCGTCGGGGGTTTACACGGATTCCTCGCACACGAACTTCATAGTGGAGATGGGGTCCGGTCGATCGTCCAGAGGACCCTACATAGGCAATCACATCACCGCGATGAACCCGTTGTCCGCGTTTCACATTGACTTTGTACAGATGGGCATAAAAGGTGGTGATGCCATTTCCATGGTCGATTTTGAGGGTGAGGCCATAACCACGGGTTTTACGGATCGAAATCACCCGGCCATCCGCGGGGGCATATACAGGGGTTCCCTTTGGAGCGAGGATATCAACGCCTTGATGGAACTTCACGCCCCCGGTGAAAGGGTCGGTTCGGTAGCCGTAGCGCGAGGTGATATAGCCACGAGTGGGAAGGATCGAGGGAAGATGGCGGAGGGTTGTTTCTATTTCCTCCAGCCGTTTCTGAAGAGTTTGGGTCTGGCTGACTTCATAGCGTGCGAGGGCGAGAACTCGGTCAATCTCTTCATCCAGTTGGGCAATCCTTGCTTCCAGTGGATCCGATGGTTCAATCCCTCCCCCCGTGCCGAGGGATTCAGGGATTCCAGGATCCGGATCGAGCCCCGCACGGATCCGGAGCAAGCGATTCGACTTTTGGAGACTCTGGACCAATTCAGCCAATTGTTCCACCCGGTGCTGGACCCGCTGAAGTTCTGCATGGGTTCGACGAACCCGAATCTCACTTCGGATGGCAAACAAACCCAACCCGACCAGGGTTAGGAGAAAAAATCCTCGGACAATCCACTTCAAGACCGTAACCTCCGCTTCTTTGCAAGTTGTACAATTATAAGGGGATGGAGAAGATGGAGAAATAGTTTAAAACGAGAGGCGGAAAGCAAAGTCCGCACTCAGATAGTCCCGTTCTCGAAGACGTCGGTGCCAGAGGATCTCACCCTCTCCCAACGAAGAGGTGTAGCGGACGCCTGTGGTGATTTCGGATTGCGTAGTTTTGGTATCCGCCCCCGGATACCGTTCCCAGCGGTTGTATATCCCCGCAACTGCAGAAAGAGAAGTATTTTGGAACGATAAAAGTGTGAGATCCCCTTGGGCCTGGAACTCGGTGATTTTCCGTTGGATATAAAAGAGATAAGGACCCCCGGAGGTGGGGGTGTATCGACCGTTTTCCTGGAGCCGGACCCGACCTGTCAACTTCCACATTCCACGAACAATCGTCCACCGGTTCTCAAGATACCGGATGAGGAGATTTTGGGCCGGTTGAAACCGAAACAAACTGTACCATGCAGAAATGATGGCTTCATGGGTCCAGAACGGGCCCTTCACTTGTGCTTCGATCCGGTACTCTTCATCTCTGCGGGTATATGCAGAGCGCATAGGATGGAGGAAAACATCGTCGACGAACCGTGCGGATCCCTCGAGATGGAGTTGAAGGACCTCCGTCAACGATTTCTGGGTGAGGAGTTCGAGTCGGATCACACGCCGGTCATGGGTGTTAAACGCCAGGGCTTGGGGAGGGTCGACCTGGCTGAGTTCGGCTGAAACGCCGGCTCGCCACCTTGGCGGACCATCGGGGGTAGGGAGTGAAAAGAAAATCGAACCCCCGCGGTGGAGGCTTCGCGCAGTCCCATCCTGATAGATATCAAATTTTTGCCAGGTCCGACGCTCCGTGTACAGGATTTTCCAGAATCCCCAGGTTCGTTCAACCTGAACCCCGGCAAGCAAGTTTCTTGAATTCTGCGCGCGATTCCATGCATATGCCTGATGCCAGGCCCGGACTTCAACGCGGATTGAAGGAATCCAGCCCGAGACGTGCTTCGTGATCTGACCATACACTTCTTCGGTTTCTCTGGACTCCGTGGTATAGGTCAACGGATATCGGAGCCGTTCGACGATTCCACCAAAAGTAACGGGGAGTGGGACCCGCGTCGGCTGGAGTTTCCAAGAGAAGTTCCCACCGCGGGTCAGCGTTTGAGCATAAAGACGGATTTGCAAGGTTGCAGGGATGTCCCCCCATGGACCCTTCGTTTTCCCTTGGAGCATCAATCCCACGTTTTTTGGGTGACGTGTTTGGCCCATATATCGTTGAACCGTAAACGTTGGAACCCATTGCCAGGTCCCTTTCCGCCACGTTGTAGATCCAGTCCAACTCCATTGTCGATTGTGTGTGACCCGTGTGTTCTCTTGAGTGGTCTGTACCTGGGTTCTAAAGCCAGTGAACCCGGCCCACAGAGGCCAGTCTGGGATCTCGACTTCCAACCCAAGGATCTGGCGGTCACGTTCTAACAGTCGTTGATCTCGACCTGACCACGAGAATGTGACTCCGAACACACCGTTATCAAGACGGGCTTCGTAGAGGGATTCAATGAGTTCCCGATAAACAAAATGTCGCGCGGTAATGGAAAGGGAACCGACGAGAAGGATCAGAAGAGCCATTAAAGTGTCAGGATTGTGATCCGATCGTTCGTGTAGAGGTCGATCTCCGCGGCGATTTTTAAGGCCTCCCGCACAATCTCTTCGGCAGAGAGGTGGCTGTGGCGGAGGAGGGCCTTCGCTGCTGCGTAGGCATAGGGCCCTCCGGAGCCAATCGCAACCACATGGTCTTCCGGTTCGATCACATCTCCCGACCCTGAAACCAAATACGCGTGTTCTCGGTCCATGACCGCAATGACAGCTTCAAGCCGACGTAAGACCTTATCGGACCGCCATTCTTTGGCCAATTCGACCACGGCGCGGGGCAAATTCCCACCCGCCTCCTCCAGTTTCCGTTCCATCCGTTCAAACAGGGCCAAAGAGTCCGCAGCCGTCCCGGCAAATCCCGCCAGGACTTTCCCTTTGTAGAGTCTCCGAACCTTTTGAGCCGTATGCTTCAGAATGGTTTGCCCAAACGTTACCTGCCCATCCGAGCCCAGACATGCCTGTCCGTCTTTAATGAGTCCCAAAATGGTTGTACTTCGGACCTTCATGGAAAACGTTTGACGACGAGGGAGGCGTTGTGGCCTCCAAACCCGAAGGAGTTGGTCAAGGCGTATCGGATCTCCATCTCCCGTGCCTTGCCAGGCACATAATCCAGGTCACAATCCGGGTCCGGGAATTCGTAGTTGCGTGTAGGGTGGACCTTTTGGGTGTACACCGAGAGCACGGTAGCGATGAATTCCACGGCCCCGGCGGCCCCCAAAAGATGTCCGATCATGCTTTTGGTCGAGGAAATGGCAACGTGATAGGCGTGGTCCCCCAGTAAGCGTTTGATGGCAAGGGTTTCCATCTTGTCATTGAGTTCTGTGGAAGTTCCGTGGGCATTGATATAATCGATCTCTTCAGGTGCAATCCCTGCATGCTGGACGGCCAGCCTCATTGCGTAGTAGGCCCCCTCCCCATCTGCACAGGGGGCGGTGATGTGATAGGCGTCCCCAGATGCTCCATAGCCAACCAGTTCAGCGTAGATTTTTGCCCCTCGTCGCTCTGCATGTTCAAGAGATTCCAGGACCACGACCCCTGCCCCCTCTCCCACCACGAATCCATCTCGTTTGGCATCGAAGGGACGAGAGGCTTTCTCCGGTTCGTCGTTCCTTCGCGATAAGGCCCGCATATTCGCGAACCCAGCGATGCTTAAAGGGATAATTGGGGCCTCTGCTCCCCCGGCGACCACAATATCTGCATCCCCTCGCTTGATCGTCCAGAAGGCTTCTCCAATGGCGTGGGTAGACGATGCGCAGGCAGAGACGATGCAGTAATTCACGCCCTTCAGTCCGTATTTGATGGAGACCAACCCGGCAGCGATATCTGGAATCATCATGGGGATGAAGAAGGGAGACACGCGTTCAGGCCCCTTTTGGATCAGATTATCGTTTTCCCGAAGGAGGGTCTCCATCCCCCCAATGCCGGAGGAAATCAAGACCCCAGCCTTTTCGGGCAGAAAGGAAGAGGAGAGAAATCCCGAGTCTTCCACGGCTTCCGCTGCCGCGTAGAGAGCGTACACCGCGTATCGATCGAGCCGCCGGATCTCCCGTCGGCTGAGACGACGTTCTGGATCAAAGTTCTGGATTTCGCCTGCGATCTGGACCGGGAAAGGGCTTGGATCGAAACGCGTAATCCGGCGGATCCCGTTCCGTCCCTCTAAGAGAAATTTCCAAAAATCAGGGACGTTGTCCGCTAACGGGTTGATCGTGCCGAGGCCCGTAATAACAACGCGGCGCTCAGGCATTAACTCGATTGCAGATGGGATTGAATGTAATCGACGATATCTTGAACGGTCGAAATCTTGGTCAAGTCTTCATCCGGGATCCTCAAATTGAACTCATCTTCCAAGCGCATGGTGATGTTCATCACATCCAGAGAATCCGCTCCGAGATCTTCCTGAATTCTGGATTCCGGTGTGATCTTTTCTTCCTCGACCTCCAGCTCTTTCGAGATAACTTGCTTGACAATCGCAAAAATATCCTGACCCATGAAATACCTCCTTCTTTAGTGGTTCTTTAATGGATCCTTTAGAGTGCCGAGGGGGGGACTCGAACCCCCACGGGATCAACTCCCACTGGGTCCTGAACCCAGCGCGTCTGCCAATTCCGCCACCTCGGCATGGACACCAGGCCAGAATTATAGGTGAAGGGCTCCCTATACGTCAAGATAACAACGGTTTGGACTTTGAATCGGGCTTCAAGAATATCCAATGGATTCCTTTCCGCTGTAGACTTTGAAGATGAATGAGAGACTGGTGTGGGTTCTGGGCTTGGATATTGCTTGGATGCCAAAGAATCCTTCAGGGGCGGTCCTCCTCCTTCTGGATCGGGAGAAACTGAGGGTGACCTTAGAACTTGGAGCGTGGTTACGGACCCACAACCAGGTCTTGAAGATGTTACAAACTCTTCCGGATCCGTCCAAAAGCGTATGTGCAATCGACGCCCCGCTTCTCCCGCGGGGGATACCCAAACTTCGCCCTGTTGATCAGGCCCTGTTGCAGGAACTTTGGCCGTACCGGATCGGGGTTCTTCCACCTCGTTCCGTGGACCTTGAGAAAGTGTTGGATGTGCTGGAGAGAATAGGCCTGACACGCTATCCTTGGCCACCATTTCAAGTTCCTTCCCTCTTAGAAGTGTACCCCCAATGGGTCTCCGTAGGCATCTGGCGGCGGTCTTTGATCTATAAGCAACGGGGGCTTCCTGCGTCTGGACGACGAGAAGCAATTCGCAGGATTCGCCAAGATCTTCAGCGAATCCTGTCCCAACGATTTCGTGTTGGAGCGAACCTCATCCAATGGCTCCGAATGCCTGTAGAAAATGTTCCGGTGAGACGTCTTGTGGACGAAACGGACGCATTACTTTGCGCTCTGGTTCCTCTTTGGTTGCATGCGGGCTTAGGAATTCGTACAATACCCCGACACCCTCAGAAAGGGGAGCCTTATATCATCACCCTTTGGGAGGAGCAAGAGGTGTGAAGACGAAATACTGGTTGGCACTGGTGACCGCCGCTCTCTTGTGGTCCACATCTTTTCCGGTCATTAAGGTGGGCCTTCAAAGTTCTACCCCCGTTGAACTGGTATTTTTACGTTTCTTTTTTGCTGGACTCCTGGGCCTGGCACTCTTGATTAAGTCACGGGCCGGGGGGGCCATCAAAGTGCTTTGGCACCCAACGGTCATGTTGTTGGGCTTTATCAATGCCCTGGGTTTTTACCTGCAATTTGAGGGGCAAGCACACACCCTGGCGGCAAAAGCTGCTCTATTGGTCAACATGTATGTGGTATTCGTGGGAATTGTCGCATATTTTGTTCTCGGTGAACGACCGCATGGATATCACTTCGGATCCCTGGCATTGGCTTTGATGGGGGCGGGTTTCACAACGATCGGTCCGTATGGTCTTCAGGCTCTTTTTGGTACTTCAACGGGAAGAGGAGACCTGCTTGTCCTTGGTGCAGCCTTTGTATGGGCGTTTTATATTGTCTATTCACGGAAAATTGCCGGAACCTTGCCTTCAACATGGATCATGGCGGGGGTGATGTGGTGGACCTTTATGCCTCTCTCTGTACTCTATTTGGGGGTAGACCACCAATTTCATTTTCCCGCTCAAGCGGTGGGAATCGGCCTATATCTTGCGATCTTTTGTTCTGTTTTGCCGTATAGTCTTTATGTGTTTGCTTTGGAGGAGGTCACGGCTTTATCGTCTTCCATTGTGTTACTTCTGGAGATCGTACTGGCTGTAGTGTGGTCCTTTCTCTTTTTGGGTGAAAGGTTCCAACCTGTTGAAGTCCTGGGCGGCACATTTGTGATCCTGGCCATCGCCTTGTTAATGATTTTCGAAGCAAAGAACAACACCTCCTCTTCGACGGTTGAGTAAACAATATTTCCTCGGAATTACGGACCCCACGTTTTAACCCAGTAGAGGAGGACGTTTTCATAAACTTTTAAAGTAACTCTCTGGGTGCACAAAGTTGAACAAATTGTGCCGAGATTGTGACGAGGTAAAATAAAAAATTGCCAAAAATTGAAGAAAATGGGGATTAAAAAACGTTGGGATTTCTTTAGATTTTAAGTGGAGATGGGGGGATTCGAACCCCCGACCCCCTGGTTGCAAACCAGGTGCTCTCCCACTGAGCTACATCCCCACGAGGGTCATTAGTGTATGAGGTCCCCTCGTTTTTGTCAATATTTGTTGTTCTTTCGGTGCTTCTGAATCACTGACGGGCTCACGTGGCCCTCAAAACGACGTCGGTAAATCATGCCATGGGGATCAAAAAGTTCAATCTCCAACCACTGTAACTTGTGGGTCGGCACACGCTTGGTGAGGATTCGTTGGGCTCCAGGGAACATCCAGAAACGAGCAAAAGGATTCACCAGTGAAGAATCTCCATCAAACGACAGCCGTAGGTTTCCACGAACCCACGTATGGACCCGTCCTTGTGTGCGAAGGGCGATTCGAAGGACACCAGAATCTCCACGGACTGTCCATTTCGATGACGTTACTTCCACCCACGCAGGCTCTAAATCCGGTCCTTGAATCACCAGCCATATGGGTACTTCCACGGCGTATTCTGCCTGCACGGCTTGTCCTGGCCGTGACAGGAGCCGAACAATTTCCAGAACTGCATACCGTCCACCTGCTGCAGCCGTGTCCGGAATCCTGTAAGAGAGACGGAGAGCAACCCATCGGGCAGAATCCAAATCGAGAGAAGGAGTAGAGATTTTTAGAAATGGCAGCGCTGAAGGGATAATGGAATTCGAGGCTCCATAGAGATCCCCGGTCAATGTGTCTTGTGCCATGGGTAAGCAAGAGATTTGTACACGTTCTGCGTTGTGAGTGCCGTAAAGCCAAAGAACCGTGTCCCCAGTGGAACCCGGAGTCACCGGAATTTCTATAAGCGGCGGAGTAACCCAAAAACTGGAAAGCAGGAGCCATAAACTCATGGACGCATGCTGATCGGTTCACTGAATGCGTAACGGACTTGACGACCCGCATAGGTGGCTCGAAAGATAAGACGTAAAGACTGGGACGGGGCCATTCCTCTGAGAACCAATCGAACTTGCTTCGAACCTCGATCTTCCGGTTGAAACACAATTTTGCTGGGGGTGACGGATACGTGATTCGATGTGTAGACCTGAACCTCCCCTTGGTATTCCCGGAATGTCCGGCCCCATTGGTCCAGGATCGTCAGCTGGACCCAAACCGTTTCTGCTTTCATGGCCAGTACTTGGAGATCAAGATCCCCAAGTTTTGGCGGACCTGCAGGTATTTGTGGCATTTTGGGAGGAGAATGATAGACCCACTCATAATCTGGCGGATGGAGGACAAACCATGTAGAGGCGACTTCTGTTTGGTTGATATAAGCCCGGAGTCGATAGACGCCGGGCTTCAGCGTCTTCGACGGGACATACCGAACGATTTGCCCCGAGGTATCGCTTGAAGAAAGCCACACTTCTGCAATTTTCAAGGTGTCTACGAAAATTTGTACAGGACCCTCATAGGGGGATCCGTCCGAGGTTTCCCCTTCGATTCGAATCTGGAGGGTATCTCCTTCCTGGAGAGATGAGGTGGAGGGGGTCATTTTGAGGTCTTCGGGGAGTTTCCAAGTCCAGGAGGAACTTTGAAAGAGGGAGATGAACGTGGAGAGTTTCCACTTCTCAGACAGGCCGTAAGTCCACCGAATTCCGATCCCCGAGTTTTCCCAGAAAACTCCCCACTTCGGTTCTTGATCCCATCCCAGGGTCATGCCGAAATTTTGAACGAGAGCCCAATCGGTAAAGAATTGGAACCGTTGCGACTTGCCCCGTGCACGATATTCAGCATTCACATTCCAGTTTTTGTAGGGTGAAAATGCCAGGGAGAAAGATCCTCCCCGTGTGTGATGGCTCCAAAGATAGGACGCTAAAAGTTGGATTGAAGAGGGGGATCCCGGTCGATAAAAGATCCCCAGTCGATTTTCTCCTGCTGCGATGATGGATCCATAGATTCCCCAGACCGGTGACAGATACGCAAACCCCTGTAAAAACCCATAGCCACGGGTGTTCCCTCCACTGGTTGTAGCTCCGAAATTCCCTACGAATAGAGCGCGTTGGCTTTGGAAGTTCCATTGACTCCCCAGTTGGGTAAACCGAAGACTGGGTTTGCGTTGATGGACGAGATACATACGGATCCGACGATCTTGGGAAAGTTGGATCTGGAAATCTGCGCGAGGCGTTGGGCCTTCATGAGAAAGTTGTCCCCGAATTTCTGTGTCCCACCGTCCAATAGGAAATTGGACCCCCATCCCCGCTTCCCCATAAGCCATGGTTCTCTGGATGGAACCGAGGCCAAAGAAAAGAGTGAGCAGGCTTCCCTTGCGTTTTTGTGCGAAGGTCCACCGATGAATCAATAAGGCACCAGGTTCTAAGATACCCTGGAGAGTGACACGGTAGGGTCCGAAGTTTCCGTCGATGGCCCCTTCATAGAATCGGTGGCCATCGGTCCCCGTGACTCGAAGCTGGACCGCACCAGACATCCGTTGGGAGTCTGCCGCCTCAGCATTGTGGAATCTCCAGGCCAGTTCCCCTGCCCACTGATAAGGGGAGGGATAATACGCCGCGGGGAGAATCCGCCAGATATCGTCTCGGAATCGATAGTTGATCTCGATGTCATAAGGCCATGAAGGGCGATGGAGCGAGGCACCCCAGTGGAGAAACCCCAGGGATCCACCTTTCCAACCCCCTCGGAGTGAAGAAGTCATCCCAGATCCGTGGTACTGAAATCGCGTGGTATAAAAAGATTGTTGTGTCGAAGGGAACAGGAACCAACCACCCGCCAGGGTCCAGGATTTGGTTCTCCACCCGACCTCGTGTTGTTGGATGAGTTGTTTGGGGGTCTCATCGAAGGAAGTCCCGCGGCTTTCATACACAATGACAATCCAGACTTCTAAGCCCCCCTGACGCTCGGGAATTGGCTCGTGGAAGAGGAGAACTCCCTGGTCATAATCAAGTGAATACTCCGAAACAGGAAGGGGATGGAGTTCTACAACCGTACCCGAAGGGGACCGGTATTCGAGAAACACCTTTTCGGTCAGTGGACGAATCGGTGTGCGCTCGAGGTAATAAGGTCCGACCGTTCCATTGCTCCGATAACGCTCGATGGCCACATTTCTCTTTGGAAGCCCAATCTGACCCTCCATGAAGATCTTCGACCCGATTCGATATCGAAACCCCTCCATATCTGTCGAAAGCAACGGAAATCCAGAATTGAGGGGGAGTCTCCCACCTTCAATCTGCAGAGCCGGAGCCTGGATGGAGACATGGAAGACATCCGTGGGAGTGGCCGTAGGACTCCCAATCTCAGGGTAGAGCGCAAGGGGATAGATTTCATCGGGATCCCGGAAATAAGAAGGGTTCCGTGTATCCAGAGAAAGACGAAAATCGATGTCTTTTACATGGCCTGCAATGTAGGTGGAAAGGAAGACCTTCTGATTTTCACTTCCGACCCCAATGTTCGAAACAATAAACTCTTGTGCCCGAATCTCCCCAGAAGATTCTTTGTTAAAGATTACGTATCTCGTCTCCCCCGGCCTTAAGTGTACGACTTTCCGAACCACAGTCGGGCCGTCAGAGATCCAAATCCCATAATATCCCGGGGGGAGGGACACAAAAGAAAATCGCCCCAGGCTGTCTGTGGAGACTTCCAAACCTGAGGAGAGGGTGACCTTGGTGTTTGGGACCGGCTTCTTTTGGCTTTGAACGATGCCGATGATACGACCCCTTTGGGAAAAGGGATAGGTCTGGAGGTAAAATCGACCCCTTCCGGAGGCCACGAGGGACCAGGGTTCGTTGGGAGAAGCACGGGTTTCCGTATACCAGGTAAATGAGTAGGTAGTTTGACGAAGCCCTTGGGGCTCCAATCGAAAGACCGGAGCAAAGTCATCGGTTGCCATCCCACTGATATGTCCTTGAAAAACCGATGTTGTTGGAGTCCTCTCCGTGATCTCCCATCCTGTTGGGACCGTTTCGATCTGTAAAGGAATGGGAAACTCCAGGCGGACACGGATCTCATAGTCGAAAGGCATTGGGTTCTGGATGGTGAAAGGGATGGGAAAGGGGACACCAGGAAAGAGATGGTATGCATCCGTGACCAATCGGATGTAAGGGTGGGTCCCATCGGGAAGCGGCCCAAAAAGTTGTTGCCATCTTGTGAGTTCTGCCATGGGAGTCCAGGGCAGAGGAGGGGAGGGTGGGTTGAGCGCCAGAACCAGGGAATATCGAATGGTTGTGGAATACCCGTTCCCGGGAGCGGCCGAATATGGGATCGTGAGTCTGTAGTCGATCAGGGTGTAGTCCAGGCCCACACTGCTGTCCACAGGTTGATAAGTTGTAGTCATGGGGGTCCAAAGGGCAGAGGCGTCGGTTTTCCACTCCAGGGACGATAGAGGAAAAGAAAAAGAACCGTTGCTGAAAGGCCCACTTCCTGCCACTCTCAAACGCCATGGAGCAGGGATCCAGATCGGGAACGGGAACCAGCAAAAAAGATAAGCAAAACCGGAGAGTTGGACGGCGTAGCGATTGGCAGGCGGTGCGAGGGTATAAGGTCCTCCCGGGGGAAGCGTAGAGAAATCAACTGCAGGGTCAGGGCTCGGAATTGGGTTGTTTGGATCCGTGGCGTTATAGTCATAGGTCTGGGGAATATCCAATCCAATGATGTAATAACATTGCTGGAGGTTGGGAGGATGGGGAAGCGAATCCCATCCGAACGGTATACTCAGGAGCCAAAGAAAGTAGAGCATTCGCGGATTTTCTCGGTTATGGCGCTTCGCGAACCCGGACACCCATCTCCTGATAGGATACAATTCCTGTAGAGTCTTGGATCACCAGGAATGCTTTGTACTTCCCAGGGATGGGAGGCGTCCATGAGACCGTTAATACTCTCCGGAGTTTTGGAAGAACCCACAATTTATTCAGGAGCGTTTCGAAAACTTTATGGCCCGTCGAATCTTGGATCTCCAGGTATCCCGTGAAACTTCTGTGGAATCGGCCAGTGACCCAGAGGGGGATTCGAAACAGAATTTGATTCTCTTTCTGGAATGCTTCCAATTGTCCCACTTCCAGTGTTGAGGACCCTTCACCAACGGAAATCCAGAGGGTCACCCCATATTCTGGGATGATGAGTGCACCAGCGCGTCGGCTTGAAGAACCCTCCGACGAGATCTCAGGTTTGAGGGTAATGATCGCAAAATACCCTCCCGGCTCCGTGGTCTCTGGGACGTGGATCTGGAATGGGATAGTGGTGCCTTCCTGTATTAGCATTCGTTGTGTTGGCAAGGTGATCCAACGGTGCGCAGAGAAGGGATAAGTCGTTGGACCAGGTTCAGGGCCTCCATGAAGGGAATCCAGGACCATTGGCCAGACTGAGAGGAGGAGAGGGGTTCTCTCGTTTTCTGGGATGACCAGTAGAGAAGTGTCTATCGTTTCTCCCGGGTGAAGCCGGAGTTGAAAATAGGGCGGTGCGACCCGAAAGTTGACCACCGCCAACAGGGAAAGTGTCAAGAGTGTTAACATCGGGCTACTCTCGCCCGGAAACAGGCTATCTCACAAACTCACACGAAGCAGTTTCCCTTAGGGAGTGGTGGTTAAAAGGTATGTAATCGTTGTGCTATAGTTGTTTCCGGGAGGATCCGACCAGTCCACTTGTAACTGATAGTCCATGTCGATATTGGTCGGAGCCGTAGCCGTCCCGGAGGTCACGGTTGCATAGGTTGTGGACATGGGCGTAAAGGATGAGGACCCATCTTGACGCCAGCCCAAGCGAGAAAGGGGGAAGGTCGTGGATCCGTTACTAAAATCGCCACTCCCTTTGACCTTCAGATACCAAGTCCCTGTGTAGTTGCTTTCCACTTGCAGACGGACGGCATAGTCTCCCGCTGCCTGCGCCAACACATAGGGAGTTGCAGAAGGCACACGGGTAAAGAAATCCACGGCTCCATTTCCATTATCCGGCTGGGACGCATTGGGATGTTGGTAGTCGTTTACGGTCAGAATTTGGAGGGTGAATACCGTTTGGATATTGACATTGACATCATGGGTCTGCTGGACATCGGGAGGTGTCTGAGCCCAGAGGCTTCCTGCTGCGAGGATCCAGAGTACATTCCACAGATAGTTTTTCTTTGCTTTATGCATGAGGACCTCCTTTCCTTTTTTACGGAGTCAATGGATTTCACCGATCTTGAAGCAGCCCGTGCAAGGTAAGAATTTTAGTTCAATGATTGTTGGGTTTCAACTCTTAGAACAATGAAATGAATTCATAGTTGAAATTCAAGCCAAGTGGGCAAGAGCGGGATCAAGACCTATGAGGAACGGAATCCCTTGAGACGGACAAGAATGCCCAGACCGACCAGACTATTGATCAGGCTGGTCCCAAAATAAAGGAGAGAAACGGCCACAGATTGTTCCGGAGTCATGAGGCCTTGAAACAAAGCAACAAAGCCGCCTTCCCGAATCCCTAAGCCACTAATGGTGATGGGAATCATCGCAAGGAGATTCACAATGGAGACAAAAAAGACAGACTCTAAGAAGGGCAGTCGCACACCAATAGACCATCCGGTGATCCAAGCCGTGATGACAAATTGGATTTGTATCGCCAAAGATAAAAAGAACCCCCAAAACAGAATGTGGGGAAACTTCGAATATTGAAAATAAGCCTCGTAAAGACGCTTTAGGTAGTACCCCAGCGGAAGATGCTCCAACTTTCTGATCCAGAAAGAGTAGACCTTTGGTTGTAATGTGATGAAGAGAAAAAGAGGGATGACAACCGCCAATGCCCACAGGTAAGGCGCAAAGGGCCGGGAACTTTCAATTCCAAATGGGAGGCCGATCACAACAATCAGGAGGATGGCCATAAAACCAAAGAGGCGATCAATCAAGATACTCGCGAAGATCGGGGCCCGGGTATCTGCTTGGGGAACCAAGTAAAGCCCCCTTGCTAAATCAATCCCCCCTGATGGTAGATAATTTGCCGCGAAAAGCCCGACGAAGTAGGCCTCGATGAGGCTCCGTAGAGAAAATCGTTCGGGATACACTTGAAGGAAGACATACCACCGGAGAGCCGAGAGGACGATCACTCCTGTAAAAGAGAGAACCGCCAAGCCATACAAAAAAGGATGAATCTGAAGGAGTGCTTCTTTAAGGGCAGTTCGGTCGATACGCAAGAATATGAGAGCCAAGAGGCCAATTGCGACCGACAGGCGTAGCAACAAAAAACCCAGTTCTTTTCTTTTCACCCTTCCGCTCTTTGTTTTCGCTGATTGAAAGAAAAGATTATCCCTTGATCACGACCAGGGGGCGAAGTTTCGCGACCTTTGTGGAGAGACCCGCGTTATGCACCGTTTCCACCACAATATCGATATCTTTGTAAGCTTCCGGGATCTCCTCCATGAGCCCTTTATGGGTGTGGGCTCGCACAAGGATTCCGCGTTGTTTTAGTTCTTGGGCGATCTGGCGCCCACTGGAAGCACGGATCGCAGCCTTTCTGCTCAGGACCCGGCCTGCGCCATGGCACGTGGATCCGAAAGTCTCTCGCATTGCACGCTCTGTACCCACCAAGACATAAGAATTGGTCCCCATATCACCGGGGATCAAGACAGGTTGGCCGATTTTCCGGTAAACCGGCGTCAATTCCGGATGTCCCTTGGGGAATGCCCGTGTGGCTCCCTTCCGGTGAACGACCACGGTTTTCAGTTGCCCATTGATTCGGTGCTGCTCAAATTTTGCGATGTTGTGCGCTACGTCATAGACCAAGTGGAGTCCTAAAGCCTCTGGCGACTTCCCAAAGACCTGTTGGAACGATTCCCGGATCCAGTGGGTGATAAACTGGCGGTTGGCCCAAGCGTAGTTTGCTGCAGAAGCCATCGCCCCAAAATAGGCCTGCCCTTCAGGGGATTTCACTGGAACACAGGCCAGTTGTCGGTCTGGGACTTGAATGCCGTATTTCCGCATGGCACTTCCCATAGTCCGGACATAATCATCACAGATCTGGTGTCCGAAGCCCCGGGATCCACAGTGGACCATGACCGTGATCCCTCCACGGAACAGGCCCATCGCTTCTGCGGCCCGTTCGTCGTAAATTTCTTCGACCACTTGGATCTCGAGGAAATGGTTCCCGGAACCGAGGGACCCGAGTTGGGGGCGGCCCCTCTCACGTGCTCGTCGAGAGACAGCCTCCGGCTTTGCACCCTTCAGTTCCCCATATTCTTCTGTCCGCTGTAAATCTTCTTCCCAGCCGTATCCCCGTTCAACGACCCACCGAGCCCCTTTGACCATGACCTCTTCCAGTTCCCGGTTAGACACATGGATCTTTCCACCTCGGCCTACCCCTGCGGGGACATTTTCGAAGAGGGCTTGGGCCAGTTTTTTGAGATAGGGTCGGATGTCCTGAATCGTCAGGTCTGACCGGATGATGCGGACCCCACAGTTGATGTCATACCCCACACCGCCTGGAGAGATGACGCCCGTGTCCGGGTCCATGGCAGCCACGCCACCGATGGGAAACCCGTACCCCCAGTGAATATCGGGCATCGCGAGGGAATATTTCAGAATTCCAGGAAGAGATGCGACATTCGCCACTTGCTCGGGAGCCTGATCTTGCCGGATCTGGTTCAAAAGTTTTTCAGAGGCGTAAATGATCCCGTCCACCCGCATAAAAGGTTTGTAAGAACGAGGGATTTTCCACCGATAGTTGTCAATTTTTTCTAAAGGGCCCCGCCACATTTCGCCCATGGTTGTCACCTCCCATCGGTTCGTTAAGAGCCGGTCCTGAATGTTTTCTGGTCAGCGAAGTACTTGATCCAGTGGCGTATATTCTAAAGAAAAGGCGTGGGCTACGGCTTGATAGGTGAGGAAGCCGTAAGCCATGTTCACCCCTTTCGCAATTGCTGGATTTTCGCGTGCCGCCTTTTCCCATCCCTTATCTGCGATTTCCATCGCAAACGGAAGGGTCACGTTGGTCAGGGCGTACGTCGATGTCCTTGGGACGGCTCCTGGCATGTTGGCGACGCAGTAGTGGACTACGCCATCGACTTCATACACAGGGTCCTTATGGGTGGTTGGACGGGAAGTCTCCGCACCTCCTCCTTGGTCAATGGCCACATCCACGATGACCGCACCTTCTTTCATCTCTTTGAGCATTTCCCGTGTGATGAGTTTGGGGGCCCGAGCCCCGTGGATCAAGACCGCGATGATCACCATATCCGCCGTTTGGATTTCCTGTCGGATGTTGTAAGGGGTGGAGATCAGGGTTTTGACCGAGGGAAAGATTTCGGATAGATAGCGAAGACGGACCGGATTGATGTCCATGATGGTGACATCGGCCCCCATCCCCAAGGCAACTTTCGCGGCATTGGTCCCGACCGTCCCACCCCCGATGATGACCACCTTCGCAGGTGGCACCCCGGGGACACCCCCTAAGAGAATCCCCAAGCCACCTTGCGGCTTTTCCAGATACTTGGCACCTTCCTGTGGAGCCATTCGCCCAGCAACTTCGCTCATCGGAATCAATAAGGGCAAGGAGCCATCGGCCAATTCCACCGTCTCATACGCGATTGCCACGATTTTCTTTTGAAGCATCGCCTCCGTAAGTTCCTGAGACGCGGCGAAATGGAAGTAG
>WFXO01000038.1 GCA_015490555.1 Caldifarciminota bacterium | reverse complement strand
GAGTATTAAAGACAAGTGGATATTTTGTATTAACCGTAGAGATCTTTCGTGAGAAGGTAAAAAGAAATCCTGCTCATCCGCATTGTTTTACGAAAAAAGATATTTATTCGTTATTAAAAAGTAAATTTAAAATAAAATTTGAAGAGGAGTCTCCGTGGATTGGGTTAAAAAACTATACAAACAATTGCACGAAGTTCTACAATAAAGAGTTAATTATTGTTTTACAAAAATAATAATTGTTCCAAATAAACTCCCTTTCCGTTTAAGGCTTCGCAACGATGCTGAGCCGAGCTTTGAATGACATTTATCGGTTATTAGATTATATGCCATGAAAGTTCTTCAGATTGTACATACATTCCCTCCCTATAGCTATGGGGGTGTTGAAAAGTACACCTATCAACTTTCTAAGGGACTGTCGAAAAAACATGAAGTGCACGTTCTGTTCCCGGTTACAGGAAACCCGCGTGCTACTGTTGATGATCACGAGTGGGATGGTTTGGCTATCCATGCGTTTCGTTCAGAAACATCGATTTTTTCTGTTTCTCAATGGACTCGTGGATTACGATACTCAAATTCTTTTCAGAATCCGAAAGTCGAAGGAAAGTTTGTTCAGCTTCTTTCTTGCATAAAGCCGGATATCGTTCACGTCCAACATCTCTTGAACCTTTCCGCGGGACTTATAGAAATTACGCGCAATTATGGAATCCCAATTGTTTTAACATTACATGACTATTGGTTTTTGTGCCCGACAGTTCATTTCTTTCGTAGATATAACAAAACGATTTGTGCTCAGCCTGAGCCTCGCATCTGTCACAAGTGCTGGAGCTACAAAAGAGCAGGAAGTCTTAATTGCAAGTGGAACCACCTGGCGGGGGAAATTGCGAAACACCTGTTCAGGTGGGTAACGCGTCCATCAGAATTTGAGGAAAGGAATCGTCGGTTATTGAATCTCCTCAACAGTGTTGATCGGATTATCGCTCCTTCTCAGTTTTTGCGGAATTTATATGTTCGATTCGGGGTGAATCCGAATAAAATGATTACCTTGTACCACGGGTATGAGGATTCTTGGTTTTCTCGAAGGGAGACAATAAGACCTCCCATGAGACCTCGAGAAAACGGGATCACGTTTGGGTATATTGGTCGAATTGTTCCCATCAAGGGTCTACATGTACTTTTGGAAGCATTCTTGAGGATTCCAGAGGAAAATACGGAACTTCTTATTTATGGTCCGTATAATCCACGGTCAGACTATTTCCGGAGTTTAGTAAAAATGGTCGAGGGAAGATCTAATATCCACTTCATGGGGAAAACGACAGATGCGTATTCAGTATACACGTCTATAGACGTATTGGTGTTCCCCTCTATCTGGTTCGAAAATTGCCCATTAGTATTACTCGAACGCAGATTGGCCGGAAAACCTGTGATTGCTTCCAATTTGGGTGCAATTCCTGAGTTTGTAAAGAACGGTGTGGATGGGTTTTTATTTCGCGCGGGAGATGTCAATGACTTGTACGATAAAATGTTGCGGTTTGTTCGGAATCCGGCTCTCGCTGTTCAGATGTCAAACTCTGTCGATTTATACGTCAAACCTATGAGGCAGCATGTAAAAGAAATTGAGCGCATATACCGTTCTTTGCTAAGGAAAAGGAACCCATGACTGAACCCAAGGTTGCAGCAGTAATCCTCAACTGGAATGGATGGGAAGACACCTTAGATCTCCTGGAAAGTTTTCATCATGTTGAATATTCGAATTTCATGCTCGTGGTGATAGACAATGCATCAAACGACAACTCTGAACAGAGAATCATTACGTGGATCGAAACCCATTCTCCTCAACAATGGGACATATTCCTCCGTGTCCCTGCGGATCCTTCGTCGCCAGTTTTTCGCCGAAAAATCAGAAAACACGTTTTTGTAAGACTTGAGGAAAATGTTGGTTTCTGCAGAGGAAATAATTTGGGCATGGAACTTGGATATAAAAATGGCGCAGCGTATGCGCTGATTATCAACAATGACACGTTAGTATCTCCGACATTTTTGAAGGAGATGGTGAATGTGTCGCAAAATCAGCCAAAAGCGGGGTTAGTTGGAGGGATCATTACGTATTGCTCAGAGCCAGAAAAAATTTGGTGGGGGGGCGGAATTTTTACTCCTTTCTTGGGGACAAAACGACTTTATGACCACACGAACATCCACAGTTTTGATCACACGGAACCGTACGAAACAGAGTGGGTCAGCGGTTGCATGATGTTAATTAAAAAAGAGGTGTACGAACAAATTGGTGGATTTTACGAACCCTTTTTCATCTGGTCTGAAGAATGGGATTATTCGCTCCGGGCCCGTCGAGAAGGCTTTCGCTGCATTGTTGTCCCATCGGCGCGGATATGTCATAAGGTCGGGAAATCCCTTGGTGTACTGAAGCCCCTCTCATACTACTATGGAACCCGGAACGGTCTTTTACTACGAAAAATGTACTTGCCCCGGTGGAAGTGGTGTCTTTTTCTACCATTTTATATGGTTACCCGGATGATTCGCTATTCAATGCTTCTTTCCCAAGGTAGAACAGACCTCGTTAAGGCGGGGATTTGGGCGGTGGCTGATGCCTTAAGGAATAGAACGGGGAAATGGCAAAGGCACGATAGCGTATGATCAAAGCCGGTAGATCCTACAAACTTACCTGGTTCTTTTTTTGGCTTGCAATCATTGGTATGTTTTTGCCCAACCTGGGTATAGCCCGCCGTACCTCTCTTGGTATGATAAAAATCGAAGACTACTTGTTCCCATTTGCTCTTGTCCTTGGTTTATTAACCTTTTCTTCCGTCCCACGCCCTCGTAAAACCATCTTGACTCAAAACTTCCGACCCCTCTTTTTACTTTTGCTATTTTGGGGTGGAATCTCTACCCTAACGGCTCCTTTCCGATACCCCTTTGAGTCAAATCATATGATTTTATTTTCTTTCGTGAAATTTATGAAATGGACTCTTTATGGATATCTTGGGTATCTTGTTGCCACCATGTCCAGCATTAAAGAGTTTGAAAGAGCCCGAGACCGCACGATTGATGCGATCGGCATAATTGTAGCCTTGTCATACTTGATTTTTAAAGACAGACTTGTGCAGGACAATACCTTTGGATACCAGGCCAGCAATATGATGAGTGTCCTTTTGTCTATGATCATCGCGTACCAAATTGGTTATATGCTCGATTTCGGGGTTAAACGAAGTAGCGAAATCATATGGAGAATGCTCATCATCATCTTGGAATTAACAGGGTCGTTTTTCACTTATGGAAGAGCTGGGTGGGTTGCATTGCTTGGGGCAACGATCTTTTATTTAAGGCGATACATCTCGAGTCGGTGGGGTACAATGTGGCCGCTGGTGATCGCGGCAAGTATGTTAGTGTCTTTTTATAAAATTCCGGCCTTCCGTAAACAAGTAGACATGATACTCAATCCCCAACGGTACGGCCTTCTAAATCTCCATACCCCATATCCGAATTACAGGATATGGGGACTGGATACTGGAGGGAGGATTGGCCTTTGGATATTCGAGGGAAGGAAGTTTTTTGACGATCCTCTCTTTGGACGGGGGTTTTGGCATCGAGGAGGAGATACTGGGTTGCTTGTTATCGGGAGTCACAACTTTTTTATACAAATGTTCTTAGAACTTGGGGTTATTGGGGGGATCATGATGCTATTTATTTTCTTGAGAATATGGAGATTTAGCAGTAAGGAATTCGCAAACATGCACCTTGTTCGGAACCGCATCCAGCTTGTTTGGATCGTTCTTGTACTTGGACTAATGACAGGGGAATATTTATATGGAGGAGCAAATATA
Organism: Caldifarciminota bacterium; assembly: GCA_015490555.1. Lineage (GTDB taxonomy): Bacteria > Hydrothermota > Hydrothermia > WGAB01 > WGAB01 > S141-55. Next base: position 9,805 of record WFXO01000038.1, on the reverse strand, counting down.
GTGCTTACTTTTATGCTTTTCTCGCCATTATTCTCTCTCAAGATGAAAATGGCAATTGCTGACCATGCTAAAGGTGCTTATCCTGGTCGATAAAGCAATTGCGGTTAGTGGACCCCATCGGAATGTAGTGTCGGTTCTTAATGCACTTAGTGATAGAGAAGATGTACATGTGAGGCTACTTTGTAAAAAATTCGATAGTACAGAACGGTATGCAAAATCAAAGCGGATAGAGATTATTTCGGGCTTCGACCCTCATAATCCACAAAAAGTCGGGTCAAATCTTCTCCAAGTATGGAAGGCCTCTCGTGATCGTGATCTTATCTACGTACCAACAGGACTTAAGTCATTTTTATATGCTTGGGTTAGTAAGGGGAGTAGAAAGTTGGTCGCTGGACCCAACGTGACAGGTATTCCAATACTGATGGACCCAGCCAATCCAAGCCCTCTGATGACAGTAAAGATGTCGGAAGCCTGGATAGAAATGTCTGAGTTGCGTGTCCGTCAATGTGTACAGGCTGGAACGCCAAAGGAGGCTATCTACCTCATTCCTCATGCAGTTGACACAGAGCGCTTCCATCCGCGCTATGCTGACCCTAATGTTTGGCTTCAAGAAGGAATGGATCCGAAGAACAAAAAAATAATTTATGTAGGGAGGATGGATAAAGAATATAAGGGAATCCCTCAGCTTGTAAACGCTTTTTTGATCATTAAAGAACGGGTCCCTGATGTAGATCTTGTTCTAATTGGCAAGCCAGGTCCTTTTTTAACACAGGAACATTTGAAAATGAAGGGTGTCTTTTTTTTAGGTCCACGATATGGATATGATTTGGTTCGTTTAGTTTCCAGTTCAGATCTTTTTATGGGTGCCTCAAGATATGAAACCTTTTGGCTAACCCCTCTTGAGGCAATGGCCTGTGGTGTTGCTGTTGTTGTTTCCAGGGTTGGTGCTGTACCCACGATGATCCCACAAGATGGTGTTCAAGGCCGAGTAGTTGACATCATTGACAATGAAACTGGGGAATACCTTCCCGATGTTTCTGAGAGATTGGCGGCAGCAGCAATTCCGTTACTTCTTAATGACGAACTTAGAAAGAAAATGGGATTAGAAGCCCGTAAATACGTGGTTGAAAATTTTTCAGAAAAGAAGCTGGGTGAACGTCTTATGGAAGTTTTCAAACATGTCTTGGAAAGGAATTAAAATTTTTCGAGACAGATGGCAGATGAACCACGCTCAAAGTAATGCCCCCAATACACCATGAACCCCTTAGTATCTGTCATAATGCCTTATTACAACGCAATAGAAACATTGCCTCTGGCCCTTGCATCCCTCCTCATCCAAACGTATGAGAATTGGGAATGTATCCTCGTGGATGACGGTTCAACACTCTCTCCTTTATCGATTATTGAACAGGCAAAAGACCCCCGGATTAGATATATTCGACTTTCTAAAAACCATGGGCGTGGAATGGCACGCCAAGTGGCTCTTGAACATGCTCGTGGGAAATATCTCTGCATGCTAGATGCAGACGATTGGATCTATCCAAATAAAATTCAGCGCCAAATTGAAGTCATGGAGCAAGAACCGGGGCTTTCGGTTGTAAGTTGTGGCATGGCAATAGTAAACCCCCAAAATCAGATTGTGGGTGTTCGATATCCCAAAAGCCATACTAAGCCTATTAAATTGGGTTCACTCTCTATTTCATTCGCACCTTCTATGATACGTATGGACGTTGCAAAGCAGTTTGGATTTGATAAAAAGTTACGTCGTAGTGAAGACTTTGATTTTCTTTTGCGCATTCTCTCCTCTCATCGTTATACTGTTTTGCCAGAAATTTTATATACTTATACTGAATATATATCAACTACATTCAAAAACATTATTGAAAGTTATTTCTATACCATACGTGTCTTTACTAAACGTTGGCGCTCAAGCCTGGCGGAAACAACATTAAATATCTTCACCACAAGTTGCAAACTCGTCATCTTTACGCTCGCGCAGTTGTTTGGTTTGAAGAATAGAATTATCTCTTCCAGGTCTACCCCACCCAGTCACCGGGATATACAAAATTTTTATCAGGCACGCCAAGCTGTATTCTCTGCAGTGAATCGTTATTTCCCTATGAATCCGTGGATTAAAGATTGGACCCCCAGATGAAAGAACATCAAAGTTTGCAAAACACTATATTTCCACTGTTTACATCCTATAAGTTTCCCCAAAAAACATTTTCCTAAAGAACATTGTGAGACATGTGTGGCATTGCAGGGTTTTGGTGGCATAAAGAACCAACACCCGGTATCCTCCAGCGGATGGCCCACTGGATCCGTCACCGGGGACCGGACGAAGATGGCTTTTTTGTGGACGGTCCGGTAGGCCTGGCGAATAGGAGACTGAGCATTATCGACCTGGAACACGGTCGCCAGCCGATCTTCAATGAGGATCGAAGCGTCGTTGTGGTCTATAACGGCGAAATCTATAACACGCCAGAACTCCGAACAGATCTCCTACAGAAGGGCCATCGGTTTTCAACCCATACGGATACTGAGGTTCTGGCCCATCTTTATGAAGAACAAGGGCCAGACTTTGTGTCCCGCCTGAGAGGCATGTTTGCCTTCGCTTTATATGATCGAGAAAAACGAGAACTCCTCCTTGCGCGTGATCCCTTTGGCATCAAACCCCTGGTCTATAGTGAACTCCCCTCAGGCGTTGCGTTCGCCTCAGAACTTCGGGCTCTGTTGGCGTTGCCGGAGTTTCCGAGGGACCCAGATCCGGAAGCCATTGCGCTGTATACAGCGTTTAATTACATTCCCGCACCTTATACGATCTGGAAAGCCGCCCGCCGCTTGCCTCCAGGACACCTCCTTCGAATCCGGGAGGGAAAGATTGTGGAAATACGTCACTACGGAGATCTGGGAACAAACTCCTGGCAGCGGGATGTCCAGGAGGCTGTGGAGGTATTGACGCATACATTGCAAGAATCCGTGAAGGCTCACCTGCTTTCCGATGTGCCCGTAGGGGTCTTTCTTTCCGGTGGGCTTGATTCCTCTCTCGTGTGTGCCCTGGCCCAAAGAGCGGCCGAACAGCCCCTCAGGACCTTTACGGTAACCTTCCCAGAATGGCCCGTGTATAACGAAGCCCACTATGCTCGCCAGGTCGCAGCACACCTGGGAACTCTGCATGAAGAGATCCCGGTGACATCACATGCGGCCCAACAGGCCCTGGAAGAAATCGTGACCCACCTGGACGAACCTTTTGCGGATTCATCCCTTGTGAATGTAGCCATCATCAGCAAGATGGCTCGGCGATACGTCAAAGTCGTGCTTTCCGGTGATGGGGGTGATGAACTGTTTGCCGGATACAACAAGTATCAGGGACTGCGGTTGGCTCAGAAGTTGCAGAGCACACCCCTGGGGTGGCTCCTCCAATCGATCGTCCGGTTCCCCTGGCCGGAACAAAGAGGCTCGTACTTAGGAGAACGGATTCGTCAGGTTCGGAAACTGGCTCGGCTTCTGAGCCCCGATGCTTTTGAACGGTACTACCGGGCAACCTTGGCCACAGACCCTCAACTTTTTGACCGTTTACTCCACCTGGATTCTTCATCCGATCACCTGCCCCAGGAAATCCTGTGGCAGACCTGGCAAGATGCACAAACCCGTGGATTTACGGATGTGAACCAGTGGCTGTGGAGTGACGCGCATTTTGTTCTCCCTTATGACATGCTCCACAAAGTGGACACAGCAAGTATGCGCTATAGTCTGGAAGTCCGCGTACCCTTCGTGGACAAAGAGGTGGCTCGGAGGGTCTTTTCTTTCCCCGGCGACTGGAAACTGCGGGGGCTGGAAAGGAAATGGATCTTGAAACGCGTCGCCTCCAGATACTTGCCTAAAGAAATCCTGGAGCGCCCAAAGGGCGGGTTTGGCATCCCTATTGGTGAGTGGATGAGGGAGGAATTGAAGGCACTGTTTCAAGACTATCTTTCTCCCGAGGCTTTAAAAGGGTCCGTCTGGAACATAGAAGAGGTGTCCCGGCTCTGGGAGGAACATTTGCACCGACGAAGAGATCGTTACTGGGAACTCTGGAACATCTTTGTGTTTGAAGTTTGGCGTCAACGCTGGGGGGTCGAATTCTGAGGTTTCCTTCAATGCCTGAGAAGAGCATTGCGATTGTTGGGCCGTTTGCGCCGTCGGTACTTCGGTTTCGGGGGCGGTTGATCCAGGACCTGATCCGGGAAGGCTACGAGGTAATCGCGATGGCACCGGATTTCGGCCCTGAACATATCCAACAACTGAAGGTCTGGAATGCGACGCCCCTGAGGTATCCCCTGGATCGGCATGGCACAAATCCATGGAAGGACCTGCGGACCCTGGGAGCATTGGCTCGCATCTTCAAGAAAGAGAAACCAAGGAGTGTGTTGGGTTATCACCCGAAACCTGCGGCCTATGCTCCCTTCGCCGCGTGGCTGGCAGGTGTGCCGATCCGTATTGCATGGATCGGCGGGGTGGGCTATGCCTTTATGAACGGCACACCTTCATGGAAGCGGAGAACCGTTCGGCTGTTCCAGACCCTGTGGTACCGCATCTCCTTCTCTGTCGCCCAGCAAGTTTGGTTCCAGAATCCGGATGATCGAGAGGCATTTGTTCGGAAGGGCATCGTCTCACCAGAGAAGGCGGTGGTGGTGGGAGGGACCGGTGTGGACTTGCAGGCGTGGACTCCCGAGCCGCCTCACCTCCAGCCCCTGACATTCACGCTCGTCGCCCGGCTCCTCAGGGAGAAGGGCGTCCGGGAGTTTGTGGAAGCCGCTAAGACGATCAAAGCCCAATATCCAGAGACCCAGTTCCTGCTCATCGGACCCCTGGATACGAATCCTGGGGCGATCCCAGAACATGAGGTCCGCCAATGGGTTGAAGAAGGGATCGTGGAGTGGGTTCCCTGGACAAACGATGTCAGAGCGTATCTCCGAAAAACGAGCGTGTTTGTATTGCCTTCCTATCGGGAAGGGGTTCCGAGAAGCACACAGGAGGCGTTGGCCACGGCAAGGCCGGTGATTACTACAGACGTGCCCGGGTGTCGGGAAACGGTGATGGATGGCGTTAATGGCTTCCTGGTCCCGCCCCGGGGCCCAAAGGCCCTTGCAGAAGCGATGGAGCGATTCATTCAGGAGCCGGAATTGATTACCACAATGGGACAGGAGAGCCGCCGTCTCGCAGAAGAACGCTTCGATGTCCAGAAGATTAATCAACGGTTGATTCAATACATCTCTGAGATCCAAAAGAAGAAATGAGGATGTCCAAAAAGATCCAGTTGCGGATCAAGCGGCTGATGGACCTTGTGCTTGCTTCCTGTCTGCTCCTCCTATTCGCGCCGGTGATGTTGATCATTGCGCTGTTGATTCGTGTGACCATGGGGCGGCCCATCCTCTTCCGGCAGCCCCGGATCGGCTATAAGGGTCGCGTGTTTCAAATTTACAAGTTCCGGACCATGACCGACGAACGGGACGAGCAGGGCAACCTGCTGCCGGACGAACAACGGTTAACCGCCGTGGGGCGATTCTTGAGGAGCCTGACCCTGGACGAACTTCCGGAATTGTTCAACGTGATCAAAGGGGAGATGAGTCTGGTCGGCCCTCGGCCGCTTCTGGTGGAGTACCGGGACCTTTACACGCCGGAGCAGTGGCGCCGTCACGAGATGCCGCCCGGGATGGCGGGCCCGGTGCTGGCGAGTGGCCGGAACCTCCTCTCCTGGGAAGAGAAGTTCAAGTTGGATGTGTGGTATGTCGACCACTGGTCCCTATGGCTGGACCTCAAGATTTTGTTCAAAACCGCATTGAAGGTGTTGAAGCGGGAGGGGGTCAGTGCGGAGGGCTTTGCTACAGCACCCAAGTTTCAAGGTAGTTCAGGAGGCTAAAAATGAAACAGGCAGTCATCATATATGGGGCAGGTGGATTTGCGCGGGAGGTAGCCTGGCTCGCTGAAGAAGCGGGTTATGAGGTCCTCTGTTTTGTAGATGATGATCTGAAGAATCAAGGAAAGACTTTGAACGGAATTCCCATCGCGAGCTTAGAAGAAGCGGCGAAGAAAGCACAAATTGCAAAAATGGTAATTGCAGTGGGGAATCCCCAAGTTCGCGAGCATTTGGCCCAAAAGGCGGAAGCCATGGGGCTTTCTTTCGGAACGATTATTCACCCAAACGTGAGAATGTCCAAATGGGTTGAGATTGGAGAAGGTACGATCATTACTGCAGGCAATATCTTGACAACAAATATCCGCATCGGGAAACACGTACATATTAACTTAGACTGTACCGTAGGACACGATGCACTCCTCGATGACTTCACTACGCTGGCACCAGGGGTCCATGTCTCTGGATGGGTCTATTTAGGGAAACGCGTATATATTGGAACCGGAGCCGTGATTATTAACGGGACCTCTCAGCAGCCACTAACTATTGGAAACGACGTTGTCGTCGGTGCAGGTGCCGTGGTGACAAAGCCTGTGCCAGCGGGCCTTACCGTAGTTGGTGTCCCCGCAAAACCGCTGCGAAAGTAAAAAGATACCTACATGACACGAAAAAGTCCACATACGATCCCCTTATCCCGGCCTGACCTCATAGAGGCTGAGATTGAGGCGGTGGTGAAGGTGCTTAAGACCCCGAGGCTGAGCCTGGGGCCCGTTCTGGAGGCCTTTGAAAAGCAACTTGCAGCGTTTGTGGGGGTCCGGTTCGCGGTCGCAGTCAATAGCGGCACATCGGCCCTCCACCTTGGCGTCAAGGCCCTGGGCATCGGAGATGGAGATGAGGTAATCACAACCCCCTTCAGTTTCGTCGCCTCGGCAAATTGTATCCTCTATGAACGGGCACGTCCGGTCTTCGTCGATATTGACCCCAAAACCTTGAATCTGGATGTCTCGAAAATCGAGGACGCGATCACTCCCCGAACCCGAGCCATTCTGGCCGTTGATGTATTTGGGCACCCGGCAGAATGGGATGCATTACAGGACATCGCAAAGCAACATCATCTCTACCTTATTGAGGACTCTGCAGAAGCCCTGGGGTCGGAGTACAAGGGAAAGAAAGCCGGAAGTTTCGGGGATGTCGCCGTTTTCGCGTTCTACCCCAATAAGCAAATTACGACGGGGGAAGGCGGTGCAGTCCTGACCGATCGTGAAGAGGTCGCTCAACTTTGCCGGAGTTTACGGAACCAGGGAAGAAGCGGGATGGGGTGGCTAAGCCATGAACGGCTCGGATACAACTATCGCTTGAGCGAGATCAACTGTGCTTTGGGGTTGGCCCAACTCCAACGGGTCGATGAACTGATTGAAAAACGTAGAAGAGTGGCACAGTGGTATCAGGAGCGCCTGGAAGAGTTGGAGCACAAGGGGTGGCTGCATCGTCCATATATCGCCCCTGAGGTCAAAATGAGTTGGTTTGTGTATGTGGTTCGGCTTGCAGATACATTTACAAGGGAGGATCGGGATCGGATTCTCCTGGCCCTCCGGGAGAACGGCATTGAGTGCGCCAATTACTTCCCTCCGATTCATCTCCAACCGTATTTCCGCACTATGGGTTATCAACCCGGAGACTTTCCGGTTACGGAACACATCGCGGACCGGACGATTGCGTTGCCATTCCATCCGCGGTTGACGGAGGAAGAGGTGGACATTGTTGTAGATCGCTTAAAAAAGATCCTTGAATCCCTTTACCCCGTCAAGAGGATTTAAGGGTCTATGAACCCAAGCCTTTTTCAGGGGTTTCCCGGTATCGAGCCTCGGCGTCCGATGTGATGGAGTTGACTCGCACGATCCATTTGGGGTACTTGTGGCAAGCCTATGACCATCCTGGGACGGCAAAGATTCATCATGATTCCGTGCGTGTACTTAAAGGATGGGCCGTGGCGTTAACCACTTTTGAGGACCCTTTCTTCGTCAGTATCTCCCTGGTAGGCGGGGAAGGGACCCCAAAGGGAGCGGGGAGGAAATCTTGATGATCAGATTGCAAAAAACGCTGAATAACGGATGGCTGAAACGGACCCTCCTCTTTGCGACGATGGACTTTGGGGCCGTCGCGGGAGGATTTGGGGTCGCGTATCTCCTGTTCTATGGCCGGATCCCCTCGGGGCTGGATCTCCATACCCTTGAGCTTCTGGTCTTCGTGGTCTTTCTCTGCCATTTCTTCTGGCATGCCGTTTTCCGGCTTTACCACCTCGTCTGGAAGTTCTACAGTTATCGCGAGGTTGCGGATACCATGAAGGGGGCGGTTCTGGGCTTTGTAACCTGGTTCCCACTGCTCTTCCTGGTGCGGGTGGTCCCTCACGATTTCCCCGCAGGCCTGGGGATTGTGGCGTTTGGGGCCATGTTGATCGGGTTTGGAGGGGGCCGGGCAGCAAAACGGCTGGCTTACGAATTCTTTGGCCGCCGGCAACCCCATCATCGGCAAAGGGTCCTGGTCGTCGGGGCCGGGAACGCGGGCGAACAGATCCTCCGCGATATGACCCGGAACTCCAAGAGCCCCTATTACCCCGTGGCCGTCATTGACGATGATCCGGAGAAGAAGGGGACGTATCTCCACGGCGTGCGTGTCGTGGGAGACCGGACCGTTATCCCCCGGGTGGTCCGGGACCATGGGGTTGAGATGGCCCTCATTGCGATCCCATCCGCCTCGTCTCGAGAGATCCGTGACATCGTCCGTCGTCTGCGGGAGGCCGGGGTTCGAAAGATCAAGATCCTGCCCGGGGTCACCGAGTTGGCCAGTGGACACGTGACCCTGATGGACTTGCGGGATGTGGCTGTTGAAGATCTCCTCGGCCGGGAACCCGTCCAAATTGATCTGGGTCGCATTCGGGAGAGTCTTGCTGGAAAATCTGTGTTGATCACAGGTGCTGCGGGATCTATCGGCTCTGAGATTGCCCGACAGGTCGCCCGTTTTGCACCGGAATTGCTTGTCCTGCTGGATGAAGACGAGACGGAACTCTTTTGGCTTGAACGAGCGTTACGAGAACATCATCCTACGGTGAATTTACACGTGAGTCTCTGTGATATCCGGGATCAAGGGAAGGTCCGGTGGATCTTCCAGGAGACGCGCCCACAGGTGGTCTTCCATGCCGCCGCCTATAAACACGTGCCCGTGATGGAGGCGTTCCCCGAGGAGGCGGTGAAGACCAACGTCTTTGGAACCAAGTATGTAGCGGAAGCCGCGATCGCAACCGGGACAGAACGGTTTGTGTTAATCTCGACAGACAAGGCGGTGAATCCGACCTCGGTGATGGGCGCCACCAAACGATTAGCAGAGATGCTGATTCTTCATAAGAATGGAGGAAAAACAGCCTTCATGGCCGTAAGATTCGGGAATGTCCTGGGATCCAGAGGCAGCGTCATTGAGATCTTTCGGGAACAGATCCGGCATGGAGGGCCCGTGACCGTGACCCATCCGGACATGCGACGATACTTTATGACGGTGTCGGAGGCCGTGTTATTGGTTCTCCAGGCCGCAACCATGGGCCAGGGCGGAGAGGTCTTTGTCTTGGATATGGGTCAGCCAGTTCGAATTCTGGATTTAGCAAAGGAAATGATCCGGCTCTCAGGCTATGAACCGGATGTAGAGATTCCCATCGTCTTTACCGGCATCCGGCCCGGCGAAAAACTCTTTGAAGAACTCTTGACTGCAGAAGAGGGAACCGAAGCCACAACCCACGAGAAGATCTTTCGAGCCAAAATTCGGTGTTCCCTGGATAGGGAGGCCTTTAGCGGGATCTTGAAGGCTTTGGAAGAGGCGGCGGCACATGCCGATGGCTCAAAAATCCGGGCCCTCCTTCAG
>WFXO01000037.1 GCA_015490555.1 Caldifarciminota bacterium | reverse complement strand
GTTTGTGGACCACCCGTGATAAAACCTGAAATCATGCGGGTACTTGTGGAGTCTACAAACTGAAGTTCGGTCCCCGTCAGGGTGAAGGAGCCCGGATTGCCCTGGTAACTCAATTCGAGGTTCACCACATCGAAGACTCCAGGGGGAATGTGGGTGGTTCCATCTTCCGGGAGGGTATCCGTTACGATCAAGCGGATCCAATTGCCTTCCGTTTTGTAAGCAAGGGAAAGACCCGATGGAAGGCTCGAAGGAAGTTCTGCGGAGATAAACTGGAACCCTTGTGGAAGTTCAAACTCCAAAAGATAGCCAGAAGTGACTTCGGTTAGGTATGCCTGGATCGGCAGCGATATGGTGTTTCCGGAAGGTTGTGGATCTCCCGTGGCAAGGAGGGCCTGGCCATTAGCCGAGGTATCCGCTGGCTGACATGGAACAGGAGAACCATATTGGGTGTAATGATCCAGGTACTGGTAGTCTGCCATGTCTACGGTGCCGTCTTCGTTGACATCTGCAACCATAATGGGGCAAACTTCGTATCCCGGATCTTTTATGAGAAAGTGATAGAGGTATCGAGGATCGTTGGGATCTACCACACCATCACGGTTGACGTCGCCGCATTGAAGGGCGGTTCCTTCTCGGTATTCAAAAGCTCCCATGTCAATAGTAATGGCATATTGAGATCCCACGTCTCCGTTGCCATCAATAAAACGAGGATTGCCCTCAAAATCGGTTTTCTCCCAATCTTGCCAAACACAGTTATCGCCAGCGTCAATGAGGGGAGAAGAAGGCCGAAGGTGAAAGTCGTAGTTGGAGGGATCTACAAACTGTGGATCGACATTCAGATCGTTGGGTCCGGGTTGTACGTTAAGGTAGTCGATATCATTCCCCCAAACATCGTTGTAATCCAGGTCTAATACTGAGGAAGATCCGTTCTTGTCGTAGACTCCGACACCTAATCCATTGGTTGTAAAGTTGCGCGTGATAATGTTGTTATGCATGGTGACCAGAATTGCTTCGTCAAAGGTAACCCCTGCACCTCGATAGATTCCTCCTGAATTCGGTTCCACCTCATTACTGTCTATGACATTATTGATAATCTCTGCACTCGCCTGGTACACGTAAATGCCTCCCCCTGAAATGACGTAGTACCAAGATCCTGCCCCTTTGTTTCGATAGATCAGGTTCTGACGAATTTCTGGGAACGCCGCATCTTCAACCAGAATACCACCAACGCCGAATTCGATTGCGCTATTCTCTCGGATAATGTTGTTCTGGATGAGAGGCCTGGACGTTGAACCTTTTACTCGAATTCCCACGCCTCGGAGACCCTGATTGCCTCGAATAATGTTTTTCTCGATGGTTGGACTGGCATCGACGATATAGATTCCGTGTCCCTGTGACGAATCTGAAGGCATATCTCTTGGCGTCAGGGTTCCCTTAAGAGTAAATCCGCGAAGCACTGCTTTTCGGCTTTCACCACGGACAAATCGTACGACATATGTGCCGGGATAGGCGTTAATCACCGTGGCCTTGGGATCGGGATTGTCAATCGCCCGCCAATCATTGGTCCCAACTTCTCGAGCCGCGACGATAATGTCTTTCCCGAGGAAATCAATTTGTTCGTAGTAGACCGCGGGACTGTCCACGGTACCACTGGCCACAGAGACCGTGTCTCCAGGATTGGCATGGTAGATAGCATCCATAATGTGAGCGTATGTACCTCCTTGCCCGACCGTGAGGACTCTGGCCTCCAAGGAGGCCACGATTGCCAGCCCTATCAGGAGGGCGTATCCTTTAGTGTACTTCATATGACACCTCCTTGGTTTTGGGTGTGTTTTACCGCACCCGGACCAATGAGGATGTAGCCCGATGGCCCGGAACTTTGAGAACCACCCAATACACACCTGAGGGCCATCGGGCTACACTTTTGATCCGCAACAGCCGTTGTTCAAGCCTTCCCTGCCAGAGGACCCCCATCCTTTGTCCTGCGGCGTTATAAACTTCCACCACCCCATAAACACCCGGGTTGCCGCTGATCCATAGTTCCTCTCCCCTCCAGAGGATCTGATACCCTCCCCGTCGCTCAGAAAATTCGTTCACGCCCACCGGCACCCACCTCACAAGCCAGATATCCGGCGGATCTACAAGGTTTCCGTAGCCTCCTGTAAAGGTTGCCCATACTCCCTGTTGAGTCCAGTTCCCCCAGACGTTATAACTGGGACTTGTGCTGTCGTCCAGTTGCACCTCTGGATACCATGTTCCGTGGTAGTAGTGCCTTCCCCATGCGTGCGTGTTGACCCACGAGTACTCCCTGTCCCAGAATACCCAGAAATCGGCAGTATCCCGGATCGCTATGGTCGGATAATACTCGTTACCACTCGTGACCTCATTCACCCGAACAGGCTCTGACCAGGTGATCCCATCATCGTCAGACCATGTGATGTATGTGTTCTGGTTGTACGGCTGGTTCTTTAAGAATCCGGAGAATACAACGTAAATCCTTCCCGTCAACGAATCCACGGCAACCCATTCCCCCCATCCCGAGCCACCCAGCCAGGTCGTATCGTTGACGAGCCGGATGGGGTGCCAGGTTCCATTGGAATACTGCCTGTAAAAAACCCCCGCGGTCCAGTACTCCTGCCAGACCACATGGATCCTTCCGAATCGATCATGGGTGGCATGCCCTACCGTCTCATCCGTTCCCCATCCCTGATGGGAAATCCAGATCGAATCCCCAAAATGTCCGTTCTCGTATCTCCGTGCAAAAGTCTCGTGACTCCACCAGTTCGACCCCGGCGGATCTTCGATCAACTTATTCTGAATGGCCCAGATTTCCCCACCCGCATCGGCGATATAAATACTGCTCATGTAGTAGTGGGAGGAATCCACATAGCCAATGGGTCCCCAGCCGTTCTCATCATAAGTTCGGTACATCTCATCATGGTCAAAGGTGGCATTGTCCGTTTCCCTATCCCAGGACAGCCATACCTTCCCCTGTGTATCCACCATGCCATAAATCCGGTATTCAGGGACCGTATCGTCAGGGCCGGTGACATCAAAGATCTCGGACCATTCCCCGGTGTTCAAGTCACACCATTTCACAACATCATCGTTATAGGCCCATCCCACTGGACCTGTCATCCAGGGGACCCAGAACCAGTTCCTCACAGGGTCATAGAAGGGGTGCGCCATGATATCCACAAGCGTATCGGGGCCGGTCAGACGTTGTTGTGTGGTCCACTGCCAGGAGGTATCCGGGGTAGGAGAGGATAGGGGATAGGGAAGGGAGACCGGTTGATCTGAGAAGGATGCGTTGCGGGGGTTGGGGGATCTGACCGGCCAGATGCCCAGAGAGATGGTTTTGTTCTGGAAGAGATAGATGCCGGGTTGCGGGAGGGGTTCCTGGGGGTTTTGTGGGCGGATGACG